>NZ_SWMA01000001.1:0-327085 GCF_005222685.1 Segeticoccus rhizosphaerae
GGATGATCGACAGGATCCCGAAAAGGCCCATGCCCAGGCCGATTCCGGCGCCACTGCCGGCAAGGAGGGCGGCGACCTCGGGTGCCGGCGGCGCCGCGGACGCACGGCCCCCGCGCCCTCCGGCGCACCCGGACGACACCGCGGAGATCCCCCTGCACGGCGACGAGCCACGCCACCGGGGCGTCTACGTCGTGCTGGCCCTCGCGGCCCTGGCCGTGCTCGGTGTCATCGCCTACGCCGGGATGACCCTGATGAACAACAACAAGGACGACACACCTCCCCAGGTCTCAGTGCCCTATGTGATCGGCCGGACCGAGGCGCAGGCCAAGTCGGCGCTCACCGGGGCGGAGTTGCATCCGGTGGTGAAGCACAAGGCCAACTCCGCTGCCGAGGGACAGGTGGTGGACCAGAACCCCAAGGTCAACACGATGCTCGACCAGGGCGCCGACGTCACGATCGTCGTGTCGACGGGTCCGGACAGCGTGACCATCCCCGACCTGCGCGGCCAGTCGCAGTCCTATGCCAAGTCGGTCCTCACCGGCTTGGGGCTCAAGACCAAGTCGGAGTTCACCGACGACGACCCCACGATGGCCAAGGGCAAGGTCGTCGAGACCGATCCTGGTCCCGGTGCGGTGCCGGCCAAGTCGACGGTGCTGCTCAAGGTCGCGAGTGGCAAGGTCACGGTGCCGAGCGTCGTCGGCAAGACGGAGGCCGAGGCCCGCAACATCCTGGCGGCATTGCGGTTGAAGGCCAGTGTGAGCTACCAGATCGAGCAGGACATCAACCCGGACGAGGTCATCCGGCAGGACCACGAGGGCAAGAAGGTTGCCGTCGGCACCGAGATCAGCCTGCTCGTGTCCCAGGCGCCGCCGACGACGGCGACCGTGACGGTCACCCCGCCGTCGTCGACCACCACGTCGCCCCCCACCCAGACCAGCTCCACGGCCACCACGACCTCCAGTTCACCGACGTCGAGCACCGCCACGGCCTCCAGGACGACCGGCAAGGGCAACGGCGGCGGGGGCAACGGCGGCGGGCCCCCACCGGTCAAGCCGCACGTCCCGCAGGGCTGACCTGCCTGCGAGTCAGGCTGGGGATGATCCGGTGAGTCGCGCCATACCGGCCGCGTCGTGCACCAGCGGGGTCAGCCCGGCGGAGCGTTCGACCGCGTCCGGGAGGCCACAGGTCACCAGCCAGTTGGCCAGCATGCGGTGCCCGCCGTGGGTCAGCACGCTCTCGGGGTGGAACTGCACGCCGTGCAGCGGCAGTGACTCGTGCCGCACCGCCATGACCACGCCCGACGCCGTGCGGCCGTTGACCAGCAGCGGGCTCGCCAGGGTCGCGGGCTCGATCGTCAGCGAGTGGTAGCGCGTCGCCGTGAAGGGTGACTCCAGCCCGGCGAGCACGCCGGTGCCGTCGTGCTCCACGGTCGAGGTCTTGCCGTGCAGCAGCTCGGGCGCCCGGCCCACGGTCGCGCCGAAGACGACGCCGAGCGCCTGGTGCCCGAGGCAGACCCCCAGCATCGGCTGGGCCCGCTCGGCGCACCCCTCGATCATCGCGATGGACACCCCGGCCTCCTCGGGAGTGCCCGGGCCAGGCGACACCAGGACCCCGTCGAACTCGGCCGCATCGGCCGGCCCGACCGCATCGTTGCGCAGCACCTCGCACTGCGCACCGAGCTGCTGCAGGTAGCCGACGATGGTGAACACGAAGCTGTCGTAGTTGTCGACGACGAGAACCCTGGTCACCTGCTCACTGTCCCACCGTGTTGCCGTTGAACGGCATCAGGGGCGCCACGGCGGGGAAGACCCAGACGAAGCAGATCGCCACCACCACGGCTGCCAGCAGGACCATGGCGAGCAGCTTGACCGGCCACGGACCGGGCACCAGGCGCCACAACGCGGCATACATCAGCCCTTCACCTCCAGCAGCGACTTGGGCAGGCCCTTGCCGCGGGGCACCTTCTCGGCGAGCTTGGCAAAGCTGATGTAGCGATAGGCGGCGCTGTACTTGGGGTGGCAGGAGGTCATGGTCAGCCATCGCGCGCTCGGCTGCTCACCGGTGTGCTGCGGCACCGGCGCGATCACGTCGGTCTGCCACGGCCGGACGATGGTGTGGCGTCGCACCCGGTAGACGAAGTAGTCCTGCTTGGTCTCGATGATCACCACGTCTCCCCGCTGCAGCTTGTCGATGTCGTGGAAGGGACGCCCGTAGGTCGTCCGGTGGCCCGCGATCGCGAAGTTGCCGACCTGGCCGGGCATCGCCGTCCCGACGTAGTGGCCGACCCCCTGCTGCAGGATGTCGGTGCCGGTGCCCTGCAGGATCGGCCGGGCGTAGTCGGACCCGTAGCGGGGGACGCGGATGATGGCGAAGGCCTTGCCCTTCGGGACACCCGAGAATGTGACCAGCGGGTCCTTCCGGGCCGTCGGGGCCGGGGCGGAGGTCGACGGTGCCGACCCGGTCGCACCCGACGCGACCACGGGCCGGTCGGGCAGCCCGGACCGGTCGAACTGCTGCTCGAGGGAGGTGACGGTCCGCGCCTGCTCCCGGCCGGCCGTGACGTCGGTCCACCACAGCTGCCACACGACGAAGAGCAGCACCAGCACACCGGCCGTGATCAGCAGCTCGCCGAGGACACCGGCAGCCCGCCGCACCTGCGTCATGTCGGGGTCCCCGCGAAGTATCGGAGCGCAGGACAGCGGAGAACTTCGTGGGGTGGCAGGGCAGCGGAGAACTTCGTGGGGTGACTCATCGAGCCGCCTGCGCGTGGCCCAGCTCGAGCGAGCCCTCGTAGGCCGGGAAGGTCAGGTGGGACTGGTCGACCTGGTAGCCAAGGCCCAGCAGGTCGACATACTCGCGGTAGATCGACACGCTCTGGCTGGTGTCGAGGGCCTGCTGCATGCCCTGCACGTCACCGATCGCCTTGATCGTGAAGGGCGGCGAGTAGACCCGGCCCTGCAGGATCAGGGTGTTGCCGACGCAGCGCACCGCACTGGTGGCGATGACGCGCTGGTCCATCAGCATCATCGCCTCGGCACCACCGGACCACAGCGCGTTCACGACCCCCTGCACGTCCTGCTGGTGCACCACGATGTCGTCGGCTGTGTAGCCCTCCGGCAGCGACGCCGCGTCACGGTGGGCGTCGTCGAGCGTCACCGAGATGCCGGGGCCGGTGACCGCCTCGGTGCCCACCGTCGGGGCGAGGTCGTCGATCTGGTTCTGCAGCTTCTTGACGCTGCGGTTGCCCGGAGCGGCCTCGGCGGTCAGCGCATCGACCTGGTCGCGTAGCTGCTGCACGGCCTTGGCCTGCGCCTCGACCCGCTGCGTCTGTCCGCGGATCACGTCGGCGAGGTCGGCCGGCCCCGGTCGCAGGTCGGTGCCCTGGGAGACGCTGGCGCTGGTGCCGAAGAGCACCCCGGCGACGACCCAGACGACCGGGAGCAGGGCGCGCCACGGCCCGATCCGGCCCCTGCCGCCTCGCCCCGTCGCCATACCCACTCCGCCGTCCCTCCTGCCGCACTCCTCGGCGGCAGGATCGCTCCGCTCCATCTTCGCCGCTGTCGTCGCTGCGGCCGCGTCGGCGACCGGGTGGTGCCGCCCTCCCGCACGCGGACCCCTTACGCTAGGGACAACTCTACGTCGAGCAAGGAGCACCCGGTGCCCGAGTCCAAGCGCCGGCCGAAGGCCGAGCAGTCCAGCAAACGCCGGGCCCAGGCCGAGTCGGCTGCCGCCCGCAAGGCCAAGGCCCTCGGGCCCAACCCGCCGTGGTTCCTCCCGGTCATGGTCGGCCTCATGGTCATCGGGCTGGTCTGGATCGTCGTCTTCTACATCACCCAGGGATCCTTCCCCATCGGCAGCCTGAACAACTGGAACCTGCTGATCGGCTTCGCCCTGCTGATGGCCGGCTTCTTCATGACCACCCGCTGGCGCTGACCGGGCTCTTCCGGTCCGCTTCAGCCCGTATGCCGTCCGCTCCCGGCACGGCGTCCGCTCACCGACACCCGGTGAATCCGCAACCCACGCTGGCACAGGCCGGCGAGGTGACCGCGACACGCCGTCACAGCCCCTCGCGCGCACGGGTAGTGCCAGCGCGAGTTGCGAAACCGGCAACCGTCGGTGCCCACCAGACCCGTGAAACGGAGTTGTCCACAGGTTTGTCCCCAGGCTGGGGACAAACCACAACGGTGTAACTCGCGGTCAGCGGCCGCAGGTCAGTGCACGACCACGAAGGGCAGCTGCACGGTCGCGTAGCGCACCATCGCCAGCACGACCACCAGCGCGAGGACCCCGGTGAGCCCGGCCCACTGCCAGACCCGGCGGCCCGGGGAGGCCGCCGCCGTGACCACGAGAGCGCACAGGGCGCCGGTGACCGCGCCGCCGAGGTGCGCCTGCCACGCGACGCTCGGGATGGTGAAGCCGATCACCGCGTTGATCACCAGCAGCACCAGGATGCCGCCGGTCGCCCGTCCCAGGTGCCGGTTGAGGATGAACAGCACCAGGAAGAGCCCGAAGATGGCCCCCGAGGCGCCGACGGTCGGGGTGAACCACCCGGTGCGGGCGTAGTCGGCGATGCTGTTCGGGGTCGAGGCGAGCAGCTCGTAGCCGACCGAGCCGCCGACGGTGCTGATCAGGTAGATGGCGACGTAGCGCGTGCGCCCGAGCAGCGGCTCGAGGTACTGCCCGATGATCCACAGGGCGTACATGTTGAAGCCGATGTGCCAGAAGTCCTGCACCGACGGCGCGTGCACGAACGCCGCCGTGAGGAACCGCCACGGCTCGGTGTCGCCGAGCACCGGGACAAACTGCATCTCGGCCGTGACGCGCGGCCAGACCAGCTGGCCGATCCACACCGCGACGCAGATCCCGATGATCACCTTGGTGACGATCGGGTCGCCGTCGGTGACCCGGCCGCCGAACTGCGTGCGCGCCATACGAGTGCCGCGCTGGCCCTCCCGGACACAGTCGACGCACTGGATGCCGACTGCGGCCGGTCGCTGGCACTCGGGACACGTCGGCCGGCCGCACCGCTGGCAGGAGACGTAGGACACGCGGTCGGGATGCCGAGGGCAGGTCGGGGCCTGCTGGGGCGCCGCGGGGTTGGTCATGCGGTTAGTCTCCGGCATCCGGGTGGGTGGGTGATCCGGCGGTGAGCGGTGGCCCGCCGGATGCGGAGGGCTGGCTCAGCCCTGGTCGACGGTGATGCTGTTGATGACGACCGGCTCCACCGGCCGGTCCTGCGCGCCGGTCGCGACGGCGGCGATCTTGTCGACCACCTCGCGGCTCGGGCCGTCGGCGACCTCGCCGAAGATGGTGTGCTTGCCCTGCAACCAGGTGGTGGCGCCCACGGTGATGAAGAACTGCGACCCGTTGGTCCCCCGGCCCCTCTGCTTGCCGGCGTTGGCCATGGCGAGCATGTAGGGCGACGTGAAGTCCTTGTCGGGGCTGATCTCGTCATCGAAGGCGTAGCCCGGTCCGCCGGTGCCGATGCCCTTGGGGCAGCCGCCCTGGATCATGAAGCCGGGGATGATCCGGTGGAAGGTCAACCCGTCGTAGAACGGCGTCGGGTTGGTGCGGCCGGCGTCGTCGCGGTAGTCCTTCTCGCCGGTGGCGAGACCGACGAAGTTCTCGACGGTCTTGGGAGCGGCCTGGGGGAACAGCTCGACGTTGATGTCGCCGTGGTTCGTGTGAAGGGTGGCATTCATGGCGCCATCCTTTCACGGGCCGCGGTGCCGCCCCTGCATCGGGCACGGGACCGGTCCGCGCCGACGGCGGGGCACGGGGGACCAGGTGGTCGTGGGTGGCTGAGACAGTGCAAGATGGGTAAGGACCGACGAGATCATCAATCAGGAGGACTCGTGTTCCGTCAGAAGAGCAAGACCGAGAAGGCGCAGGAGCAGGCTGCCGCCAGCGCGAGCTCCGTGACGTCGGCGCTGCGTGATCGGGTCGTCCCGGCCGCGGAGTCGGCCCGTTCGTGGGGGCAGCCCCGGGCCAAGGCCGCATACAAATGGAGCAAGCCCCGGGCCGAAGCCGCGCGCGACTGGACCAAGCCGCACGCCGAGGCCGCCCTCGAGTGGAGCAAGCCTCGTGCCGAGCACGCGAAGGCGTGGGCCAAGCCCCGGGTGGAGAAGGGCCTCGAACGGAGCTTCGAGTCGGCCGGACCCAAGATCGAGTCCGCGGTGGACCAGCTCGGACCGAAGATCGACGCTGCTCGTGACCGGATCGTCGAGGACCTGCTGCCCAAGATCCAGGAAGCGGTCGCCACCGCGAGCAGGGAGGCCGCCGCCCAGAGCCAGTCGGCCGTCGAAGCGGTGAGCGAGGCTGCCGGCAGGCCCAGCAAGCGCAAGAAGCGCCGCAAGCAGGGTGGCTTCTTGATCTTCCTCGGTCTGTTGGCAGCGGGAGCCGCTGCCGCCGCTGCCTTCATGAAGAAGAAGGAGCCGAAGGAGGACCCGTGGGCGACGCCGCTCTCGGAGCCGACCACGCCGTCGCCCGGTGACAGCCCGAGCGACGCGGGGATCCGTCCGGTCGACCCCAACCTGACCGGCGCGTCCACGACGACCACCGGCACCGCGGGGACCGCTGCCGACGCTCCCGCCGACACCGCCTCCGACGCGACCCCCGGCGAGGGAGACTCTCCCGAGTCGCGCGCCTGACCGCTCGCAGCACTACGAAGGGGCGGTACCCGTCACGGGTGCCGCCCCTTCGCACTCCCCCAGCCGCAGCGCACCCACCACGCCCCCACCGCGTGAGGAATCATCGTGAGGTTCCGCGCCCTCCTGGGGGCCGAAACCTCGCGATGATTCCTCGCGGGTCAGGCGAGGTCGCGGCGGCGGTAGCCGGCGATCCCGGCAGCGGTGAGCGCGACCGCGATCACCGTCAGCACCACCACCGGGATCCAGGCCATCTCACCGCCGGGCAGCGACGGGATGTGCGTGAACGGCGAGAGCTGCTGCGCCGACTCCGGCAGGCCCAGGACGGCGCCGAACTCGCCCAGCAACATCGAGGCCACCAGGGCCACCCAGGCGCCCAGGACCAACCGCGGCGCCAGGCCGTGGAGCGCCACGGCGACGCCGACCAGCAGCCATACCGCGGGCAGCCGCACGAGGGCCGCGCCGAGCAGACTCGCCACCCCGCCGCCGACGTCGCCGCTGCCGGCTCCGTGCGTGAGGCCCGCCCCGACGCCCATGCCGACGAGCAACACCGCGCTGCCGAGGAAGGCGATCACCAGGTGGCTCGCCGCGTATGCCGTGCGCGTCACCGACGTGGCGAGCACCGGTTCGGCGCGCAGCGCCGTCTCCTCCGAGCGCAACCGCAACGTCGCCGAGATGCCGTAGGCAGCGGCCAGCAGGCCGGCCACCCCCACCTCGGTGCCGAGGAAGGCGTCGGTGAGCCCGTCCACCCCACCCATCGTGGTGATCATGTCGCGGGCGGCGTCGCTCTCGAGCATCCCGCCGACGCTCGAGGCCATCCCCCCGAGGATCAGCCCGAGCAGCACGAACCCGGTCAGCCAGCCGGCGAAGCCACCCCGCTGCAGCCGCCAGGCGAGCACCAGCGGACTGCGCAGTCGGGGAGCGGCCCGGGCGGGTCCCGGGCGCGGCCGGACCAGCCCGCCGCCGAGGTCGCGCCGACCCACGAGGGCGTGGGCGCCCCCGGCGACCAGTGCAGTGAAGGCGAGCGGCACGACCGCAACCCACCAGCGCTCGTCGCCGAAGGGCCGCAGCTGCTGGCCCCAGCCCAGCGGCGACAGCCAGGACAGCCCACCGCGCCACGAGCCCTCCGGCGCGCTGTCACCCAGCGCGCGCAGGACGAACGCGACGGCCAGCGCCGACATCGCGAGACCGGTGGCCGTGCGGGTGCTCTCGGTGACCTGGGCGAGCAGCGCGGCCACGGCCGCGAACGACATACCGACCAGCGCCCACAACAGCCCGAAGGCGAACGAACCGGCGACGTCGAGCCCACCAGCCACGAGGCCGAGGGCGGTCAGCAGCCCCAGCACGACGCTGGCGCCCACGGCGACCACCAGCGCGGCGGCGAGCGGTGCGGCCCGGCCGAGCACGCCGGCGCGCATCAGCTCGATCCGGCCGGCCTCCTCCTCGGCGCGGGTGTGTCGGACCACGGTGAGGATCATCAGCACCGCGACCAGGACGGCGCCGAGGACCGTCAGCTTGATGGTGGCCAGGCCACCGACGCTAGAGGGATCGAGGACCTTGCCGTAGAGGGCCACGATGGCCGGCGTCGCGTTGGACGTCGTCGCGGCCGAGACACGCGACGCCACCGACGGGTAGAGCCCGACCGTCGCCGATGCCGAGCCGTAGGCGCTCGCCACGAAGATCAGGATCCAGGCCGGCAGCATGATCCGGTCGCGGCGGAGCACCAGCCGCAGCATGGTGCCGGTGCCCGACAGTGCGGAGCCCCGCCCCCGGGCACCGGTCCGTGAACGGGCCTCCTGGCGAGAGGCCCGGCGCCGCGCCGTCACCGTGCTCATGTCGGGGTCCCCGCGAAGTATCGGAGCGGAGCGGAGAACTTCGTGGGGTGACTCATGTCGGGGTCTGTGCCGAAGCAGCCGTCAGGTCGGTGGCGTAGTGCCGCAGGAAGAGCTCCTCCAGGGTCGGCGGCGAGCTAGTCAACGTCTCCACCCCGACGGCAGTGAGCCGGCGCAGCAGGTCGTCCAGCCACGTGGTGTCGACGTCGCAGACCAGACGGGAGCCGTCGACGACCAGGTCGTGCACGCCCGGGACGCTCGCGAGGTCATCGGGGACGGGTCCGCGCAGAGTCGTCTCCACCCGGGTCCGGGTGAGGTGCCGCAGCTCGGCCAGGGTGCCGGCCTCGACCACGTGACCGTCCTTGATGATGCTCACCCGATCGCACAGCGCCTCGACCTCGGAGAGGATGTGGCTCGAGAGCAGCACCGTCCGGCCGCGGGCGCGCTCGGCCTGGATGCAGTCCTCGAACACCTTCTCCATCAGCGGATCCAGCCCCGAGGTCGGTTCGTCGAGGATGAGCAGCTCGACATCGGACGCGAGGGCTGCCACGAGCGCCACCTTCTGCCGGTTGCCCTTGGAGTAGGTGCGGCCCTTCTTGGTCGGGTCGAGCTCGAAACGTTCGAGCAGGTCGGCCCGGCGGGTCTCGTCCAGCCCGCCGCGCAGCCGCCCTAGCAGGTCGATGACCTCGCCGCCGGACAGGTTCGGCCAGAGGTTGACGTCGCCGGGGACGTAGGCGAGCCGACGGTGCAGGGCGGCGGCCTCACGCCACGGATCCCCGTCGAGCAGCCGGACGGTGCCGGAGTCGGTACGCAGCAGGCCGAGCAGGACCCGGATGGTGGTGGACTTGCCGGCGCCGTTGGGGCCGAGGAAGCCGTGGACCTCGCCCGTCGCGACCTCGAGGTCGAGGTCGTCGAGGGCTCGGGTGGCCCCGAACGTCTTGGAGAGGCCCGAGACCTCGATGGCGGCCGTGCCCGTCGCCGGGGCGACGGCCGCGCTGGCTGTTGCGGTCCTCATGGACAGGACGCTACTCTAATTTCAGGAAGTTGTGAACTTTGAAAAACTACCGAAGTTTGCGACAGTCGTGAAGGCACGAGAGGATGCCGTCGTGACCCGACGAGACCAGCACGAGGCCCGGGCAGCGGTCATCGAGCGTGTCAGCGGGGAGCTGGTCGCGGCCGGGATGCAGCGGATGGCGGCCCGCGCCTTCGTCGCGGTGCTCACCAGCGACGACGCCCGGATGACGGCCGCGGAGGTCGGCGAGGTGCTCCAGGCCAGCCCCGCCGCGGTCTCGGGGGCAATGCGCTATCTCGAGCAGGTGGACATGATCCGGCGGTCCCGCGAGCCCGGGTCGCGGCGCGATGTCTTCTCGCTCGGCGACGACGTCTGGTACGAAGCGCTGGGGCACAAGGACGGCGTCATCGACGGTTGGCAACGCGCCATGGCCGAGGGCGCCTCGACCCTCGGGCTGGACACCGCGGCGGGGCGCCGGCTCGACGAGACGCGTGAGTTCTTCGCGTTCGTGGGCAAGGAGATGCCGATCCTGCTCGAACGTTGGCGGGCCCACCGGGCCACGCTGCCGGGCCATGGTGACAACGCGGGCGGCGACAGCACCTGACGGCTGGGCCCGACTCCATGCGGCGTTCGTGCAGGCCCCGGAGCGCAGGCATCAGTAGGCTCGGCCCGTGAACATCATCTTCGTCGAACCGCACTTCCCGAGCAACCAGCGCGAGTTCGTGCGAGCGCTCGCTGCCGTCGGCGCCAACGTCATCGGCATCGGCGAGACGCCGGGCGACTACCTCGACGACGAGCTGCGCGGGTGGATGTCGCGCTACCACCAGATCGGCTCGGTCACCGACGTCGCCGCGCTCACCGACGCGGTGCGCTGGATCCAGGACCAGGTCTGGGTGGATGCCCTCGAGGCGACGATCGAGGCGCACACCATGGCCGCCGCGCAGGCGAGGGAGGCGACCGGCATACCGGGCACGTCGGTGCACACCACCTGGCTGTGCCGCGACAAGCCGTCGATGAAGCAGGCGCTGCGCGAGGCGGGGGTGCCGACCGCCGCCTCGACCGGCGCCGACTCGGCCGACGAGGTCAAGGACTTCGCCGCGCGGGTGGGTTACCCCCTCATCCTGAAGCCGCGGGCCGGCGCCGGCGCCGCAGGAACCACTCGCGTGGACAACGACACCGACCTCGATGCGGCGCTCGCGAGGTATGGCGCGGAGGGCACCGGATCGATCGCGGTCGAGGAGTTCATCGAGGGCCACGAGGGCTTCTACGACACCATCGCCGTCGGCGGCCACGTCGAGATGGACTTCGCCTGCCACTACTACCCGGGCGTCCTCGAGGCGATGCGCACCCGCTGGATCTCACCGATGTTCGTCAGCACCAACCGGATCGACGAGGCCGAGGGTTACGGCGCCGTGCGTGAGATGGGCGCGCGAGTGATCGAGGCGCTCGGGATCGGCACGTCGGCCACGCACATGGAGTGGTTCGCGAGCCCCAAGGGGCTGCGGTTCTCCGAGATCGGCGCCCGGCCCCCCGGTGTGGGTTGCTGGGACCTCTACTCCGCGGGCAACGACATCGACATCTACCGCTCCTGGGCGAACGCCATCGTGCACGGGCACACCGGTGACGCGCCCTCGCGGCGCTACTCCAGCGGCATCATCGCGCTGCGCCCCGACCGGGACGGCCAGATCGGCGGCTACTTCGGGCTCGACGAGATCCAGGGCCGCTACGGCCAGTGGGTCATCGACTCGCACCTCCCGGACCCGGGCACGCCGACCCAGCCGGTCGAGGCGGGATACATGGCCAACGCGTGGGTGCGCATGCGCCACCCCGACTACGACGTGCTTCGCGGGATGCTCGACGACGTGGGCAAGACCGTGCACGTCTACGCCAGATGACCGAGCACGACCAGCCCGGCACACCCGGTGAGACCCTGCGCGGATCGGTCACCCTGCTCGGGCCGCAGCGCCGCCCGCGGTTGTCAGCCGTGGTGGACCAGCTCGGCCTCGAGGGACCCTTCGCGACGATCAACGCCGGCTGGCAGGAGCGCGAGTCCGACGACGACGAGCTCGACCGTCAGCTCGGGGGACGCAGCCGCAACCTGACCCTGTGGACTCGGTGGCAGGACGTGCTCGAACGCGACCCGGAGTATGCCGCGGCCGCACGTCAGCACCGCGACGTCCTGCAGGAGACCCAGGACCTCTACCTGCTGGGACTCGACCACGCCCTGCAGGCCGTGCTGGATCTCGACCGGCAGCCGATCCGATCGGAGCAGGTGCGCGAGGCGGCCGTCGCCGAGGCGGAGTGGGTGCTGCGCAAGATCGACGAACGACACCTCGACAAGGTGCGGGCGATCCATGCCGACTTCTACGCCCGCCACCCGCCGCACGAACGCGCTGCGATCGTCGAGCACCGCGCCGCCGTCGCCGGGATGCTCGCGGACGCGGGAGCCCTCGTCCTCACCGGTGGCCACGTGGGAGTGCTGCTCGAGGTGCTGCACCTGTTCAACGTCGGAGCCGAGGTCGATGAGCTGCCGGTGCTGGCTTGGTCTGCCGGTGCCATGGCCCTCACCGACCGGGTGGTCCTCTTCCACGACCGGGTGGCACACGGCCCGACCTCCGCCGAGGTCTACGACGCCGGCATCGGGCTGGTGCCCGGGATCGTGCCGCTGCCACACGCTCGCCGCCGACTGCACACCGAGGACGCCGCCCGGATGGCCATCCTGGCCAGGCGGTTCGCCCCCTCCACGTGTCTCCTGCTCGACGACGGTGCCCGCGTCGACCTCGGTCCGGACGGTGAGCTGCCCGCCGACGCGACGGTCTTCGACCGCCAGGGATCGATCGTGGCGAAGGGAGATCTAGTATGAGCGGCGACGACCAGCGGCGAGGATGGAGCGAAGTGGCCCCAGCCGCCGAGGAGCGCGAGGTTCGGACATGAGCATCACCGTGCCCAACCCGGCCGACCGCACCCCCCGGGTGCCGGTGCGCGACAAGCTGGCGATCAACCGTTTGCGGCACCGTCCTTCCCTCGACGAAGCCGCCGTCGACCGGTTCCTCGCCGAGCACCAGGTGCCCGTCATCGAGGGCCCGCACTGCACCTTCCTCTACCGTGACCAGGCTGGGGACACCGACGAGGTGCACGTGCGGCACCGCATCGTCGGGCAGCCGCAACGGGTGCCGATGCGGCGGATCGAGGGCACCAGCCTCTGGTACGTCGGGATCGAGCTACCCGAGGGGTCGCGCGTCGAGTACCAGCTCGAGGTCCGACGGGGCGAGGCGGTCGAGCAGATCAACGACCCGCTCAACCCCAACGTGGCCCACAGCCCGGTGGGCTCGAGCTCGGTCTGCCAGGCCCATGGTTACGTCACCCCGGAGTGGACCCGGCACGACCCGGACGCCCGCGAGGGCGAGCTGATCGACTTCACGATCCCGAGCAAGGCGCTGCGGCGGCAGGTGACGTGCGCGGCATACCTGCCGGCCCGCTACCGGCACACGGCTCGCTATCCCGTGCTGATCGTCCACGACGGCCACGACTACCTGAACTTCGCGTCGATGAAGACGGTGCTGGACAACCTGATCCACCGACTCGACCTCGCCGAGACCGTGGTCGTCTTCTCCGACCCGGGCGATCGGCTGCGGGAGTATGCGAACTCGGCCGCGCACGCCCGGCACCTCGCGACCGAGCTGCTGCCCCACCTGGAGGCCGAGCTGCCCCTGATCGGGACCCCCCCGGGCCGGGCGCTGATGGGCTCGAGCTTCGGTGCGGTGGCGTCGCTGACGACCGCCTACCGATACCCGGAGACCTTCGGATCGCTTCTGCTGCAGTCCGGTTCGTTCGTCTTCACCGACATCGGCACCGACCACGGCGGCGGTCCGGCGTTCGACCCGGTGGTGAAGTTCATGAACCGCTACCGCGCCCGGCCGCGCCGCGTCGCCGACCGGATCTTCATGTCCTGTGGCATCTACGAACCGCTGATCACGCCCAACCGCTCCATGGTCCCCGTCTTCGAGCAGGCCGGGATGACGGTGCGCTACGTCGAGGCCCGCGACGGCCACAGCTGGGAGGACTGGCGCGACCGGCTGCGGGACGGGTTGTCGTGGGTCTACCCGGGACCGCAGAAGTTCGTCTACGAGTAGCCCGCGGCGCGGTGGGGCCCGCCCCGCACGGATCTGGTGTATGAGTGGGGGATGAAGGCCACCGAGCACTGGCACTCACCGCGGCTCGACCGTGACATCGCGATGGCCCGATGGGGCACGTTCGGCATCCCGGTGCTGGTCTTCCCGACCGCCGGCGGCGATGCCGAGGAGGTCGAGCGGATGGGCGTGGTCGGCGCGTGCATGGAACTGATCGACGCCGGCCGGATCAAGCTCTATTCGGTGGACAGCCTCGCCGGGCGGCTGATGCTGACCAAGGAGGGCAGCCCGGCCTACCGGGCGAAGTTTCTCAGCCTGTTCCACGAGTGCGTCCGTGAGGAGGTCGTGCCGGCCATCCACGCCGACTGCCACGGCGGCCAGCCGATCATCGCGGCAGGCGCGTCGATCGGGGCCTTCAACGCCGTGGCGATGCTGTGCCGCTACCCGGACGTGTTCACCCGCGCGATCGGTATGAGCGGCACCTACCGGATCGAGCAGTTCTACCCGGAGTGGTCCTACGACCTCTACTTCTCCTCCCCACTGCAGTTCCTGCCCGGCCTGGGCGGGGGGACGCTCACCCAGCTGCGCCAGCGGATGATCATCCTCGCGTCGGGCGAAGGTGAGTGGGAGGACGTCGGCGAGTCCTGGGCGATGGCCGGTGCCTTGGGCGACAAGGGGATCCCCAACCGCGTCGACAACTGGGGCCCGGACTGGAAGCACGACTGGGAGACGTGGCGGGCCATGCTGCCGCAGTACCTCGCCGAGCTCACCTGAGGTCGGGCACGACCGACCGAGGATCTTCACTGCCACCCGGTGGGCAAAACGGCACAGCATACGTGGTATGGCAAGCAGGCGCGCCGTAAACGGCGAAAATAATTCACGCTTCGGCCTATCCCTGCGCGCTACGCGCTGCTAGCCTCCCTCGGGTTGCCTCGGGGCCGGACTACACGCGGAAGAGCAGATACGTGAAGAAGCAGAGCAGACGACTCGGACTGGCGACCGTGGGGGCCATGTTCACCGGAGCAGCCTTCGGTGCACCCGCTGCCACCGCGGCACCGACCCCCGCCGCCGCTCCCACCCCGAATGCGGCACCGGTGGCCGCCGCCGCGCACGTGGCCACGGCGGTCCACATCGCCACGGCGGTGCCGACGACGCCGTCCGTCTGGCAGACGGTGCGCTACGGCGCCCGGGGCGCTGTGGTCAAGCAGATCCAGCGGATCGTCGGCGCCTACGCCGACGGGATCTTCGGTCCGAAGACGCTGGCGGCCGTCAAGCGGTGGCAGGGCAGCCACGGCCTGGTCGTGGACGGCATCATCGGTCCCAAGACCGCCGCCAAGATGCGGCTGTCGAGCGGCAGCTCCGGCGGGTCCACCGCCCCGGTCAGCACGTCCGGCTACGGCGCCTGGCAGAACGTGCGGTACGGCGCACGCGGAGCGGTGGTCAAGGACATCCAGCGCGTCGTCGGCGCCTACGCCGACGGCGTCTTCGGCCCCAAGACGCTGTCCGCGGTGAAGTCCTGGCAGGGTAGCCACGGCCTGCTCCGGGACGGGGTCGTCGGTCCCAAGACCGCGGCGGCGATGAGGCTGGACCCCGCGGCGAGCACCTCCCGCACCTCCGACGCACCCTCGCGCGACACCGACCGCACGTCGGTGCGCGACCGGGTCATCGACACCGCCGCGGCCTACACCGGGATCATGTACCAGTGGGGCGGGACCTCTCCCTCCACCGGCTTCGACTGCTCGGGCTACGTGCAGTTCGTCCTGGGCAAGGTCGGCATCTCGGCGCCCCGGACCACCTACGCCCAGCTGACCCACTTCGCGCCCACGAGCAACCCGCAGCCGGGTGACCTGGTCTTCATCGGCACGGGCCACGTCGGCATCTACGCCGGCGGCGGCATGATGTACGACTCGGGCAAGCCGGGCATCCCGACCCAGAAGCGGCGCATCTTCAGCGGCGTGATCCGCTACCGCAGCGTCATCTGAGCCTCTCGCTCAAACACTGGTTTCTCTGCGCCAGACCGCTTTCGCGGGCCTGATCGGGCCCGCGAAAGCGGTCTCGGGGCACAAAGGGCCGGTCGGTCAGGGGCGAGCCCTGACCCGGGACCCTCAGTGCTGGACGAGCTGGTTGACGAAGCCCTTCGCCTTGGGCGTGCCGAAACCGGTCGTCAGGTCGTAGCCCGAGGTCGTCGGCATGCCGGGCACCGGACCGCGCTGCAGGATGCCGAACGCGTCGATCGTCCACATCTGGTTGTCGTCCCGGACACCGCTCGGGACGGTGCCGTAGGTCTCCGGGACGATGTCGCGGAAGGCCGCCGACCGGCCGAAGCTCGGGCTGTAGATCATCGCGTTGAGGTTGCCCACCGGGCCCTTGCCCGCCTGGGCGCGCGCCTGGTTGGCGATCGCCACGAGCGCCGCCATCTGCGGCGTCGACGCCGAGGTACCGCCATAGATGGACCAGCCCACGCCGTTCGTCTTGGGGAAGAAGCTGTGGTAGACCATCGTGCCGCCGTTGAGCGCCATGTTCCACGCCACGTCGGGCACGCCACGGTGGTCGCCGACCACTGACGCCACGCTGTCCTGCCAGGAGGGCCGCGGATACACCGTGCTCAGGCCGCCGCCCGTACCGAACTCGAAGGCTGGCTCGTCACCGACCGCCTCGCTGTCCCCGCCCTGGGTGTAGGCCCAGTACGGCGGGTTGTAGCCGGTCGCGGTGAACGGCCGGTCCTCGCCGGTCGGGTTCCACGTCCATTTGTACTGCAGCTGGGTGCCACCGACCGAGGTGACGTAGGGCGAGACGTTGGGGTAGCTGACCTGGGGCACCGGACTGGTCGCCCCCTGGTGGTGTGGGCGGGTCGATCCGACCGTCCCGCTGTCGCCGGAGGCGGCGAAGAAGGTGTCGCCCTTGGCGAGGCCGCGCTGGAAGGTCTGGTCGAAGCGCGCGAACTGGCTGGCGGGCGACTTGCCAGCGAAGGCGGACTCGTCGGTGCCCAGTGACATCGAGAACACCGTGCCGGAGGGGTACTTCTTGATGGCCCAGTCGATCGCCTTCATCATGTTCGGCAGACCCTGCACTCCCTGCGTCTCGGCAACAGGGGTCGCCACCAGCACGATGTGTGCCTTGGGGGCGATGCTGTAGGCCCACTGGACGTCAAGGTTGGCCTCGCCGGCCCACCCCTCGGCAGAGACCGGGCCGGAGGTGCCCGATCCGTTGCCGGTGGAACTGCCACCGCCCGAGAGGAATCCGGGGTCGCCCAGCGGGAAGACCTGGTCGACGTTCGGCGTCGGCATCCCGAAGGTCGCTGCGAAGTGGTTGACGTCCTGGATCGCCGTCGGGCTGCCGTAGGAGTCGACCAGGACGATCGTCTGTCCCTCACCCTGGTCGGTGAGGTGGTTGACGCCGTATGCCGCGCGCATCAGTGCGGGTGTGTAGCAGTGGACGAAGGTGGAGACTCGCCCGTCGGGGAGCGAGCAGGCAGGGGTGCCGGTGGCGTCCGCCGCAGGGGTGAACGCGCTGTCCGGCGCGCGTTGCGCCCAGGGCGTGGCCCACGTGTCGTCGGTCGTCTGCTTGCCCGGATCCGCGTGTGCGGCAACGGGAGCCACGGCAAGGGCAGCCGTCAACGCGCTGGCGCCGAGCAGGGCGGCGGCACGCAGCCGACGCCGACCGCCCGACGTGGGAGGCCGTCGCGACGAGGAAGCGGACAGGGGTTGGGACGAGGGTGTTCTCATGGGTTCTCCAGAGGCCAGGTCGACCGGGACGTGGTGGTCTCGACCGGCAGCAACGAGATGAGCCTTTCGATGCTATAGCCGGGCGCCGGGCCGCGCAGGTCGAGCGGAGCAGGAGGTGCGACGCGCCCCGCCGCTCGATGTCACGGCATACCCCATGTGCTTTGCTTCGCGGTGTGAACGGGACGACACCAGCAGATCTGGAGCCACTGCCGCGGGACGCGGTGCTGCTACACATCGGCCCGCACAAGACGGGCACGACCGCGATCCAGGCGGCCCTGGCGGCGTCGCGAGACCGGCTGGCCGAGCGCGACATCGCCTATCCGGGGCGGGGCAACCAGCACTCCCGGGAAGCGATGGCGGCGCTGGGCCTCGGCTTCGGGTTCAGGGGCCGTGGGGGAGGAACCTTCCCGGAGCAGGAGTGGGAGCGGCTCGCGTCGCGGGTGCGGCGGACGCGTGGTCGGGTCGTGCTCAGCAGCGAGTTCTTCGACGTCGCCGGCGCCACGCAGGCGGAGCAGGTCTGCTCGGCGCTCGGCGGCGACAGGGTGCACGTCGTCGTCACCCTGCGGCCGCTCGCGCGGATCCTCCCCTCGTCGTGGCAGCAGACGCTCAAGAGCGGGCGCAGGCGCCACTACGAGCAGTGGCTGAAGCAGGTCCTCACCGACTCACCAGAGGCACGTGCGGAGCAGGCGTTCTGGACCCGGCACGACCACGGTTCGCTGATTGACCGGTGGGCCGGCGTCGTGGGCCCGGAGCGCCTGACGGCTGCGGTGCTGGACGAGCGGGACCACACCTGGCTCTACCACGTGTTCGAGCGGCTGCTCGGCCTCGAGGAGGACTTCCTCACCCGCCCGCCGGGAGACCGTGCCAACCGGTCGATGTCCGCGCTGGAGTGCGAGCTGCTGCGCCGGGTCAACGGGCACGTGGCGCGACACGAGGTGCCGTGGGCGGACTACCAGCAGGTGATCCGCGACGGTGCCTTCCGCCGCATCCTCACCGAGCGCGAGCCCGGGCCCGGCGAAGGGCCGATCAGCACGCCGGGATGGGCCCTCGACCGCTCTGCCCAGTTCGGCGCCGAGGCCGTCGAGCAGATCGCGGCCAGTGGTGTCCGGGTCGTCGGTGACTTGGGGCACCTGGCGCAGCGGGCGGCACCCACGCCCAAGGCGAAGCTGCCCGGACCGGTGCAGCTTCGCCTCATGGTGCACCTGGTTGTGGGCGCGCTGTCCGGCTCGATGCGGCGCGGGCCCGACTTCGGCGAGGTGCGCACCGGCTGGCCACCACCGACGCCCACCCTGGACGGCGTGCCCACACGGCACCTTGCACACGTGCTGCGGAAGAGGCTGACCGAGGCCACCCGGCGTCGGCTGCGGCCGGAGCGCGATTGAGGCACCCGGCACACCGGCAGGTCCATGCGTAGGGTCATCCCTGCGCGGGGGCTCGTCACTCGGGTGGAGGCGATCGGACTCGAACCGACAACCCCCTGCTTGCAAAGCAGGTGCGCTACCAATTGCGCCACGCCCCCGAGGGGTTGTTCAGTTGTGCTTGCTCAGTCGCCTCAGTCGCGCGGCGGCACGCGGTCGGTCGCCGCGGCCCAGAGGTCCTGCTCGGCCTGCTGGTCCTTCATCTTCTTCTGCACGAACGCGGCGCCGGCAGCGGTTGCCAGCAGCAGCACGAGCTTCTTGACCATGACGGACTCCCTGAGTCAGGACGAGCAGAGATGGTGGGCCTAGGAGGACTTGAACCTCCGGCCTCTTCCTTATCAGGGAAGCGCTCTAACCGTCTGAGCTATAGGCCCGTGCACCGTCTGCGACTGCGCAGCCGACGCGACCGGATCGTCGCGCCCACCGCGCTGGACGAGGTTACCCCACCGGCGCGGATGCGATCAAAACGGCCGTCCCGGACGCAACCGGTGGGGCCGGCCGATCGGGTATGCCGCGTGCGCCGGATGGCCGGTCGGCGGCGGTCAGTCGTCCGAGAGGGTCATCTGCAGACCGCCCACGAGGGAGGCGCAGATGTTGTAGAGGAAGGCGCCGAGCGTCGCGATGGCGGTCAACAGGATGATGTCGATCACCCCGATGACGACCGAGAGCGACACGACGCGGCCGAAGCCGATGTAGTCCATCAGGTCGAAGGTGCTCGGGTTGGTCTCGCCCTGGGTCAGGTCGTGGACGATGCCGTTGACGTCGGCGAACACGCCCATGCCGGACAGCAGGGTCCAGATCACGGCCATCAGGATCACCCCGGCGATGCCGAGGGCGACCGAGATGAGGAACGAGATCTTCATGACCGACCAGGGGTCCACCCGCGAGACGGTCAGCTTGACCCGGCGCGGAGCGGATCGCCCGACCCGGGGGCGGGCGCCGGCGGGCCGCGCGCCGGACGGTGCCCGGCCGGGTGCGGAGTTGCGGTTGCCGGTGCCGCCGGTCCCCTGGCCCGAACCGCTCTGCCGCGGGAGCTGCTGGGTCGTGGCGGCCCTGGTCTGGGGCGCGAGCCGACCCGAGGGCCGCTTGCCCTGCTCGTTGGTGCTCACTGGCTACCTCCCGCGTCGCCGCCCTGCTCGTCCCGGTCCGCCTGGTCGTCGGCCGACGCGTCTTGCGCCTGCTCTGACGGTACGGCATCGGCGACGTCCACTGTGCCACCCGCGCCCGTGGCGCCGTCCGGTGCCTCGTCCGTGGCGCCGTCCGTCGCAGCAACGTCCGCAGCCTCGGTCGTCACCTCGGCATCGGCCGCGACCACGCCATCGGCCACGTCGCCGTCGGGAGCCTCCTCCTCGAGCTCGACCAGACGTGCCGCCTGGCGGGCGACGGCGACGATGGAGTCCCTCTTGTCCGGGGTCGCGAACCGCACACCGCTCGTGTCCCGGCCGGTGAGGTGCACCTCGTCGACCCGCGAGCGCACGATCTTGCCGCGCTCCATCACGACCATGACCTCGTCGTCCTCGTCCACCGTGAGGGCGCCGACCAGGTGGCCACCCTTGTCGGACGCCTTCGCCACCTTGATGCCAAGACCCCCGCGCCCCTGCACGCGGTAGGACGACGCGAGCGTGCGCTTGGCCAAGCCGTTCTCGAAGACCACGAAGACGGAGGGATCGGTGCCCTGCTCGATCACGTTCATCGACAGCAGCCGGTCGCCCTCACGGAACTTCATCCCGGTGACGCCGCTCGTCGCGCGGCCCATGGGTCGCAGCGTCGCGTCGTCGGCCGGGAAGCGCACCGACTGGCCCTTGACCGAGACCAGCATGAGGTCATCGTCCGCGGAAGCCAGCCCGGCACCCACGAGCTCGTCACCGTCGCGCAGGTTCACCGCGATCAGGCCGCCACTGCGCGGTGAGTCGTAGTCGGCGAGGCGCGTCTTCTTGACCAGGCCGCGCTCGGTCGCCAGCACCAGGTAGGGCGAGCTCTCGTAGTCCTTGACGGCGAGCACCTGGGCGATCTGCTCACCCGGCTGGAAGGCCATCAGGTTGGCGACGTGCTGCCCCTTGGAGTCGCGGGCCGCCTCCGGCAGCTCGTAGGACTTGGCGCGGTAGACCCGGCCCAGGTTGGTGAAGAAGAGCAGCCAGTGGTGGGTGGTCGTGGTGAAGAAGTGGTCGACGATGTCGTCGCCGCGCAGCGAGGCACCCTTGACGCCCTTGCCGCCGCGCCGCTGGGAGCGGTAGAGGTCGACCAGGGTGCGCTTGGCGTAGCCGCCCCGGGTGATGGTGACGACGACGTCCCGCTCGGGGATGAGGTCCTCCATCGACATGTCACCGTCGAAGGGCACGATCCGGGTGCGTCGCTCGTCGCCGTACTTGTCGACGATGACCCCCAGCTCCTCGCTGATGATCTGCCGCTGCCGCTGCGGGCTTGCGAGGATCGCGGTGTACTCGTCGATCTGGCGCTGCAGCTCGTCGTGCCGCTCGATCAGCTTCTGCCGCTCCAGGGCCGCGAGCCGCCGCAGCTGCATGTCGAGGATGGCGCGGGCCTGGATCTCGTCGATGTCGAGCAGCTCGATCAGGCCGTCGCGCGCGACCTCCACCGTCGCGGAGGCCCGGATCAGGGCGATGACCTCGTCCAGTGCGTCGAGGGCCGCGAGCAGCCCGCGCAGGATGTGGATGGCCTCCTCGGCCTCCTTGAGCAGGAAGGTGGTCCGCCGCACGATGACGTCGACCTGGTGCTCGACCCAGTGGCGGATGAACGCCGAGATCGGCAGCGTGCGCGGCACCCCGTCGACCAGGGCCAGCATGTTGGCCCCGAAGGTCTGCTGCAGCTGGGTGTGCTTGTAGAGGTTGTTGAGCACGACCTTGGCCACCGCGTCGCGCTTGAGCACGATCACGAGGCGCTGACCGGTGCGTCCCGAGGTCTCGTCGCGCAGGTCCGCGATCCCCGCGAGGCGACCGTCCTTGACCAGCTCGGCGATCTTCTGTGCCAGCGTGTCCGGGTTGACCTGGTAGGGGAGCTCGGTGACCACCAGGCACTGCCGGCCCTGGATCTCCTCGACCTCGACCACCGCGCGCATGGTGATCGACCCGCGTCCGGTGCGGTAGGCCTCTTCGATGCCCTTGCGACCGAGAATCAAGGCGCCCGTGGGGAAGTCGGGTCCGGGGACCCGCTCCATCACCGCGGCGAGCAGCTCCTCGCGGGTCGCCTCCGGGTGCTCCAGCAGCCACTGCGCCGCCGCGGACACCTCGCGCAGGTTGTGCGGCGGGATCTGCGTGGCCATGCCGACCGCGATGCCCGCCGACCCGTTGACCAGCAGGTTGGGGAACCGGCTCGGCAGGACGACCGGCTCCTGCGTCTTGCCGTCGTAGTTGTCCTTGAAGTCAACGGTGTTGCGCTCGATGTCGCGCACCAGCTCGAGCGCGAGCGGTGTCATCCGGCACTCGGTGTATCGCGGCGCCGCGGCACCGTCGTTGCCCGGCGAACCGAAGTTGCCCTGCCCGTCGACGAGCGGGTAGCGCAGCGACCAGTCCTGCACCAGCCGCACCAACGCGTCGTAGATCGACGAATCACCGTGCGGGTGATACTGACCCATCACTTCACCGACGACGCGCGAGCACTTGTTGTAGCCGCGGTCGGGGCGGTAGCCACCGTCATACATCGCGTAGACGACGCGGCGGTGCACCGGCTTGAGCCCGTCGCGCACGTCCGGCAGCGCCCGGCTCACGATCACCGTCATCGCGTAGTCGATGTAGCTGCGTTGCATCTCGGTGTTGATGTCAACGGCCTCGGTGCGGTCGTGCTCGATCGGGGGAGTCTGGTCAGTCACTCGAGTTCCCTTGTCTTCCAGTCAAATTCGTATGTCGTGTGGCGGCGCCCCCTGTGCCGTGGCCTCGGGCGCCGCTCATCAGATGTCCAGGAAGCGGACGTCCCGTGCGTTGCGCTGGATGAACTGCCGCCGGCTCTCGACGTCCTCACCCATGAGCACCGAGAACATCTCGTCGGCGGCAGCCGCGTCGTCGAGGGTCACCTGCAACAGGATCCGGTGCTCCGGGTTCATCGTGGTGTCCCACAGCTCCTGGTAGTCCATCTCGCCGAGGCCCTTGTAGCGCTGGATGCCGGCGTCCTTGGGCAGGCGGTGACCGGCCGACATACCGCGTTGCACCAGGGCGTCGCGCTCGCGGTCGCTGTAGGCGAACTCGTGCGGCGCGTTGCTCCACTTCAGACGGTAGAGCGGTGGCTGGGCGAGGTAGACGTAGCCCGCCTCGATCAGCGGCCGCATGAACCGGAAGAGCAGCGTCAGCAAGAGGGTTCGGATGTGCATGCCGTCGACGTCGGCGTCGGCCATGATCACGATCTTGTGGTAGCGCGCCTTGGTGATGTCGAAGTCCTCACCGATGCCCGTGCCGAAACCCGAGATGAGCGCCTGGACCTCGTTGTTGGCGAGGATCTTGTCGATCCGCGCCTTTTCGACGTTGAGGATCTTGCCGCGGATCGGCAGGATCGCCTGGTTGTGCGGGTTGCGACCGCGCACCGCCGAGCCGCCGGCGGAGTCGCCCTCGACGATGAAGACCTCGGAGATGGTCGGGTCGTTGCTCTGGCAGTCACGCAGCTTGCCGGGCAGGCCGCCGGTCTCGAGCAGGCCCTTGCGTCGGGTCGCCTCGCGCGCCTTGCGGGCAGCGAGCCGGGCAGCGGCGGCCTGGATCGCCTTGCGCACGATCTCCTTGCCCTCACCGGGGTGGGCCTCGAGCCAGTGCCCGAACTCGTCGGTCACGGCGCGCTGCACGAAGCCCTTGACCTCGGAGTTGCCGAGCTTGGTCTTGGTCTGACCCTCGAACTGGGGCTCACCGAGCTTGACCGAGATGACCGCGGTCAGGCCCTCGCGGACGTCGTCACCGGTGAGGTTGTCGTCCTTGTCCTTGAGCAGGTTCTGCCGGCGGGCGAAGTCGTTGACCAGCTTGGTCAGCGCCGCGCGGAAGCCTTCCTCGTGGGTGCCGCCCTCGTGCGTGTTGATCGTGTTGGCGTAGGTGTGGATCGACTCGGAGTAGGCCGAGGTCCACTGCATCGCGATCTCGAGCGACATGACCCGCTCGGTGTCCTCGGTCTCGAAGTCGATGATCTCCGCGTTGACGGCCTCGCTGCGCTTGGAGGAGTTGAGGTGCTTGACGTAGTCGACCAGCCCCTCGTCATACCGGTAGGACACGGTGCGCGGCTTGTCGGGCGTGGACTCCTCGGCCTCGTCCACGTCCTCCTCGAGAGCGTCCGGGTCGTCGGCGACCGGCGCCGCGACCGGGCGCTCGTCGGTCAGCGTGATGGTCAGGCCCTTGTTGAGGAACGCGTACTGCTGGAAGCGCGACCGCAGCGTCTCGAAGTCGTAGGTCGTGGTCTCGAAGATCTCCGGGCTGGCCCAGAAGGTGATCGTGGTGCCGGTCTCGCCAGGGTCGTCGAGCTCACCGCGGTCCTGCAGGGGCGCGGTCGGCACCCCGAGCTCGAAGTCCATGGTGAACCGGTGGCCCTTCTGCCGGATCTCGGCCTCGAGCCGACTGGACAGCGCGTTGACCACCGAGGACCCGACGCCGTGCAGGCCGCCGGAGACCTTGTAGCCGCCACCGCCGAACTTGCCGCCCGCGTGCAACTGGGTGAGCACGAGCTCGACCGCGGAGACCTTCTCGATCGGGTGGATGTCGGTGGGGATGCCGCGGCCGTTGTCGCGCACCCGCACGCCGCCGTCGGCGAGCAGCGTGATGTCGACGTGATCGGCATACCCGGCCAGCGCCTCGTCCACGGAGTTGTCGACGATCTCGGTCACCAGGTGGTGCAGGCCACGCTCGCCGGTGGACCCGATGTACATGCCCGGTCGCTTGCGGACCGCCTCGAGGCCCTCGAGCACCTGGATCGCGTTGGCGTCATAGGCCGGCGCGCTGGCGAGGCTGCCGGTCTGGGCCTCCCGCGTCACCTCGTGCGCCGGGGTCTGCGGGATCTCGTCCGCACCTTCGGTCTGGTCCCCCGTCCCCCCGACGGGCGGGGTCACCGACAGGTCGGGGGTTTCTGCGTGCTCAAAGTTGTCGTCAGGGCTGACCTCGGACACGGTGCTCCTTTGGCGTTGCGGCGCGTCTCACGGCGGATCGCGGACACGGAGAACGGCCTGTGTCGAACGCGCCGGACACCCGGGAGGGGCACGCACGCGGCGCGGCGGCAAGGCCGTCTGTACTCCTCCATCCTACCGCCCCAGGCAGTGCGAACCGGCCACTGGAGGCCCGGAAACGGCAAAATCCGGCACGATCCGGGGTAGTCCTGTGTCCCGACACACGAGACGGGGCGCGAGCGCGCCATACCGCCGTTCAGCCGTAGGTGTCTCGCGGCCCGGGACCGGGCGTCCGCCGGGGGCCGCGCTTCCACGACGGAGCGCTCGGCCCGTGCACCCGCAGCTCGGTCACGACGCCCTCACCGGCCTCCTGCTCGATCCGGCCCATCAGGGTCGCCGACATCAACCGCAGGTTGGTCGCCCAGGCGGTCGAGTCGCAGCGCACCGTGAGTATGCCGTCCTCGAAGGTCACCGGCGCGCAGTGCGCCGCGACGTCGGCCCCGACGATCGAGGGCCAGCGGCCCATGACCGAGCCGGCCGCCACGTCGGCGTTCCAGCCGCGGTCGAGCAGCAGCCGGTCGAGCTGGTCGCCGAGCAGCGCCGGGTCCCTGCCGTCTCGCCCACCCGTCCTGCCCGTGGTGGCCTGGTCGGGGGAGCGCCGCCGGGGAAGCGGTTTGCTCCCCGGTCGCAGCCCGCGCGCCCGGGCGGCGCGCCGGGCCCGGGCCAGCGCCTCCGCGGCCGCCGCCATCGGGTCGGGCTGTTCCGGCTCACCCGGCTCAGGCACGCAGGCTCACCTCTCCCATGGTCACGTCGAACGTCCGCCCAGTATCGGCCAACGACGTGGGCACGTCGGCCTCGACGGCGGCCGTGATGAGCACCTGTTCGCCGTCGGCCACCAGCGCGGCGAGCCGCTCGCGCCGGCCCACGTCGAGCTCGGCGAAGACGTCGTCGAGGATGAGCACCGGGTCGGTGCCGAGGTCGTGCCGCAGCAGCTGGTAGGCGGCCAGGCGCAGTCCGAGCGCGAACGACCAGGACTCGCCGTGGCTGGCGTAGCCCTTGGCGGGGAGCTCGCCGAGAGTGAGCACCATGTCGTCGCGGTGCGGCCCGACCAGCGTCACGCCGCGCTCGAACTCCTGGTCGCGCACCTGGTCGAACGAGGCGAGCAGCTCGTCGTGCAGCTCCTGCTGGGTCGGGACCTCTCCCGCGGCGATCTTGGCGGCCAGCTCCTCCCGCACCGACGACTTGTATGCCGCGTGCGCGCCCGCCCGGCCGGCGCTCACCTCGTCGTAGGCCGCCGAGAGGTAGGGCACCAGGTCGTGCAGCAGCCGCAACCGCGCGTAGAGCAACGAGGAGCCGACCGCCGCGAGCTGGGCGTTCCAGATGTCGAGGGTGTGCAGTGCGCTGGCGCGCGCGTCCTCCACCGATTCGGCGTCCGGCGGCCGGCGCCGGGAGCCGCCCCTGCGGAGCACCGGCTGGGCCGACTTCAGCAGCGCGCCGCGTTGTTTGAGGACCTTGTCGTAGTCGGAGCGGACGCCGGCCCACCGTGGCTGCCGGGCCACGAGCAGGTCGTCGAGGAACCGCCGCCGCTCGGAAGGATCCCCCTTGACCAGGGCCAGGTCCTCAGGGGCGAAGAGCACCGTGCGCAGTGAACCGAGCACATCGCGCGGCCGCGCCACGGGAGAGCGGCCCAGCCGGGCGCGGTTGGCCCGGCCCGGCGTGATCTCCAGCTCGATCAGGGTCTCGCGCTCGTCGCGCACGACCAGGCCGCGGACCACGGCCTTGTCCGCGCCGTGGCGGACGAGTGGCGCGTCGGTGGAGACCCGGTGACTCGCCAGGGTGGCCAGGTAGCCGACGGCCTCCACGAGGTTGGTCTTGCCGTGCCCGTTGAGCCCCACCAGCGTCGTGACGCCCGGTGCGAGCGGCAGCTCAGCGGTGGGATAGCTACGGAAGTCGCCGACGGTGAGGTGCTTCAGGTACATGTCGACATGGGCGGGATCGACGTGGAGGGGCTGGCGGTCAGTGGGTCGAGCCGGTGCCCGAGGTCGGACCGTCGCCGCCGACCTCTCCCGTGCCCGAGGACGGCCCGGCGCCGGCGACGTCCTTGCCGGCACCGGAGTCGTCGCGGGCGCCGGGGCGCGGGGCCCCCTCGTCCTTCTTGGGCTCGGCCGCGGGGCTGACCTCGGCGTGCTCGTCGCCGAGCATTCGCACCGCGTGGCCGCCGAACTGGCCCCGCAGTGCCGAGACCGCCTGCATGGTCGGCGAGTTCTCCTGGCGGGAGGAGAACCGGGCGAACAGCGAGGCGGCGAGCACCGGCATGGGCACGGCGTTGGCGATCCCCTCCTCCAGCGTCCAGCGCCCCTCGCCGGAGTCGGTGGTGTATTCACTGACTCCCTTGAGGTCGGGGGTCTCCTCGAGCGCCTTGACCATCAGGTCGAGCAGCCAGGAGCGCACCACGGTGCCCCGGGTCCAGGCCTTGAAGCAGCCCTGCACGTCCTTGACGATGTCCTTGGCCTCGAGCAGCTCGAACCCCTCGGCATACGCGTGCATCAGGCCGTACTCGATGCCGTTGTGCACCATCTTCGCGTAGTGACCGGCTCCCACCTCGCCGGCGTGGACGAACCCCTCTTCCCGGGGGCCTTCGGGCCGCAGCGCGTCGAAGATCGGCATCGCCCGCTCGACGAGCTCGCGGTCGCCACCGCACATCAGGCCGTAGCCGTTCTCGAGGCCCCAGATGCCGCCGCTGACCCCGCAGTCGACGTAGCCGATGCCCTTGCCCTGCAACAGCTCCGCGTTGGCGAAGTCGTCGGTGAACCTGCTGTTGCCGCCGTCGATCACCAGGTCGCCCTCGGTGAGCAGGTCGCCCAGCTGTGCCACGGTCTCGCGGGTCGGGTCGCCCGCCGGCACCATCACCCAGACGGTGCGGGGCGCCTCCAGCTTCTCGACCATGTCCTGCAGGCTCGTGGCGTCGCTGACCTCGGGGTTGCGGTCGTAGCCCACCACCTCGTGGCCGGCCCCCCGCAGCCGCTCCCGCATGTTGCCGCCCATCTTGCCGAGACCGATCAGACCGAGCTGCATGATGACTCCTTGCGGGTTGGCGATGGGTGGTTCGGGGCGCCTGGTGCGTCGGTCAGCCGACCGGCATACCTGCCTTCCTGGTCACGGTGGATCCCCTCAGCTCGCGAAGCGGACGGGCATCAGCACGTAGCGGTAGCTCTCGTCGGCCTCACCATCGGCCTCGTCCTGGCCAGAGATGACCGCGGGGCGGCTGGGCTGGGTGAAGGAGAGCCGGGCGTATGCCGTGCCCAGCGCGCCGAGGCCGTCGAGCAGGAACTGCGGGTTGAACGCGATCTCGAGCTCGGGCCCGGTCAGGGTCGCCTCGACCGCCTCGCTGGCCTGCGCGTCGTCGCCGGTGCCCGCCTCGATGATCACCTGGCCGTCGGTGAAGCGCAGCCGCACGGGCGTGTTGCGCTCGGCGACCAGGGCGACCCGCTTGACCGCCTCGATCAGGCCGGGCGTCGAGATCACGCACACCGAGTCGACGCTGGTGGGGAAGATCGAGGTGACCTTGGGGTACTCGCCGTCGAGCAGGCGGGTCGTGGCTCGCCGTTGGCCGGCCTCGAACCCGATCAGGCCCTCGCCGCCGGCCGACGCGCCGAGTGCGATCTCGACCTTGCCGGAGGCGCCCAGCGACTTGGCCGTGTCGGACAGGTTGCGCGCCGGCACCAGCGCCACGTGGCTCGCGTCGCTCGCCGAGGGGCTCCAGTTCAGCTCCCGCATCGCGAGGCGGTAGCGGTCGGTGGCCAGCAGGGTGACCTTGTCGCCCTCGACCTCGACGCGCACACCGGTCAGGATCGGCAGGGTGTCGCCGCGGTCGGCCGCGATGCTCACCTGGCCGACCGCCTGGGTGAACACGTCTCCCGCGATGGTGCCGCTGGCCTCCGGCGAGGTCGGCAGCGTGGGGTAGTCGTCGCTCGGCATGAGCAGCAGGCTGAACCGGCTCGAGCCGCAGGTGACCTGGACCTTGTTGCCCTCGGTGGCGATGTCGATCGGCCGGTCCGGCAGGTTGCGCGAGATGTCGGCGAGCAGCCGGCCGAGCACCAGGGCGGTGCCGGCCTCGGAGACCTCGGCGGCCACCGTCACGCGTGCGGAGACCTCGTAGTCGAAGGCCGACAGGGTCAGCGTGCCGTCGTCGTGGGCCTCGAGCAGCACACCCGCGAGGACCGGGACGGGCGGACGAGGACTCAGCCCGCGGGCCACCCACGTCACGGCATCGGCGAGGACATCGCGTTCAACCCGAAACTTCACCGGAATCCGCCCTTCGACCACATCAGAACAACGTCACGGGTCTTGACCAGCCGCCAAGACAAACCAGGCACCGGTGCCGGTCGGGCGCGGCAGGCGTCGCGACCGGCACACAGGTGGGGTGCTGACACTAGTCGCACAGCGGGGCCGCGCCAACCTTGGGCTGCGTGGTGGCAGGCAGGCTCCGGTCGGTGATCTCGGCGTCCTCCGGGTGGGTGGCCGCTGATCCCCAGGTACGTGGGGCGGAATCTCCGGTAGAGGAATCTCGTCGTGGTCATCGGGGCTGTGGATCCTGTGGACAACCACCAACGGCGCAGGTCAGTGCCACGTTCACCCTGTGTATGCCGGGTGGACACCGGTGGTGGACAACGTCGGGCCGCTGGGGACGGTCGGCCGTCGTCCACAACGCGGTGTCGTGCAGAAGGAGGGTTCTCCCCCGTGGACGGGCAGTTGTGCACCGGTGATCCACAGAGTTGTCCACAGGGGAGGGACGGGTGCTCGGTCGCGGGACCCGCCGGCCTCCGGAGACCGAGCAGGGTCCACACCGTGGATACCCACAGAGTTATCCACAGGTTGGGGACAACCGCCGGTCACGGTGTGCGGCTCGCGCACGGCGTGACCGGCGCTTCGGGGGGCCGTTGGGCTGTGGACGGGGCTGTGGAACCTGTGTGGAGCGCGGCCATGGACGACCAAGGACGACCAAGGACGACCAAGCACGACCAAGCCTCAGCGGGCGGCCTTGCGGATCTGGCCGGTGAGATCGGTGATCTGGTCGAAGATGGGGCGCCGCTCGCCGATGAGCTGGCGGATCTTGCGGTCCGCGTGCATCACCGTGGTGTGGTCGCGTCCGCCGAAGAGCTGCCCGATCTTGGGGAGGGACAGGTCGGTCAGCTCGCGGCAGAGATACATCGCGATCTGTCGGGCGGTCACCAGGGTGCGCGACCGGGACTGGCCGCACAGGTCCTCGATGCTGATGTGGAAGTAGGTGGCGGTCTGGGCCATGATCGTCGCGCCGGTGATCTGGCCACCGTCGCCGTTCGGGATGATGTCCTTGAGCACGTAGCTGGCCAGGGTCACGTCGATCGGCTGGCCGGACAGGGACGCGAAGGCGGTCACCCGGATCAGGGCGCCCTCGAGCTCGCGGATGTTCGTGGTGATCTTGCTGGCGATCAGCTCAAGCACCTCGTCGGGGATGTCCATCCGCTCCTGGATCGCCTTCTTGCGCAGGATCGCGATGCGGGTCTCGAGGTCGGGGGGCTGGACGTCGGTCAGCAGCCCCCACTCGAACCGGCTGCGCATCCGCTCGGCGAAGCCGGACAGCTTCTTCGGCGGCTGGTCGGAGGTGATGACGACCTGCTTCTCCGAGTTGTGCAGCGTGTTGAACGTGTGGAAGAACTCCTCCTGCGTCTGCTCCTTGCCCTGCAGGAACTGGATGTCGTCGATCAGCAGCACGTCCACGTCGCGGTAGCGGCGCTGGAAGGCGGACGCCTTGTCGTCACGGATCGAGTTGATGAAGTCGTTGGTGAACTCCTCGGAGTTCACGTAGCGCACCCGCACGTGGGGGAACAGGTTGCGGGCGTAGTGACCGATCGCGTGCAGCAGGTGGGTCTTGCCCAGTCCGGAGTCGCCGTAGACGAACAGCGGGTTGTAGGCACGGGCTGGCGCCTCGGCCACCGCCACGGCGGCCGCGTGGGCGAACCGGTTGCTCGAGCCGATGACGAAGGTGTCGAAGGTGTACTTCGGGTTGAGCCGGGCTGCCTCGACCTCGTTCTGCTCACGGTCGGCGATCCTCGGCCGGCTCGGCGCGTGGTTGTCCATCCGGCGGGCGGCGAACGGGCCGAGGTCCTCCTCGGCGTCCAGCTCGCCCTCGCCGATGCCCGCGTCGGTGGCCTCGGTGGTCAGCTCGACGTCGGCCCGCAGCCCGGGGTCGACGGTCACGGCCAGCCGGACGTCGTGCTCGAGCTGGCCGCGCAGCGCCGAGGTGACCGGTTCGCGCAGGCCGCTCTCGAGCATTTCCTTGGTGTGCTCGTAGGGCACCGCGAGCAGGGCCGTCTCGTCCAGCAGGCCCACCAGGCGGGTGAGGCGCAGATAGGCACGGTCGCGGGCGGGGATGCCGGCTTCGTCGAGGGAGGCGAGAGCGGTGCGCCATACGTCCGCGAAGTCGACCTGCGCTGCGCCGTCGCTCGCTCTGCCGTCACTCACGTCCAGTCACGCCCCAGCCCCACTTCCTCTGGGACGTGCCCAGGTCGTCGTGCAGTGCGGTCGTCGGCGTCGCGGGATGCGCCTGCGCCGACGACGAACGTTCATCCTAGGGCCTTGATCCACACCTTTATCCACAGCCTGTGCATAGAAGAGGTGAGACCTCGGGCGCTCACAACGTCCCCGGTCCGCGAGCAACCGCTTGGGGGCCCGCGGCCGGCTGTCCGCCACCGGAATGGGTCAGATCATTGCACATGTCCGCGGCGTGTCGGCTCGACATCGACCGAGCAAAGTTCTAGCAAACTCATGGGAGGGGGTCAGGACGAGGGCCTCGCGTTTGACCCTGTGACTGGCGCTCGCGTACCGTTGTCGGTGGCCCGAGGCGATGGGCCGTTTTCGCATGCCCGCGACCGATGCGCGGTTCCACTGCCGTGGTGACCGGGCCCGCGGGCTTCCGATTGCGGCCGGCCGTCGTCGGAGCACTCGACCCGCACCACCCCTTCTGAAGCAGGCGCCCTCACGTGGACCTGCGGTAACGGAGTACCTCGTGAGCAAGCGCACCTTCCAGCCGAACAACCGCCGTCGGGCCAGGACGCACGGTTTCCGCCTGCGTATGCGCACGCGCGCCGGCCGCGCCATCCTGGCTTCGCGCCGCGGCAAGGGCCGCGCGAAGCTGTCCGCCTGACCCAGGGACGAAGCCAGGGACCGAGCCGTGTTGCCGGCGCCTCACCGCCTTCGTTCGGGCAGTGACTTCGCGGCGACCGTGCGTGGACCCCGGCAGGGCAGCCGGTTGATCGTGGTGCATGCGGGTGCGAGCGACGCACGGGCGGGACTACCGCCCCGCGTCGGCTTCGTCGTCTCCAAGGCGGTCGGTGGCGCCGTCGTGCGCAACCGGGTCAAGCGGGTGCTGCGCGCCCTGGTGAGCCCACGGCTCGACTCGCTTCCCCTCGGCACGGACATCGTCGTGCGGGCCAAACCTGCGGCCGCCTCGGCGAACACGCCTGAGCTGGCCGCCGCACTCGACCGGGTGCTACCCGCCGTGCTGCGCCGCCTCCCGACTCCCGGAGGCACCCCGTGAGCACGCACCCCCACGCCGCTGCACCGCGCTGGAGCCCGGGGCGCCTGCTGGCGGAGCCACTCATCTGGCTGATCCGCGCCTACCAGCTCGTCCTGTCCCCGCTCAGCCCGCCGAGCTGCCGCTTCTATCCCTCCTGCTCGGCGTACGCCGTGACCGCGCTGCAGACACACGGCATACTGCGGGGTTCGCGGTTGGCGGTCTGGCGGCTCCTGCGCTGCAACCCGTGGAACCCCGGCGGCGTCGACCACGTTCCGCCACCAAAGGGATCCGACTCGCTGTCGAGCTCCGACCGACGCCCCGAAGACCACTAGTACCCATCGCCCGGCCGGTCGTGCCCGACTGACCAGACCCGAAGGACCGCATGCAGACCCTCGAGGAAACAGTTCTCAAGCCCATCATGTGGGCGGTCGCCGCCCTCATGGTCGGCTTCCACAAGGCGCTGAGCTTCATCGGCATGCCGGCCGACTCCGGGTGGACCTGGGCGTTCTCCATCATCGGGCTGACGATCGTCATCCGGATCATCCTGATCCCGCTGTTCGTCAAACAGATCCACGCCTCTCGGCGGATGCAGCTGATCCAGCCGGAGATGCAGAAGATCCAGAAGAAGTACAAGGGCAAGTCCGATCCCGACTCTCGCAAGGCGATGAGCCAGGAGACGATGGATCTCTACAAGCGGACCGGCACCAACCCGTTCTCCTCGTGCCTGCCGATCCTGCTGCAGTCACCGATCTTCTTCGCGCTGTTCCGCGTGCTCAACGACCTGCACTCGATCGCCCAGGGGACGCACGCACCGATCGGCCCGATGAGCAAGGCGCTCGCCAGCTCGGCCGAGTCCTCGACGCTGTTCGGCGCCTCCCTGTCGTCGACGTTCCTCGGATCCCCGGACAACATCAACGTCCGCATCCTCACCGCGGTGCTGATCATCCTGATGTCGGCGACGACCTTCACCACACAGCACCAGCTGATGCGCAAGAACATGCCCGCCGCCGCGCTGGACAACCCCGCGGCGAACATGCAGAAGTACATGCTCTACCTGCTGCCGGTGTTCTTCGCGGTGACCGGCATCAACTTCCCCGTCGGTGTGCTGCTCTACTGGTTGGCCACCAACGTCTGGTCGATGGGCCAGCAGTTCTATGTGATCCGCCGTATGCCGGCCCCGGGCTCCCCGGCCGAGCGCGCCCTGGAGGAGCGCCGGGTGAAGCAGGGCAAGGTGCACACCCGCCTGAGCCTGCCGGGTCTGCACAAGGAGGACGAGGAGGAGGTCGCGCCCGAGCCGGTCGGCCCGGTCTCGGGGCAGCGGGTCCAGCCCAAGCGCAAGGACCGTCGGAAGGCGGTGGGCGGTGCCGGCGCGACGGGCAGGGCTGCGGACAGCAGTGCCGGCGAGCAGGTGAGCGGATCCGACAGCAGCACGGACGGTGACGGCGCGACGCGAGCCAGCGGCGCGAAGACGCCCAAGCGCCCCACGCCGGTGAAGTCCCCCGGTGCGAAGAAGCCGACGCCAACCACCACCTCCTCCTCCTCCGGCGCGAAGAACAACTCGAGCTCGAGCGGCGCGAAGTCGTCGAGCCCCAACACGTCCGGCGCCACGTCCACGCCGCCCGGCCAGGGCGGCAAGAAGAAGCGCAAGAAGAAGGGGGCCCCTTCCGCGGGGCGTCCCCGGTAGTCGGCACCGGCCGGCTACCCGCCGGTAACCACAGTCCTCGTACCCGCCCGGGCGCGCCCGGGCCCACACGCAGCAGCAGGAGCCACCATGAGCGAACAGTCCGCGACCACCCAGGAGCAGCCCACCCCGCAGGTGGCTGGCACCGGAGCCGGCACCGATCCCGGCACCGCATCCGGCACGGAATCTGGCACGGAGACGCCGGCTGCGCAGACCGGCGGTGCGGGGGAGAGCACGGGGGCGGAGGTCTCGTCGGTGACCGAGGCCGCCGAGGAGAGCGCGACCGCAGGCTCGCAGGCGGCATTGACGGGAGCGAGCGGATCGGGTGACGCGGCGGAGGATGAGACGACCGCGGACGCGGCCGACACGTCGGACGATCAGGTCGAGAACGGATCGCTCGTGGCGCGGCTCGAGCGCGAGGGCGAGGTCGCCGCAGACTTCCTGGAGCAGCTGCTCGACATCGCGGACCTGGACGGCGACCTCGACGTGGACGTCGACGGCGACCGTGCCGCGGTCGCGATCGTCGACTCCGAGGAGGGGCGCGTGCCTCGACGCCTGGTGGGTGACCACGCCAAGGTGCTGGAAGCGCTGCAGGAGCTGACACGCCTGGCGGTCCAGGCGGCGACCGGGGAACGCAGTCGGCTGATGCTGGACGTGGCCGGCTACCGGGCCGAGCGCCGTGCCGCACTGGTCGAGACGGCACGCACGGCGATCGAGCAGGTCAAGAGCTCGGGTGAACGCACCACCCTCGATCCGATGACGGCGTTCGAGCGCAAGGTGGTGCACGACGAGGTGCTGGCCTCCGGACTGTCCTCGGAGTCGGAGGGTGTCGAGCCGCACCGTTGCGTCGTCATCCTCCCACGCTGACGGCCCACGGACGTTTCACGTGAATCGATGACTGCCCACGGGCCGCAGCCGACGGGAGGCGCGGACCACCCACGGGAGGGCGCCGGCCCACGGGACGGTGCCCGGGAGACCTCACCGTCCAGGGCCGAGACCTCAGTGCCCGCTCCGGTCATCGCCGAGGCGGTCTTCGGGGACCGGCTGGAGCTGGCCCAGCGGTATGCCGAGCTCTTGGCCGACACCGGCGCGACACACGGGCTGATGGGGCCACGTGAGGTTCCTCGCCTCTGGGAACGACACCTGCTCAACTGCGCAGTCGTGCACGAGGCCATCCCGCACGGCGCCTCGGTCATCGACGTGGGGTCCGGCGCCGGTCTCCCCGGACTGGTCCTCGCCATCGTGCGCCCCGACCTGCAGCTGCACCTCGTCGAGCCGATGCTGCGCAGGACCACCTGGCTCGAGGACGCCGTGCGCCAGCTGGAGCTGTCCGACGTCACGGTGCACCGCGGCCGCGCGGAGGAGATGTGGGGCGACCTCGTGGCGCCGGTGGTCACTGCTCGCGCGGTGGCGCCACTCGCCGAACTGGCGCGCTGGTGCCTGCCGCTCGTCGATGCCGGAGGCGTGATGCTGGCGCTGAAGGGCAGCAGTGCTCCGGAGGAGCTTGCTCGCGACCGGGACGCGGTGCGCCGCCTCGGCTCCGTGGAGGAGGTCGTCGAAACCTACGGCGCCGGCCTGCTCGACCCGGTGACGACGGTCGTGCGGTTGCTCGTCGACCAGCCGGTGCGCCCGGAGCGAACGGTCCGGGATGGGACGGCGGGACGCACCCGGCCGGGCGGCCGCCGCTCCCACCGTCGGTCCCGACGTTAGGCTGACCCGCAGGCCTGCTCGCGTGGAAGGGCCGCTGCACAGCGACATCTGTCGGGTGGCCGCACCAAGCGGTCCGGGGGAACCGGGAACCGGTGCGATGAGCCGCAGCGCCGATGCCTTCGCCACGAGGTCCACCACGCCGTTCCGCCCGAGATGAGGAGAAACCACCAGTGACGCAGAGGCAAGCCGGCCAGGAGCTCGGGTGGCCACGGATGGAGTCACCTGCTCCCTCACCCACCCCGCTCGGGTGGCCCTCCGCACCACGGCTGGCGCACGACCTGGCTAGCGACGAGGCCACACCCGAAGCAACGGCCAGCCCTCAGCCGGATGTGTCAGCTGTGGCTGTTGAGGCTCCTGTGGTGGAGGAGGCCCAAGAGACGGCGCGAGATCACGATGTTTCCCGTGAAACCTCGGGGCCGACCCCCCGGGCGGAGCCCCTGCCTGCCGTGGACTCTTCCGCAGTGGGCCGGGTGATGAGGCCGGACGCCATTCCGGAGGAGGAGACCCCGTTGGCCCGCCAGCTGGCGCAGGATGTGCGGCGGCGCGCCACCCTCGTGGGCAAGCCACTGCCGCGGCCGGCGCAGTGCCGGGTCCTGACCGTGGCCAACCAGAAGGGTGGCGTCGGCAAGACCACCACGGCGGTCAATGTCGCGGCGGCCATGGCCCAGGCCGGACTTCGTGTTCTCGTGGTGGACATCGATCCGCAGGGGAATGCCAGCACGGCCCTCGGCATCGACCACCACGCCGAGGTCCCCAGCATCTACGACGTGCTGGTCGACAGCCGCCCCCTGGCCGAGGTCATCCAGGAATGCCCCGACGTGCCCGGCCTGTTCTGCGCGCCCGCCACGATCGACCTGGCAGGAGCCGAGATCGAGCTCGTGTCGCTCGTGGCGCGGGAGACCCGGATGCGCCGGGCTCTGGAGGCCTACCTCAAGGAAGCCGCGGCCGAGGAGGACCCCGAGGCAGGCTTCGACTACGTGCTCATCGACTGCCCGCCGAGCCTGGGCTTGCTCACGGTCAACGCCTTCGTGGCCGCGGACGAGGTCTTCATCCCCATCCAGTGCGAGTACTACGCCCTCGAGGGCCTCTCCCAGCTGCTCAAGAACATCGAGCTGATCCGCAGTCACCTCAATCCTGACCTGTTCCTCTCGACCATCCTGTTGACCATGTATGACGGTCGGACCCGGCTGTCCTCACAGGTCGCCGACGACGTGCGCGAGCACTTCCCCGACCAGGTCCTGCGCACGACGGTGCCCCGTTCGGTGCGCATCTCGGAGGCTCCGAGCCACGGACAGACCGTGCTGACCTATGACCCGTCCAGCAGTGGAGCCCTGTCCTACCTCGAGGCCGCGAGCGAGATCGCCCACCGTGGCGCAGCGAAGACCAGCGGTGACACCGAGGCGGCAGCTCGACCCTGAGGGCGATGCCGAGGCTCTGGAGCCGTTGCGCGGACTCGCCGAGGGGTGAGCCCGGGCGGAGGGCAGTCACCGGGTACCGTGGGGCCGTCCTTCCGGGTCGCCGGTTTCCCGACGCTCGCGACTGCGTGAACCGTCATGGCTGACGTCATCGTCGCGACCCGGATTTCATCGAAGAGGTCGAGGTCCTTGTGAGTGAGAAGCGTCGTGCCCTGGGTCGTGGTTTGGGTGCCCTGATCCCCAGTGCTCCACCAGCAGGAAGCGCCCGACCGACCGACGTGTTCTTCAAGGACAACCGACCGGACGCCCACCACGGTGGCGGTGACAACGGGGCCCTCACCGGCCGGCACGACCGGCCCTCGGGGGAGGACTCGGCTGAGCGCACGTCGAGCGGTTCAGGCGTGGATGGTTTCACGGGAAACAGCGACGAAGCCCAGGAATTGGCGAAGGGGCAGTCGTCGGACCGTGAGGGTTTCACGGGAAACGAGGGCGACTCGGACGAGCCCACTGGCGCGTCCGGCGATGACGGTTTCACGGGAATCCACCCTCGTGAGGCGGCCGAGGCGACCGACGACGGCCTGACCCCGGTGCCTGGAGCGCGGTTCGCCGAGATCCCGCTCGACCAGATCCGGCCCAACCCGCGACAACCCCGTGAGGTCTTCGACGAGGACGACCTGGCCGAGCTCACGCACAGCATCCGCGAGATCGGGGTCCTGCAACCCGTGGTCGTCCGGACCGTGGTGGGCCGCGACGCCACCTCCACCGCGGGTGGGTCGGGCTCGGCGGCCAGCGACACGTCCGCTTCCGGCGACGGTGCGGACGGCGCGGCGACCTACGAGCTGATCATGGGCGAACGGCGCTGGCGGGCCAGCCAGGCGGCGGGTCGGGAGACCATCCCGGCGGTCATCAAGGACACCCACGACGACGACCTGTTGCGCGACGCGCTGCTGGAGAACCTGCACCGCAGCAACCTGAACGCGCTGGAGGAGGCCGCGGCCTACCAGCAGCTGCTGGACGACTTCGGCTGCACGCACGACGAGCTCGCGTCCCGGATCGGTCGGTCCCGTCCGCAGATCTCCAACACGCTGCGCCTGCTGAAGCTCCCCCCGCTGGTGGCCCGCCGCGTAGCCGCCGGCGTGCTCAGCGCCGGGCACGCGCGCGCACTGCTCGCGCTCGGTGACGGCGCCGCGATGGAGCGGCTCGCCCAGCGCATCGTGGCCGAGGGGCTCAGCGTCCGCAGCGTCGAGGAGATCGTCACGCTCGGCGGTGATGCCGAACCGAGGCGTCGGGCGCCGCGTGCCGGCAACCGCCACCCCCAGCTGGACGACCTCGCCGCTGCCCTCTCCGACCGGTTCGACACCCGCGTCAACATCGCGCTGGGCAAACGCAAGGGCAAGCTCACGGTGGAGTTCGCCTCGGTGGACGACCTGAACCGGATCGTCAGCCTGCTCACGCCCGACGACGAGGTGGCGGTCCCCGACCTACAGTCCTGAGCCGGCCGCCGGGCCCGGTCCTGCGGCCGGACGTCCTGCGCCGCGGTTGCCCGCACCACCAGGCCGCAGGACGTCCCCGAGCAGGGCCCGCTCGATCAGCCTCAGGTAGAGCGCGTCCGCAGCTTCGTCGCCCGCCTCGGCGGCCAGGGGCAGCAGCGAGGTCTCGGTCATCCCGGGTGCCACGTTGCCCTCGAGGAACCACGGCGTGTCGTGGTCGTCCACGATCAGGTCGATCCGGGACAGGTGGCGGTGCCCGAGGGTCCGGTAGGCGGTGAGCGCCGCCGCTGTCGCGGCGGCTGTCGCGCGATCACTCAGTCTGGCCGGCGTGAAGAACTCCGTCTCCCCCGCGGTGTAGCGAGCGCCGTAGGAGTAGAGACCACCGTCCGGGACGATCTCGACCGCCGGGAGCGCCATCGGCTCCCCGTCCGGGCCCTCGACGACCGACACCGCGACCTCAACACCGCCGACACAATGCTCGATGAGTGCGATATCACCATACGCATACGCGTTCACCATCGCGGTCGGCAAATCCTCCCGGGTGCGGACCACGCTGAGGCCCAGTGCCGAGCCACCCCGGGCCGGTTTCACCACGAGCGGGAGGCCGATCCGCGCCACGACGGCGTCGAGCACGGCGGCTGCGCCCAGCTCGCGGAAGGTGTCGTGCGACATCGCCACGCTGGGCGGTGTCGCCACTCCGGCTCGAGCGAGCAGCGCCTTGGCGACCGGCTTGTCCCACGTGAGCCGGCACGCCTGTGGTGAGCTCCCGACATACGGAATGGCCAACGTTTCCAACACATCTCGGATGGCGCCATCCTCGCCAGCGGCACCGTGCAGGAGCGGCCACACCACCTCGGGCCGGGTCTGGGTGATCGAGCCGAGGAGGTCGACGTCGAGGTCGTGGACCTGCACGTCCACATCGCTGCGCCGCAACAGGTCGGCCACACGCCGGCCCGAGCGCAGCGAGACGTCGCGCTCGTGGCTCAGCCCGCCGGCCAGGATCAGGACATGTCGCATGCGGCTCCTCGCAGCCTTGTCGGACGGGTTAGCGCGCGACGATCATGACCGCGCGATATCTCACCGGGAGCATCAAGGTTGCTCTGGTGAGGGGAACTCCACCCGGGCGGGGCGTGGCGACGTCGTCGACGGCCTACCACTCGCCGAGCCGAACGTGTCGTGCAGCTCGAGCTCACCGCGCACCACGGCAGCAAGCCGGCGCACGCCCTCGCGGATGCGGTCCGGCTCGGGGTAGCAGTAGGACAGCCGCAGGTGCCGGTGGCCCGTGCCGTCGGCGAAGAAGGCCGTGCCGGGCACGTAGGCCACGCGCTCGGTGACCGCCCGCGGCAGCATCGCCTTCGCATCCAGCCCCTCCGGCAGGGTCAGCCACACGTAGAAGCCGCCGTCCGGATGGGTCCAGTGCGCCTCGGGCAGCTGGGCCTCGAGCGAGTCGAGCATGGCGTCGCGTCGCTCGCGGTAGAGCTCGCGGTAGACCTTGATCTGGGCCTGCCAGTCGGAGTCGGTGAGGTAGCTCGAGACCGCCATCTGCGCCAGGGCGCTCGGGCACAGGATCGCCGACTCGCTCGCGAGCACCAGCTTCTCCCGCACCGCGTGCGGTGCCACCGCCCAGCCGACCCGCAGGCCCGGGGCGAAGGTCTTGGAGAAGGACCCGAGGTAGACCACACCATCCGGCGCGGACGCCCGCATCGCGGGGTAGGGATCGCGGTCGAAGCCGAGCAGGCCGTAGGGGTTGTCCTCGAGCACGAGGATGCCGTGCCGCTCGCAGATCTCCAGCACCTCGGGCCGCCGCTCCTCGGACAGGGTGGTCCCGGCCGGGTTGTGGAAGTTGGGCACGGTGTAGAGCAGCTTGACCCGTTTGCCCGCCTGCCGCAGCGCGACGATCCGCTCCTCGAGGGCCGCGGGCACCAGGCCGTCGTCGTCGCTCGCGACGTGCGAGACCTCGGCCTGGTAGGAGGCGAACACCCCGAGCGCGCCGACGTAGCTGGGTGCCTCCGCGAGCACGACGTCGCCGGGGTCGATGAAGATGCGGGTGACCAGGTCGAGCGCCTGCTGCGAACCGGTCGTCACGACCACGTCGTCGGGGTGGGCGCTGATGCCCTCGAGCGCCATCACCTCGAGGATCTGCTCACGCAGGGCGGGGTCGCCCTGCCCGGAGCCGTACTGCAGCGCCTGCTGCCCCCGGGTGGCGACCAGGTGCGCCAAGGTGCCGGCAACGGCATCCATCGGCAGCGCGGACAGGTAGGGCATGCCGCCGGCGAGCGAGACCACCTCGGGCCGGGACGCGACGGCGAACAGCGCGCGGATCTCGGACGCGGTCATCCCCGCGGTGCGGGCGGCATACGACTGCTTCCAGGGGTCGAGCCGCGAGCCGGGCACGGCTGCGCCCACCCTCGGGGAGCTCGTCCCCGCCCCCAGCACCGCATCCTGTGTCCTCGCGGTCATCGCGCCGCCCTTCCGTCGCACGTTCCGCCGATGAGTGTCGCACGAGGTCGGGGGCGCACCGGGGACCCGTCTCACGATGTGTGGTGTTTCACGCGAAACCACGTCGGACCGGCCCGCCCCGGAGACGACGACGCGCCCCTCCCGCAGGAGGGGCGCGTCATCGCTCGAAGGGCGCCGCGGGGCGGCTCCCGGACTCAGCTCAGGTAGTCGTCGAGCTCCTTGACCAGCCTCGGCTTGGGCAGGGCGCCGACAAGGGTCTTGACGACCTCGCCGCCCTGGTAGACGTTCATCGTCGGGATGCCGGTGATGCCGTACTTCGCGGTGATCGCCGGGTTCTCGTCAGTGTTGAGCTTGATGACCTCGATCTTGTCCGCGTGCTCCTGCGCGAGCTCCTCGAGGATCGGGGCGACCGCGCGGCACGGGCCGCACCACGGCGCCCAGAAGTCGACGAGGACGGTCTTGTCGTTCTGCAGGACGTCGGCCTCGAAGTTCGCGTCCGTGGTCTCCTTGGGTGCTCCCATGTCGGGGCTTCCTTCCTTCTTCGATGAGCTCGGTGGTTCGGGGTGTTCGGGTGGTGTGCCGGGCTGACGAGGTGCTCAGCCCATGGTCTCAGCCGACACCGACAGTGGCGTGGCTGGAGGTCTCGGTGGCCGGCTCGGGGGCGACCGCGTGGCCGCGGTCGGAGGAGTCGGCCGCGCCGCCCCGGGCTCGTTCGGCCCCCTCGTCGAGGGCGGCGAGGTAGCGCTCGGCGTCGAGCGCGGCCGAGCAGCCGGTGCCCGCGGCCGTCACGGCCTGGCGGTAGGTGTGGTCGACCAGGTCGCCGCAGGCGAAGACGCCCTCGACGTTGGTGCGGGTGCTGCGCCCGTCGACGAGCACGTAGCCCTCGTCGTCGAGGTCGACGACGCCGCGGATCAGCTCGTTGCGCGGGTCGTGGCCGATCGCGATGAACAGACCACTCGCGGGGAGCTCGCTGCGCTCGTCGGTGACGGTGTCGCGCAGCGTCACGCCGCTGACCTTGTCGTCGCCGACGATGCCCTCGACCTGCGCGTTCCAGACGAAGCTGATCTTGTCGTTGGCGAACGCACGGTCTGCCATGATCTTGCTGGCGCGCAGCTCGTCGCGGCGGTGCACGATGGTGACCGACTTGCCGAAGCGCGTCAGGAAGGTCGCCTCCTCCACGGCCGAGTCGCCGCCGCCGACGACCACGATGTCCTGGTCGCGGAAGAACGCTCCGTCACAGGTCGCGCACCACGAGACGCCGCGACCGGCGAGACGCTTCTCGTCGGGCAGCCCGAGCTCGCGGTAGGCCGAACCCATGGCCAGCACGACGGCGCGGGCGCGGTGGGTGTTGCCGGAGCCGTCGACCACGGTCTTGACCTCGCCGGTCAGGTCGACCGACTCCACGTCGTCGCGCACCAGCTCGGCGCCGAAGCGCTCGGCCTGCGCGCGCATGTTCAGCATCAGGTCGGGGCCCATGATGCCGTCCTGGAACCCGGGGAAGTTCTCCACGTCGGTCGTGTTCATCAGCGCGCCGCCTGCGGTGACCGAGCCCTCGAAGATGAGCGGCTCGAGGTTGGCGCGCGCGGCATAGACGGCAGCGGTGTAGCCGGCCGGTCCGGAGCCGATGATGATGAGGTTCCGCACCCGATTCTGCGTGCCCTCGGTGTGCTCGGTGCTGGCGCTCACGCGGGAGACCCCTTCGTTGGTATGACGTGTGCTCACCCGTGTTCCTTCGCCGGCCGATCGCGACCGCAGCGGGGCGGATGAGGCGACCGGACGTGCATACGGGCTCGTGTGCTGGAACCGATCCTAGGCCAGCATTGTTCCCTCGCCGACGTGGCTGCTCTGGTGGTCAGGCGAGGGTGGTAGGGCCGTCGAGGACCGAGGGCTGGCCGGCACGGCAGGTGCGGCCCACCGCCCAGGCCGTGCTCTTCCCGTCGGTGGTGACCACGACGATCAGCGCGGGTGATCCGTCGAAGGTGCCCAGGTCGACCCACACCTTGTCGGGGCGCGACGGCAGCGAGGCACCGAGCGTCTGGATGCACTGCGAGAGGTTCATCGGGGGGCCGAGCTCCTGCACCTGTGGGGCCTGCAGCGCGTCCGAGCGCAACGGAGTGTGGTTGGCCGCCTGCATCGCCCGGGCCTGCTGTGCAAAGCCGGCGCTGGTGTAGCCCTTGCCCGACGCCTCGAAGTAGACCGGGGCGGCGTTCGCCAGGGCGCCCGAGCCCTCCTGCCGGGAATCGGCCGGCGAGGCGGGCCGGGAGGCGCTCGACGCCGAGGCGGAGGCCGGCACCCCGGGGCGCTGGTCGAGGGCGATCACCGTGCCGACCGCAGCGACGGCCACCACGGCCGCGGCGGCGCCACCGAGGGCGACGACCCGGCGCAGCCGCGACGGCCCGAGTGACCCGTGTCGAGGAGCCGAGGAGCCGGGGGAGGGTCGGCCCACCAGGGGCGCGACGTTGGCGGGAGCGCCCGGCGCGTCGGTCTGGTGGGCCCTTTCCTGCTGCTCCCGCTCGAGGCTGGCGGTGATGCGGGCGACCAGCTCGGGGGGCATCGGTCCCGGCTCGGGCAACGATGACAGCAACGCGCGCACCCCGGTGGGGTCCTCGTCCGGGGACGAGGCACCCTGCGGGTGGCGAGGTGTGATCACGAAGACCTCCGGTGGCGAACGCGGTCGAGGATCTGGTCGATGGGGACGGGGCGCAAAGCCCGATCAGGGGTAGGACGTCACGGCGGAGGCGAAGGTTCCCCCGGCGACGGCCGGACGCCCATCGTCGCGGCACCGGCCCGGTCGGCCGCGGTCAGCAGCTCGGCCATCGCGGCACGCCCCCGGGCGCATCGTGACTTGATGGTCCCCTCGGCCACCTGGAGCGTGTCCGCTGCCTCGGCGACCGACATGCCGTGCATGTCGACGAGGGTGAGCGCCATCCGCTGCCCCTCCGGCAGCTGCGCCAGCGCCCGCTGCACGTCGAGCCGCACCTCCACGCTGTGGTGGTGGTCGTGCGCGTCGGCCAACTCGTAGACCGGCAGCGCGCTGGTCGGCTTGGTCCGGCGCAACCGGTCGAGGCAGGCGTTGACGATGATGCGGTGCAGCCAGGTCGTGACGGCTGCCTCGCCCCTGAACGACTCCGCCCGCCGGAAGGCCGAGATGAACCCGTCCTGCACGGCGTCCGCGGCGAGCTCGGGGTCACGCGTGATGCGCAGGGCAACCGCCCACATCCGGTCCCTGTGCCGGCGGAACAGCTCGCCGAAGGCCTCCCCGTCACCGGCACAGTGCGCCGCGAGCAGCTCGCGGTCGGTCAGCTGCGGCAGATCCGGCCCCCGGACCACGGTCGGTCAGCGTCCCTTGACCGTGATTTCGGAGAGCCCGCCGTGGTGGTATGCCGTGTCCTTGACCAGCTTGGTGATGTAGACGATGACGTAGCGCCCCTTGGGCGGCGAGTCGCCCGAGGCCTTGACCTTCACCGTGCCGTCCTTGCCCGACGAGCTGCCGAGCCGGGTGGCGCCGTCGGTGGTCGGCTGGTCGCCGACGTAGACGGTCAGCCCCTCGGGCAGGGGCAGGTCGAGGTCCGCCTCGCTGACCTCCTTGCTCGCCCCGAGGTCGAAGACGAGGCCGACCCCGCCCTTGAGGCCGCCGAAGTCGGCCTGGTTCCAGCCGTGCGACATCCATGAGGTGTCGGGGTTGCCGTCATAGGCCGGGCTGACGTCCTGCGGTTCCTTGAGGCTGGAGGCTCCGGACATGATCGAGCCCGAGGTGATCTTCAGCGTCTTGGCGGGCGGAGTCTTCTTGGTGGGCTTGGCGGTCTCGGTCTGGGTCCCGCTGTCGGTCGGGGTCGGGCTCTGCGACGAGGTCGTCTGCGACGTCGTGCTGCCGGCAGCCGGGGCCTTGTTGTCGTTGTTGCCGAGTCCGGCCACGCCGCAGTAGGCGAGCAGCACGGCGACGACCACGAAGGCCGCGACGAGCGCCAGCGCGATCTTGGCCTGGTCGCCGGACGGCTCGGCCGCGACGGTGCCGGGCAGAAGGGGCACCGGCGACTCGAGCTCGTCGTCGCCGTCACCGTAGAAGTCGCCTTCATCGCCGTCAACGTCGCCGTCAGCGTCGTCGCGCCCGTGATCGTCCCTCCGTGCGGCCGATCGCGACGTGTCGATCCGCTGGGTCTCATCCGAGCGGTTCCCCCGCGCGGCCTCACCGGAGCGCGAGGCCCCGGCCGCGGCCGCTCCCGCTGCGGCGCCCCCAGCGGCCGCACCCGTGACGCCTCCGGACCACCCGACGGCCTGGCTGGTGCCGTGCACCGGCTCGGGGGACCAGGGCGCGATCTGTCCGGCGAGGTCGCCCGGCGTGAGCGGTCCGGCGTCCTCGCCGAGGGTCAGCCGGCACAGCGTGTTGAGGTCGCCGGGCACCGAGCCCTGGCGCAGGGCCATCTCGGCGGGCTCGGCGACGCCGCCGGCGTGCCGCACGGCGGACGGCACACCGGGCACCTCCGGCTCGAGCGGCCAGGTGCCGGTCAGGCCGGCGTAGATCAGGCCGACCAGGGCGGTCGCGTCGTCGCGCGAGGCCTCGTCGGAGGGCACGTCGTCGAGGCCCTCGAGCGCGCCTGCGACCGCGATCCCGCTGACCCGGATCCGGCCCTCCTTGGTCACGAGCACCGCGTGCGGGGTCAGCCGCAGGTGGTGCAGTCCGCGCTGCCGGGCGACCTCGAGCGCCGAGGCGGTCTCGCCGACGATGCGGCGCACCTCCTCGGTCGGGAGCGCCCGCTCGCGGACCAGCTCGGCCAGGGAGGTGGCGTCGCGCAGGCTCTCCTCGACGATGTAGGAGACTCCGGCCTGCTCGCCGACGTCGAGGATCCGCACCAGTCGCGAGTCCTCGATGCCGGCGGCTCGCCGGGCACCGTCCAGCGCGGCGGCGGAGTGCTCCCCGGAGCTGGGGAAAACCGTGACGGCGACCTCACGCTCGAGCGTGCGGTCGCGCGCCGCCCAGTGCTCGAGGTCGTCGCGTCCGGCCAGACGCGTGGTGAGGGAGTAGCGGTCCGCGAGAACCGTGTCCGGGCTGATGCCTTGCACCACTGCTCCTGTTCCTGTGCTGGTCCCGCGGGCACGCGAGCGTACGACTGCTGCTGCGCGGCCAATACTAAGGGCTGGGTGCCTGTGCGCCCTGCCACGGCGGCGTGGGCAGGCTCGCTGCTGTGCGGTCAGCGCAAGGTCAGGGCAAGGTCAGCGCAGGCTGCGGAGCTTGCGGGTGATCGAGCCGAGCAGCTCGTCGACCTCGGTCACCCGCAACCGCTTGGCGACCACGATGTAGATGACCAGCAGCACGCCACCGCCGAGGACCAGGGTCAGCAGGGAGCCGATCCGTCCGGTCAGCACCTGCGCGAGACCCAGGTGCACGAGGTATGCCGCGCCGGCACCGAGCAGCCCGGCGATCCCCAGGCGCACGTAGGTGCGCACCACGACGAACAGCGAGAGCCCCTCGAGGCGGCGCCGGATCCAGACCACGGCGACCACGCAGGCGGCCAGCTGACCCACGGCCTGCGACAGGCCGGCGCCGACCGCCACCCGGTCCGGCGGCAGCAGCAGCGACAGCAGGGTCCCGCACACCGAGACGGCGGTGATCACGATCTGCAACCGGAACGGGGTCTTGGCGTCCTCGAACGCGTAGAACGCGCGCCAGGTGAGGGTCAGCACGGCATACGGGACGAGCCCGCAGACCATCGCCATCATCACGTAGGCGAGTGCTCGGGTGTCGCTGGCCGCGTTGCTGAAGAACAGGGTGGAGGCGATGGCGGGGCCGAGCAGCAGCATGCCGAGGCTGACCGGAATCATCGCGACCCCGATCAGTCGCAGCCCGTGCCGCAGGTCGGAGCGCAGCGCCGGCAGGTTGCGGGCGTGCGCCGCGCGGGACATCCGGGGGAACAGGGCGGTGACGAGGGACAGCGTGATCAGCGAGTGCGGCAGCACGAACAGCAGCGACGCCTGCTCGTAGGCGAACCGGCCGGCGGTGCCCTTCGCGCCGGAGGTGGACGCGTGGTTGACCACGACCGAGGTGACCCAGATGCCCACTTGGGAGACCGCGATGATCCCGAAGGTCCACATCGCCACCCGGGAGGCGGTGCGCAGTCCGACACCCCGGAAGCCCCAGCGCGGCCGCCAGCGGAAGCCGGTGCGCCACACCGGATAGAGCAGGACGAGCGCCTGCAGGACGATGCCCAGGGTGGCGCTGCCGCCGAGCAGCCAGATCATGCTCGGCGTCCAGTCGGCCGGCGCCGCCTCGTGCGGGAAGAGCGCCAGGAACGCCGCCAGCCCGACGATGCCGACCACGTTGGCGAGCGCCGGGGCCCACATGAAGGCGGCGAACTTGTCACGCGAGTTGAGGATCTGGCCGAGCAGCGTGTAGAGGCCGTAGAACAGGATCTGCGGCATGCAGATGATGGCGAACGCGAAGGCGAGCTGCAGCTGGTCGCCGTGGAAGCTCGGCGCGTAGAACCGCACGAGCAGGGTCGATCCGGCGGTGAAGACCACCGTCACGACGACCAGCCCGATCGCGGCCAGGGTGAGCAGCCGGTCGGAGTAGTCGCGACCCCCGTCGCGCTGGGTCATCGCCTTGGTCAGCTGCGGGACGAGGACGGCGTTGAGCATGCCGCCGGCCAGCAGCAGGTAGATGATGTTGGGCAGCGTGTTGGCGTTGGTCCAGGCGTCGGCGCTCGCACCGGTCAGCCCGATCGCCGCCGCCTGCATCAGCACCCGGATCAGGCCGAGCAGCCTGGAGACCAGCGTTCCTGCCGCCATGCCGGCGCTCGAGCGCGCGATGCTCGACGGCGCGTTGGTCTGGCTCATGGGTCGGGGATCTCCTGTATGTGCTCGGCCGCGCTGGGGTCGGTCGGTCGCTGGCCCCCTCGTCGTAGGGCGCGGTAGAGACCGATCACGAGGATGAGCCCGGCCACGATACCGAGGACCCAGTAGATCCAGGTGCTGGTGGGCTGCACCCGCACGGTGACGGAGGTCCCCGACCCGAGCGTGGTGCCGTTGGGGGCGGACAGGTAGGCGTCCACCGGGACCAGTCCCGCGGAGATCGCGTTGACCTTGACCTTGACCGTGGTCCGGCTGTGCGGGCCGATCCGCAGCGGCGTCGGCTGCGCGATGATGCGCAGCCGCGGGTTGCGCGGCGCGAGGGTGAGGTGGACGTTGCGCACGCTGACGTCGAGGTCGTTGACCACGGTCAGCTGCAGGGACCCCTCGTCGGCGAAGAAGTTGAAGGTGCTCGAGACGACACTCACGCCCTTCGTGATGGCTTGGTTGGCGTCCACGACCCGCACCTCGAGGGTGCGCCACGCTCCCGGACGGGTGCGCCACCGGCTGGACAGCAGCTGGTCGGTGGCCGCCGACCAGATCGACTGGTAGCCGTCACCCGGGTCGAGCACGCCGCTCACGCCGGCCGTCGTGGCCCGCAGTTCGGTGAGGGCCAGGAGCCGCTTGGTCGTGAGCGGTGAGGCGTGCGCCGAGGGGTATGCCGTGAGGGAGCCGGGCGCGGAGGGCGCCGACTTTCCGGTCAGGGTGCGGTCCTTCACCTTCGGGGCCTTCTCGGCCTGGCGCAGCAGAGTGTCGGTCGAGGTGGCCCGCAGCCACGGGGCCCGGTCCACCCCGGCGAACAGCTGGCGCAGCACGGTCGGGTCGCCCTGGAAGGTTCGGGGTGGCACGACCAGCAGCGATCGGCTGTTGGCCGGCCGCTCCTGGTAGACGGCGAGCGTCTCGGCGAGGAAGCGCTGCACCGCGGCACCTCCGGCGGCCGGGTCGTCCATCGCGCTGAAGATCCCGCTCAACCGGTCGTCGTAGGCAAGCAGCGGCAGGCCCTGGGCCGACTTGCGGGGGGCCGAGCCGGTGTAGCCCGATGAGCCGTCCAGCGCCCGCGCGGAGATCACTGCGGCAGCGAGGCCACCGTGGCCCCGCCACGCGCCCCGCAGGGTCGCGACCGTCTTGTCGCCCAGGCGGGGGTCGATCGGCCAGGCGATGCCCGACCGGGTCCGCTTGCCGAGCGACTTCGGGGTCTTGGTGGCCAGGGCCGCCCGCAGGGTCGCGCCGCGGGGGTCGAGGTGCAGGAGTGCGCTGAGGTCGGGGTCGCCGTAGGGCAGTGCCCACAGCGGGTGGGTGCCACCGGCGGTCCGCAGCCGGTCCGCGAGCTGGTCGCTGAGCAGGTCGGCCTCGGACGGCGGTGGCGGGGTGGTGGGTGCCGGCCCGGGGGTCGTCGAGGGGGGCGAGCTGGGCGCCGTGGTGGCCCCCGAGCTGCTCGGGCCCGAGCTGTTGCCCGTGGTTGAGGTCGTGGTCGACGAGCTGCTGCTCGACGACGAGCCGCTCGTCGACTGCTGCTCGGACGTGCTGCTGGTGCCTGCGGTCGACGAGGGACTGGTCGTCGGTGAGCCGGTCGACGTGCCCGACGTGGTGGGTGAGGAGCTGCCGGTGGAGGTCGGCGCGGTGGTCGTGGTGGGCGGCGCTGTGGGCGACTGGAACTCGTTCTGGGACGGCGGAGCCTCCACGGCAGTGGGGTCGATCGCCCAGGTGACCGGCTCGTCAGTCGTCGCCGTGATCAGCTGGTCGATCCGCGACCCCGTGCCGAGGGCGCGCTCCCACGCGGCGGCGCGTTCGTCCGACTCGGGACCGAACAGCTCCGGTTCGGCGGGCAGGGTGAGCGGCACGACCCAGCCGATCTCGATCGGGTGGTGGTCGGAGGCGGGAGCGCTGTCCCAGGGCAGGAAGGTCCGCAGCCTCCCCACAGTGGCGGCGTCCACGCCCTTGCCACGGTGCACCTCGAGGGTCAGCCCGAGCGTGGTGAAGCGGTAGCCGGTCTGGATGGCGTCCTTGGGGACGGTGATCGTGAAGGGGAGAGTCGCGCGCGGCATCAACGGCGTCTTGAGGACCCGCTGGGCGATCTGGACACCGGGGCCGATCTGGCTCGAGCCGTTTGCCCAGGAGGCGACCGCACCGCGGGTGTCGAGCCCGGTCGTGGTGCGGTGCAGCCGGACGACCGGGGCGTCGATGCGGTCCGTGCCGAGGTTGCGCAGGGTGCCTCGCACGGTGATCCTCGCGCCCGGCCGGGCGACTCCAGGGGTCACGGACTCGAGCTCGACCCGGACGCGGGCGGTGGACTTCGCGGCTGGTGCGGTGGCGGGGGCCTGGGCCGGGCTCGCCCGTGGCGAGGTCGCCGCGGCCGGTGCCACCCCGGAGGGCGGCAGACCGAGCACGGCGAGCAGGGCGAGCACGGCCGCGGCAAAGCCCATGCGGGTGGCGGTGACACGGCAGACAGACCGCCGGCCCACCGAGCAGGCGGACGCGGGCGCGGGGGCGCTCACGCGTGGCCCGCGAGGCGCTGCCAGGCCGCCTGGGCGATCCGCCGTTCGTTGGGGAAGGTGAGCTGTTCGTGCACCTGGTCGAGCGGGAACCATGCGGCGTCGATGGCCTCGTGGTCCGGGTCGTTCTCGATGGTGAGCTCGCCGCCCGTGGCCTCGAGCAGGTAGTGGTGGACCATCTTGTGGATCCGCCGGTCGTGCGTGGAGAACCAGTAGTCGATGGTGCCGAGCGTGATCAGGACCCGGCCCTGGATGCCGGTCTCCTCCGCGACCTCACGCGCGGCGGTCTGCTCGAGCGTCTCGCCTGCCTCGACGTGTCCCTTGGGCAGGCACCACTCGACCCGTCCGGCCCGGTTGCGCCGGGCGATGATCGCGATCCTCGCCAGACCCTGGTGCACGTCGATGACCACGCCGCCCGCGGAGGTCTCCTCGACGGACGGCAGCCGGCGAGGCGGCCGCGTCGGTCGGGGGGCGGGGCGGTCCATTCCGTCACTGTAGCCAGACAACCTTCGGCCGGGAGACGCCCTCGCGGTCGGCGGAGGCCGAGCGGCGCGCCGACGTGGCCGGACTCAGGTGTGGGGGACCGGGGGTGTCCTCGGGCGTCAGCCGCCGGTCAGGTCGTAGAAGGTCCGGCCGCCGATGGCGCGGGCGGGGAAGGTCGCGTGCACCCAGGCGCGGATCAGGTCGGCTGAGCTCGTCCGGCTGCTGGCCGGCCGCCGTCCGTCGGTGAAGAAGTGGATGCGGTGCGCGGCGACGTCGGCTTTGAACCGCGCCAGGGTGGGGCTCGGGTCGGTCCCGTAGTAGCCCCCGACCGGCATCACCGGCACGCCACCCGCCAGCTGCAGCCCGGCCGCGTCGACCGAGCCGACGGTGGCCGCCGCCCAGGTGTAGCGGCCGGCTCCGCGGGTGAGGGCGCGAACCACCACGGGCGGGGGCGGTGCAGGGGCGGTGACGGACACCGGCGCGGATCCCGACACGGAGGCCGGGGGCCGCCCGAAGACGCCGGTCGGATGAGGGCCCGCCGCGGGTGTCGGCCCCGTGTGCGGGGGCTCGAGGGTGGCCACCCCGTATGCCGTGGGCCCGGCCAGGACCGCCACGAGCCCCAGACAGGCTGCCACCCTGCCCCGGTGCCCGCGGACGGGCTGGTCGGTGCGCGGGCCACGGAGCGTGAGCAGCATCGCCGCGCCGGCGAGCCCGACGGGCAGCACGGCATACCGCAGCCAGGGCAGCCATCCGGGAGTTCGGGCGAGGACCACCGCGGTGAGCAGCGTGGTGCCGACGACGCAGGTGGCCAGCGCCAGCCGCGCGCCGAGGCGGTCACGGCCGCGCCAGGCGTCCCGGGCGCCGGTGGCCACGAGCGCCGCGATCGGTGGCACCAGCACGAGGGTGTAGTAGGAGTGGAAGATGCCGTTCATCAGGCTGAGCACGGCGGCTCCGACCACCAGCCAGGTGCCCCACATCAGGTAGGCCGCGCGGTGCGGGTCGGTGCGTGGCGCCCGGCCGCGCAGCAGCAGGCCGGTCAGCAGGAGCACGAGGGCGCAGGGGAGCAGCCAGGTCCCTTGGCTCGCGATCCACGGCTCGAACAGGCGCAGCGGGCCGTAGTGCTCGATCCCCGAGGGGTTGGAGAGCACGCCCTCCCGGCCGCTCAGCCGGCCGACACCGTTGTAGCCGAAGGCCACCTGCAGCACTGAGTTGGCGGTCGAGCTGCCGATCCAGGGCCGGTCGGCGGCCGGCACGGCTGCCACCACCGCGATCCACCAACCCGCGCTACCGACCATGGCGACCAGGGCATACAGCAGGTGCAGCAGCCGCCGTGGCAGCCGGGCCGGCGCGCAGAGCAGGTAGGTGAGCGCGAAGGCAGGGACGACCAGCAGCGCCTGGCCGAGCTTGGTGAGGAATCCGAGGCCGACCAGGGCACCGGCGAGCGCGAGCAGGTGGGGGTTGGCGCGCTCCACCGCGCGCAGGGTGGCGTAGCCGCCGAGCGCGAGCAGCAGCGTGAGCAGGGCGTCCGGGTTGTCGAACCGGAACATCAGCACCGCCACCGGCGTGGTCGCGACGACCGCGCCGGCGAGCAGGCCGGCCCCTGCCCCTGCCCGCAGGCGCACAGCCGCGAAGAGCACTCCCACGGTGGCCACGCCCATTGCGACCTGAGGCAGCAGCAGGCTCCACGCGCTCAGGCCGAAGGCTCTGGCCGACAGACCCATCACCCACAGGGCCAGCGGGGGCTTGTCGACTGTGATCGAGCCGGGGGCGTCGGAGGCGCCGTAGAAGAACGCCTTCCAGCTGACGCTGCCGGCCTGCACGGCGGCCGCGTAGTACTCGTTGGCCCAGCCGCCGGCCGACAGCCGGTAGGAGTAGGCGACGGCCGTGGTGACCAGCAGGGTCACCAGCGCCGACCGGGCCCAGCGGGGATCCGCTGCCAGCAGGTCGGCACGCCGCATCCGGTGCACGAGGGCCAGTCTTCGTGGCGCTTGCTGTGCCGGCGCTGAGCGTGGGAACGGGCCGCGGCGACGACAGCGGCGAAAATGTGCAGCGGAGCGAAACCTGCCGCGGAGGAGCCGCGGCAGGAAGATTCAGCGCCGTCTCAGTCCGCGGCGTCGATACTGGGGGAGCGACCCGGGCGAGCCCGGGCGTGGTGACGAGTCGGGAAGGGCGTGGGCCGTGCGCGTGCTGCTGGTCGAGGACGAGCCGAACCTGGCCGAGACCGTGCGGCGTGGCCTGTCCGGTCAGGGCTTCGCCGTCGACGTCGCCCACAACGGGGTCGACGGGCTCTGGATGGCGACCGAGAACGCCTTCGACGTCATCGTGCTCGACATCATGCTGCCCCAGCTCAACGGCTACGCGGTGCTGCGGAAGCTGCGTGAGCAGAAGGTGTGGACGCCGGTGCTGATGCTCACGGCCAAGGACGGTGAGTACGACCAGACCGACGCGTTCGAGCTCGGCGCCGACGACTACCTCACCAAACCGTTCAGCTTCATCGTCCTCGTGGCCCGGATGCGAGCGCTGATCCGGCGGGGTGCGCCGGAGCGTCCCGTCGTGCTCCGAGCCGGTGACCTGACCCTGGACCCGAACCGGAGACGGGCGCACCGCGGCGAGGAGGAGATCGTCCTGACGCCACGCGAGTTCGGCCTGCTCGAGTTCCTGATGCACCACCGCGGCGACGTGGTCACCAAGGCGGAGATCCTGTCCGGCGTCTGGGACCCGGCGTTCGACGGTGACCCCAACATCGTCGAGGTCTACATCCGCTACCTGCGCCAGAAGATCGACGTGCCCTACGACCGGCACGCGATCCAGACGTTGCGCGGCATGGGTTACCGCCTCGACGAGGAGGGCGGCTGAGCCGTCTCGACCCGACCTGCCCGACCGGGTCACCTGACGGTCCAGCTGTGGACCAGCGCCAGGACCAGAAGGGCGGCGACCGCCCCGATGAGCACGGTGCCGAGCAGGGTCAGCGTCCGGCTGGTCACTCCTGCGACCCGGCTCTGACCGGGCGGTGCGAGGGCGAGGCGGGCGGCTGGCACTACCCGCGCGATGACGTGCAGCCCGGTGGCGACAGCCCAGGCGATGAAGGCGCCCTGGTGGAGGGTGAGCGGGGTGACGCGCACGCCGGCGAACGCGAGGAGTGACGCGCGCGTCGAGTCGGGTCCGAGGGGGATGAGGGCCAGGCCGGTGCCGAGCAGGGCGAGCGTGGTCACCACGACGAGTGGGCCGAGCAGGCGCAGCAGCAGCGGCGGCGGGCCGGCCTGCAGGTAGGGGCGGTTGCCGGTGTAGTAGCGCAGGATCCGCCAGCCGGTGGTCGCGGTCTTGACCAGGGCCGGTGGGACGAGCAGGACTCCGATCGCGATGTGCCAGCTGATCAGGGCGGTGACGTCGAGCAGGGTGACGAGTTCTGCGAGGAACGCGACGAGGAGGACGAGCCCGATCCAGGCGGTGAGCTGGGCGTTGCCTGCCGGTCCACCGGTGCCGGGCAGCGCCGGGTCGTCGCGGTGTGCGCGGCCGGTCGCGTGGGCGAGCGCGTCGGCGAGGGCGCTGGCCGCGGTCACGCGGGCCCCGGGGCCATCGGCATCGTGGTTCCTCTACCCGGTGCAAAGGCGTTCAGGTCGACCACCGGCGCGGCAGCGGGGAAGCCGCGGGTCTGCCACGTGCCGCCGGTGGGGGTGACCGCGAAGGCCTCGATGTCCGGCATCCGTTCGACCCAGTCGCGGGCGCGGCGCCCCATGGCCAGGGCAGCGGTGGCGTAGGCGTCGACCGCGGTGAGGTGCCTGCCGACCAGGGTGATGCTGGCCAGGTCGGCGGCGGGTCGTCCGGTGTGCGGGTTGAGCACGTGGGCGCCTCGCTCGGCGGTGCCGGAGGTCGCGACCGCCATCTCGCTCCCGGTGACGATGGTGGCGAGCAGCCGGGGGTGCAGCGGGTCGGCGATGCCGATCCGCCACGGGCGCCCCGGTGCGGGTTCGCCGGCGAGCTGGAGGTCGCCGCCGCCGTTGATGGCGTGCCGGGTCGAGCCGGCGGCGCGAAGCAGCGCGCTCGCGCGCTCGATCGCCCAGCCCTTGACCAGCCCGGAGGGGTCGAGCGCGCCGCCCGGCGTGGTGGTGAAGTAGCCGTCGCTGACGGCTGTGGCGTCCGCGCACAGGGCGAGGACCTCGGCGACCTCGTCCGGGCCGTCGTCCAGGGATGTCTCGCCCCGGCCGAGCCGGCTGATCGGGCTGTCGGGCCGGTAGGTGGAGAAGGTGGCGTCCACCCGGTGCAGCCAGTCGACGACTTGTCCGACCGCGGCTTCGACGCCCGGAGCGGGGTCGCGGACGTCCAGGGAGAACACGGTGCCCATGCAGTGTTCGATGCGATGGATCCGTGGACCGGGGTGGGGGCGGGTGTCGTCAGTCATCGGCGGCCGGCATGGTCGAGGGCGTTCTGCAGCGAGGCCGTGTATCCCTCGCTGGTGTAGGTGGCGCCCGAGACCATGTCGATGTGGGCGCTTTGGGCGGCCAGGGTCTCCCGGGTCAGCAGCGGCACGGCATAGCTGGCGATCTGCTGGCTGCGTTGCTCGTCGTGGGGCAGCTGCAGCGGGCTCACGCCGGTGATCTTGGCGCCGGTCAGCCTGACCCGGACCTGCACCGGCCCGTAGGGGGTGTCGGCGGTGCCGCCGGTGATGGTCCGGGTGGTCGGCGTCGTGGTGCTGGTCGCCTTCGCGCCGGGGCCGCGACTGGCGCCGTGCCGTCGTGTGGCCCTGGAGGCATGAGTAGAGGCAGGCTTGGATTCGGGCTTCGCGGTGGCGCTGGACCGGGTTGAGGAGGCAGTGACCCTGGCTGCCGGTGCGCCGAGGGTCCCTGTGAGGTGGGTCTTGAACCCGAGCAGCAGCACCAGTCCGGTGACGGTGGCGGCGAGGGCGAGGATGAAGCGCTTCACGATGATCTCCCGCTCACAGCTCGAACGACTCGTGGTGGATGTGCCGGCGGGGGACTCCGGCACCGCGCAGCCCCGCCGTGGCGGCACGGGTCATGCCCTGCGGGCCGCACAGGTAGACGTCGTGGTGGCGCAGGCCCGGGACGAGCGAAGTCAGCGCGGGGGCGGACAAGGGGTCCTGCGTCAACCGGGTGTGCAGGCCGATCAGGTAGTGCACCCGTGCGCCGCGGAACGCGGCGATCTGGTCGAGCTCGCGGCGAAAGACGACCTCGGTGTCGTGGTTGGCGCGGTAGAGCAGGGTGAGCTCGCCGGGGGCGGCCGGCAGCGTCTCGAACAGCGCTCGCAGCGGGGTGATCCCGGCGCCGCCGGCGATCAGCAACACCTGGCGCCGGCGGCGCCGGTCCTCGGTGAACGCGCCGTAGGGGCCTTCGGTGAGCACCCGGGTGCCGATCTTCAGGTGGGCCAGCGATCGGCTGTGGTCACCGAGCGCCTTCACGGTGATCCGCAGCGCCGTCGGGCGAGGCGGCGCAGACAGTGAATACGGGTTGGCCGACCACCACAGGTCGCGGGTGAGGAACCGCCACCGGAAGAACTGGCCCGGTTCGGCAGCCAGCTCGGTCAGCCGCCGGCCGGTGATCACCACCGACACCACACCGGGCGCCTCGTGGTGGACCGCGGCGACGCGCAGCCGGTGCCGCGCGGCCTGCCGCAGTGGGGTGACCAGCCGATACCACACCAGCGCCGCGGCGACGGCGACGTACATCGTCGACCACGCGACGCGCGCGGGCAGGTTTGTCACGAAGTCGGCGCCGGTGGCGAACTGGTGGCTGAAGGCCAGCGCCACCGCGAGGTAGGTGTAGAAGTGCAGGTAGTACCAGGTTTCGTACCGCATTCGCGTCCGGGCGGCGCGCGCCGACACGACCCCCACGCCCACCAGCAGCAGGCCGGCCACCGTCGCCATCAGCACGTCCGGGTAGCTCAGCAGCAGCGTCGCCGCCTGGCTGACCACGTTCGTGTGGGCGGTGACCGCGTAACCCCACGTGATCAGCAGTCCGTGGGCCACGACGAGGCTCACCGTGTAGCGGCCACCCATCGCGTGCCACCGGGCCAGCCGGTCGGCACCGACCCCCCGCTCCAGCCAGGGTATGCGCGCCATCAGCGCCACCAGCACCACGACCCCGTAGCCGGCCAGCAGCCCCGTGATCCGCCCCGCGCCGGTCAGCCAGCCCCCGAGCCCGGCTACCGTCGGCGTGTCGTGCCACCACAGGCCGAGCATCCCCGCGGCGCCACCCCAGATCAGGCCCAGCACCCAGGTTGGGCGTGCGCCCCGGGTCGGTCCTCGGCGCGGCACTCCCCATGGACGTCTCGTGCCGGTCACACGGTCATCGAGGGTCATGGTCACAACGGCTCCCAAGGTCGAGGCATCTGCTGCGTGCGGTCCGCGGGCCGGTCAGGCCCCGCGCCGCGGGCCACGTCCCCAGCATCGGTGCGCGATTTCTGTAAACCCTCTGAAGAGGCTCTGGCCGGGCCGTGAGTTTCGCGGGCCCGCCCGCGCAGCCGAAGCCCAGACGAACCCCAGAGGTAACTCAGAGGAAACTCAGAAGGCAGCAGGGACAATGGCTTGCACGTGCGCCGTCCCGAGAGGATCCCGATGAAGGCTGGTGCGTCCGCGCCCACGAGGAGGGCGGCGCCGGATCCTCCCGTGCGGCTGTTGCGGCTCGACGGCACCCCGGTGCGGGTGCTGGTCGTAGATGACGAGCCGAGCCTGGCCGAGGTGCTGGCCAGCGTGCTGCGCTCCGAGGGCTGGGCGGTGCGGACCGCGGGGGACGGTTCCGCCGCGGTCCGCACCGCGCAGGAGTTCGCTCCCGACGCGGTCGTGCTCGACCTGATGCTGCCCGACCTCGACGGTCTGGAGGTGTTGCACCGGCTACGCGCCGCACAGCCGACGGTCTGCGTGCTCTTCCTCACCGCGCGCGACTCGGTCGAGGACCGCATCGCCGGGATCACCGCCGGTGGGGACGACTACGTCACCAAGCCGTTCAGCCTGGAGGAGGTCCTCGCGCGGCTCCGCGGGTTGCTGCGCCGGGCCGGCCTGGCCCGCACCCGCGGCCGGGCGGGTCTGGCCGTGGCGGACCTGACCATGGACGAGGAAGCCCGTGAGGTGCACCGCGCGGGCGAGCTGATCGACCTGACCGCGACCGAGTTCGAGCTGCTGCGATACCTGCTGCGCAACCCGCGCCGAGTGCTGTCCAAGGCGCAGATCCTGGACCGGGTCTGGGACTACGACTTCGGCGGGCAGGCGCACGTGGTCGAGCTCTACATCAGCTACCTGCGCAAGAAGATCGATGCCGGTCGGGACCCCCTGATCCACACCGTGCGTGGCGTGGGTTATGTGCTGAAACCACCGGGATGACGCCCCCCACCGACCGTCGCGGGCGGAGGTCATCGGTGTCACCAGGGGGATGGCTGGCTCGCCGGCCCCTGCGCACCCGGCTGACTGCCGGCCTGCTCCTGCTGCTGCTGCTCGCCTGCACCGTGGTGGGCCTGGCGACCACCCTGGCCCTGCGCGGGTTCCTGCTCGGCCGGCTCGACCAGCAGCTCACCGCTGCCGGCAGCCGGTTCGCGGTCAGTCTCGAGCACAGCGAAAACACCGCTGGCACCGGGACGCCCGGCCGGGACGAGCCCGGCGAAGGGTTGTCCGACGTGCCCGGCCAATCCGTCGGCACGCTAGGGGTGCACCTGGTCGGCGGAACGATCGCCCAGGCCGCCATCGTGCACGGCGACGGCGACCACGACCAGGACGACACCGCCAGCCTGACCAGGGCCGATCGCTCCGCCCTGGCGCGGACCCCGCCCGACGGGACGTCCCGCACCCTGCACCTCGACGCCCTCGGCGACTACCGCGTCCGGGCCGTCCCTGGCCGAGATGACGACGTGCAGCTCACCGGCCTCCCCCTGCGCCCGGTCCACGACACCCTCGAACGACTCGAGGTGGTGGAGGCCGTCGTCTTCGCCGTCGTGCTGCTCGTCACCGGCCTCACAGGGGCCACGTTCGTCCGGCTCTCGCTGCGCCCACTGCACCGGGTCGCCGCCACCGCCACCGCCGTCTCCGAACTGCCCCTGGCCAGCGGCCAGATCGCCCTACCCGACCGCGTCCCTCCCCAGAACCCGGGCACCGAGGTGGGACAGCTCGGCGCGGCGTTCAACCAGCTGCTCGACCACGTCGAGGCCTCCCTGGCAGCTCGGCACGCCACCGAGGACCGGCTCCGACGATTCGTCGCCGACGCCAGCCACGAGCTGCGCACCCCACTGGCGACGATCCGAAGCCACACCGAGCTGGCCCGCCGCAGCCCCGGCACGCTCACCGACCCGGTCGACCACGCGCTGCACCGCGTCGAGGCCGCCTCGACCCGCATGGGCACCCTGGTCGACGACCTCCTGCTGCTCGCACGGCTCGACGCGGGCCGTCCCCTTGCCCGAGAACCGGTCGACCTGACCCGGCTGGCCATCGACACCACCAACGACGCCCGAGCCGCCGCCCCGGACCACCGTTGGACCCTCGACCTTCCCGAGGAGTCCGTCACGATCCGTGGTGACCAGTACCGGCTCCACCAGGTCCTCGCCAACCTGCTCGCCAACGCCAGCACCCACACCCCGGCCGGAACGACCGTGACCGTCCGGGTCAGCCGCCACACAGCGGGCGGGCAGACCGACGTGCAGACCGACCCCGTCGAGGTCGCGGTGACCGACAACGGGCCGGGCATCCCCGCAGCCGTCCTACCCACCCTGTTCGAGCGCTTCGCCCGAGGCGACAGCTCACGCGCGACCGGAGGCACCGGTCTCGGCCTGGCCATCGTCGCGGCCGTCGCCCACGCGCACCAAGGCACCGTCACCGTGGACAGCAGGCCGGGTCGGACCACTTTCCACCTCCTGCTGCCACCAGGAACGTGACTGAGCCACCCGTGCCGGGCACCAGCGGTCACTCTTGACGGAGTTCTTCCGAGGCACCAACCGGGCCGCCCTGCAGGTGCCCGGCATCGGCCAGGACGGCCGAGGCCGCGGCGGCCACGACCAGGGCGGCGAGGGTGGGCAGCAGCCAGCCCGGTCGGGTCCGGTCGCCCAGCAGCAGCGCGCCACTCACCCCGGCGACGATCAGCTCGGTCAGCCACAGCACCACGGTCGCGGGGCCGACCGGGCCACGCTCGAGCGACAGCGCATAGAGCACCGTGCCGAGCACCGCGAATCCGAGCACGGTCCAGGCGAGCGGCTGCCCGGCCAGCCGCGGCCACGGACCGCCCGTCGGCAGGACCCGCACGCACAGGGCCACCCCGGAGAAGCTCGCGCCGGCCAGCAGCGCGAGTGGCAGCCACCCCCCGCGCGGATAGGTCGCCGCGCCGACCAGCGTGAGCAGCGCGAGGGCGGTCAGCGCGGCGGGCAGGAACCACGACGGCGCAGGCAGCGAGGGCGAGGGTCCCGAGCCGGCGCACACGACGACGAGGGCGCCCACTACCACCCCGACCCAGCCGAGCTCTCGACGACGCAGCCGCGTGCCGGCCACGAGCGGGGCGAGCAGGATGGTGACGGCCAGCGACGCGGTCAGCACCGCCTGCACCACGAAGAGCGGCAGCCCGCGCATCGCCACCAGGGAGGCCAGCCACGCCAGCCCGTCGCACGCCAACCCCAGCAGGTATGCCGGGTGGTGCAGCACCGCCGCCCCGTGGGCGCGGCGCGCGGCCCGTGCCTGCAACGCCGACCCGGTGCCGTAGCCCGCGGCCCCGACCACGGCCATCGGCAGCGCCCAGAGCACCTCAGCGCCCATCCTCGAGCAGCGGCACGCGTTCCCTGGTCGGCTCCGGCAGACGTCGCGCCGCGCCCCATCGCAGGAGCCGCGGGCGCACGATGAACGCCTCGGCCTCCATCGCCGCCATGCTGATCTGGGCCAAATCACGGCTGGCCTCGAAGCAGATGAACCGCGGCACCCACAGCGGCTGGTACTTCGCGTTGGAGCGGTAGAGGGACTCCAGTTGCCAGAAGCGGGACGCGAAGACCAGCAACCGGCGGCAGGCCTTGATGACCGGGCCGGCGCCGAGCCGGTCGCCGCGTTCGAAGACCGACCGGAACACCGCGAAGTTCAACGAGATCCGCGTGACGCCGCGCCGTGGTGCAGCGGCCACCAGGTCGTGCACCATGAGCTCGACGACGCCGTTGTCACACTGGGGTGACCGGCGCATCAGGTCGAGGGAGAGCCCGTCGTCGCCCCACGGCACGAGGTGCAGGAGGGCGCACAACCGGCCATCGGCGTCCCGGCAGCGGACCAGGACGCACTCCGGGTCGCCCGGGTCACCGAGCCGGCCGAGAGCCATCGCGAAGCCGCGTTCGCGGCCGCCCTCGCGCCACCGGGCGGCTCCGGCGCGGGCGTCCTGGAGCTCCTCGTCGGACAGCACCGACACCGCCGAGACCGTGGTGGTGTATCCCAGGCGGCGGGCCCGCCCGACCGCCTGCCGGACCCCCCGCATCGACCGGCCGCTCAGGCTGAACCGGTCGACCTCGACCACGGCCTCGTCGCCGAGCTCGAGCACACGCAGACCGTGCCGGCGGTAGGCCTGCGCACCGCGCTCGCTCGCGCCGAGGACGCCGGTCACCCAGGCGTAGCACCGGGCCTCCAGCAGCCACGCCTCGATGGCACCCGGCCAGGCCTCCGGGTCACCGACCGGGTCGCCCGCGGCGAGGCTCACGCCGGAGACGACGCGGTAACAGACCGCCGCCTTCCCGGTCGGGGAGAAGACGACCGACTTGTCGCGGCGCAGGCTGAAGTAGCCGAGGGAGTCGTCACCGCACCGGGTCCCGAGCAGCTCACGCAACCGGGCTTCGTCGCGCTCGGTGAGGGCGGCCGGGCCGGACGGCGCCCGCAGGAGGCTGGCCAGGGTGGTCACGACGGCGACGGCGCCGAGCAGCGCGAGGGTCGTCCCCTCATACATCGCCTGCTGCCCGTCGACGAACCGGATCGGCCCGCGCAGGCCCACCAACCCGTAGGCGACCTGCTGGAGCACGGCGAGCGCACCGTCCGGTCCGGTCCGCCCGTCAGGATCCAGCAGGACGACCGCGAGCCCCACCAGGGCGGCCATCACCGTCGACGCCACCAGCACGGTCAGCGTGTGCCGTCTGGAGCGGGGATCGGCGACGCCGGTGAAGGCCTTGCGGGTGCTCCACAAGAGGGTGAGCAGGCCAACCCCGAGCAGGATCACCTCCGGCTCGCGGGTGCGCAACAGATGCAGCACGGTGACGCCGACGGTGATCGCCATGACGACCAGCCAGGCCCGCCGCTTGCGACGCCGCAGTCCGCCCGCGAGCAGCAGCAGCGTCGTGCCGGCGGCGATGGTCAGTGGCCGGGTGGCGTGCGGCGCGAAGGGCGGCAGCACGCCCATGAGCAGGTCGAGCTCCACCGGCCGGTTGTTGTGCGGGATCGCCTCGGTGGCGATCATCAGCAGGCCCACCACGGCGGTGACCCGGGCCAGCTGGGCCGGCGCCCACGCGGTGCGGCGCCCCCAGAGCCGGGCCAACCCCCCGGGCACCGTGGCCATGTTGGTCGTCACCGCGTCACCTCCACAAAGAGCAGGGTGGGAACCGGACCACCGCTCGCCAGCGTGTCAGCCGCGAGGTGAGAGCAGGCTGAGAAGCGCACGTCTGCGAGGCGCGCGGCGCAGGTTGTCGGCGTACCGTCCCGCGGGTGCAGATCGTCCACCCCGTGGCAGCGCTGCGTCCGGCCCTGCTCGGGGCGGTCGCCCTCCTGCTGGTGCTGACCGGCTGCGGGCCGGCCGGCTCGGCTGCCTCCGCGCCGTCGTCATCGGTCACGTCGTCGACACCGCCCAGCTCACGGTCCGCCCCGTCCTCGCCGCCGACCCGCAGCACGACCACCAGGACGACGTCCGCGACCACCCCGTCGGCCCCCGCGGCGACGCCGGCGGGCCCGCCGGTCGTCGTGGGCCTCGGTGACTCGGTGACCTCGGGCTACGGCTGCGACTGCGAGACGTTCGTGCAGAGGTATGCCGCGCAGCTGCCACCCGCCAAGGGCGGCCCCGCCCGGCCGATCAACCTGGGCAAGGGCGGCAGCACGAGCGTCGACCTGTTGCACGACCTGCGAAGCGACGCCGCGACCCGGCGAGATGTCGCGTCGGCCGACGTGGTGCTGGTGACGATCGGCGCCAACGACCTCGGCCCCCTGCTGCCGCGCTGGCTCGGCTCCGACTGCGACAACACCTGTTATGACGGGGCGGTCGCGGCGGTCGGCCGGCGGGTCGGTGCCATCGTCCGGCAGATCGAGGCGCTGCGCGGCAGTGCGCCGCAGCAGGTGCTGGTCACCGGCTACTGGAACGTGTTCGTCGATGGCGAGGTGGGGCGCCAGGAGCACGGCACGGCATACCTGCGGTGGAGTGACCGGCTCACCCGGGCTCTCAACGCACAGATCGCGCAGGTGGCCACGGCGGCCGGTGCGACCTGCGTGCGCCTCTATGCGCCGTTCAAGAGCCCCACCGGTGATCGCGACCCGACCCCGCTGCTCGCGCCCGACGGTGACCATCCGGACGCGGCAGGTCACGAGGTGATCGCCAAGGCACTCCTCGCTGCGACCAGCCCGATCGAGTCCCACTCGTGAAGCGTCCGCCTTGGCTACTGTTGCTCCCGGTCGGGGACGAGCCAGGGAAGGGTGGTGCCCGGTGAGCGAGAGAACGCACGCCAGCCCCCGGGGGAGCCCTCGGCCGAGTCGAGCAGGTCGATGACGGACCGTGACCTGCTGGCCGTGCGACTCGGTCAGCTGGCCAGGGAGTTGCAGCACGAGACCGACACGTCCGCGACGCTGGACGCCATGGTGTCGGCGGCCGTGCAGCTGGTCCCCGGCGCCGAGGAGGGCTCGGTCAGCGTGGTGACCTCGCGGAGGTTCGTCGACAGCCACCACGCGACCGGTTCGCTGCCGGAGCAGGTGGACGCGCTGCAGACCGAGACGGGGCAGGGCCCGTGCCTGGACGCGGCCTTCGAGCACCAGACGGTGCGGATCAATGACCTGCGGACCGCCGTGCGGTGGCCCGCGTTCGCCGCGCGAGCCGCCGAGACGGGGGCGCTGAGCATGCTCGCGTTCCAGCTGTATGTCGAGGGGGACAACCTGGGCGCGCTGAACCTGTTCTCGACCAAGGCGGACGCCTTCGACGACGAGTCCGAGCACGTCGGCCTGCTCTTCGCGGCGCACGCGGCGATCGCGGTCGCGGACGCCCAGAAGCAGGACCAGCTGCGCGAGGCGGTCGCCACCCGCGACGTGATCGGAGTGGCCAAGGGCATCCTGGCCGAGCGCTACAAGATCACGCCCGAGCAGGCGTTCCTGGTCCTGACCAGGCTCAGCCATGACACCGACACCAAGCTGCGTGAGGTCGCCGCGGAGCTGGTGCGCAGCGGCTCGCTGCCGGACCAGGACGCCGACACCGGTCGCTGAGCCACGCCGGACCCCGGGCTCGCGGTACCCCGCCGGCGCTCAGGAGCCGGCGGACAGGTGCTGGGACAGGAAGGCCAGCGCGCCGGGCACCTCGGCCCCCCAGGTGACGAAGTTGTGCCCGCCGGTCGGCAGGATGACCGCCGTGACCCGCATGGGCGGCCGGACCAGGTGGAGGAACCGCACCGTGTCGCGGTAGGTCCTCTCCTGCTTGCTGATCGTGACCATCAGCGAGACCGGCGGCGGGGCCTCGTGCTGCGCGAGCCACTCCGGGTCGTTGAAGTGCTTGAGCGACTTCCGGCCGGCCCACAGGTTGCCCGTGGTCGGGTCGTGGATCGCGTGGTAGTAGCCGGACAGCGAAACGCCGGCCCGGAAGGTCTCCGGGTGGTGCATCAGGATCTTGGTGGCGCAGTAGCCGCCGGTGGAGTCGCCCATCAGCCCCCAGTCGTCCGGCCGGACCCGCAGGGCCGACTGCAGCACGGTGGGCACGTCCTGGGCCAGGTAGGTCTCGACCTGCGGGCCGCCGGGGATGTCGGTGCACTCGGTGTCGCGCACCGGCACCACCGCGGAGCGGAGGAACACGTAGACCATCGGCGCCGCCTTGTGGGCCCGCACGGCCTGCAGGGCGTGTCCCGGGTAGTCCTGGTGCGAGGCCACCTCGCCCTGGGCCGAGCCCGGGTAGCCGGTCAGGACCTCGACCGCGGGAAAGCGGTGGTGGGCATACCGGTGCCGGAAGTACTGCGGCGGCAGGTAGACGTAGCCGTCCGTGGACAGGCCCGACTGCGGTCCGGAGAGCAGGACCGCCTCGACCCGGCCGCGGACGGCCCACTGCGAGCGCGTGGAGAAGCTGGTGTCGCCGACCACCCGCAGGTCGTGGGCGTCGGCCTTGTTCACGTCCAGCCTGACCCCGTGGACCGCCGGATCCCCGGGCCGGTGGCGATGCACGCTCCGGCTGACCTGCGGGCCGCCGGCGTGCAGCACGGTCGCCTGGTTGATGTTGACCTGGCCGCCGCCGAACAGGTCGGACCAGGAGGTGTAGAAGTCGCCGTAGTCGTTGGCCAGGGCCGCGACGAGCACGAGCGTGGTGAGCTGCCCCCCGACGAGCAGCGCCACCCGCGACCCCGCACGCACCGCGCGTGGCCCCCGCACCCGGGACCAGAGCAGGTAGGTGGCGACGGGGAAGAGCACCGCCAACACGGCGAGCAGGACGATCAACGACGTGCCGAGCAGGCTCATCAACCCTCCCGAGATGCGCGAGGCCGGTATGCCGACCTGTCGCCAGTGTCGGCGTATGCCGCTTGGAGGCCGCTGAGTCCCGCCGGCTCACCACACGCGGTTCACCGGATCCGGTTCACCGCACCCGGGGGAGCCGCACCTCGAACCGCGCGCCGCCGAGCGGCGACTCGACCACCCGCACGGTCCCGCCGTGCGCCCGCGCGACCTCGGCGACGATGGCCAGCCCGAGGCCGGTGCCTCCTTGCCCACGCTCGCGGCTGGCGTCGAGCCGGACGAAGCGGTCGAACACCCGCTCCCGGTCCTGCGGGGGTATGCCGTCCCCGTCGTCCTCGATGACCAGCAACGCCTCGTCGTCCTCGACGGTGACCGCCAGCCGGACCCGATCGCGGGCCTCCCGGACGGCGTTGTCGGCGAGGTTGCGGATCAGCTGGCCGAGCTTGCGGGCGTCGCCGCGGACCCGGACGGGGGCGATCTGGGCCCGGACCTCGACCCCGTGCAGGGCTCGGAGGCGGCGCGCCTCCGCGTCGACCAGGTCGTCCAGGTCCACATCGACCCGGTCGAGCCGCAGGCCGGTGTCGTCGGCCTCGGCGAGCAGCAGCAGGTCGTGGACCAGCTCGCTCATCCGCTCGGCCTCGGCATGCATCGTGGGGTGCGTCTCACGCCATACCTGCCCACTCGGGTCGGCGGCGGCGACCTCCAGCCCCACGATCACCGTGGAGAGCGGCGAGCGCAGCTCGTGGCTCGCGTCGGCGAGGAACCGGCGTTGCTCGCCGTGGGCCCGGTCGAGGCGGTCGAGCATCTCGTTCATGGTCTCGGCGAGACGGGCCACCTCGTCCCCGGAGCGGGGCACCGGCACCCTCTCGTCCAGGCGCGCCGCGGTGATGCTGCGCACCCGGGAGCGGATGCGCTCGACCGGCCGCAGCGCCCGGCCGACCAGCACCCACGTGGCGCCGCCGACCAACAGCAGCAGCAGGGGGATGCCGGCGAAGAGGTAGAACAGCACCGTCTCCACCGCCTCCTCGCGCTGCTTGAGCGGCGCGGCGACCACGACGGTGTAGTCGGCGCCGTCCCGGGTGATCCCGCGGGCCACGACCAGGTAGGGATCGTGGCCCTCGCCGAGGCTGGGGAGCGACGGGCGCTCGCGGACGACGACCGTGCCGGGCGCCGGGCGGGCCCTCGTCAGCGGCTGCGCGCTGGCGGGCACGGACGACGCAGCGACCACGTGGCCGGCCGGGCCGAGGACCTGCACGCTCTGCCCGCGCCGGTTCTCGTCGGCGAGCGTGTCCGGCAGCGCCAACAGCCTGTCCGACTCCACTTGCCGGACCACCTGCGCGGCCTGGGCACGAGCGTCGCCCTCGACCGTCGTGGTCAGCGCGTGCCGCAGCAGCAGCGAGAGCAGGAGGGCTCCCGCGAGCAGCGCGGCCGCGACGGTGACGACCGCAGCGACGGTCGACCGGGCCCGCACTCCCGCCAACACGCGGGCCAGCCGCCCACCCCACTTCGACGTCGTCATCGCCCGCCTCGCTTCGCCGAGGCGATCCTACGAGCGGCGGCGGTGCTCACGGACCCGCCACGCGATCACGCCGACCACCACCAGGCCGAGCACCACCAGCGCGGCGGTGCGGCCCACCGTCTTCTCGATCCGCGCATACGAGTTGCCGGCGAGGTAGCCGAGGGTCACCACGACCGCGCCCCAGACGATCCCGCCGGCCGCGTTGAAGGCAAGGAAGCGGCGGTAGGGCATCTGCGCAGTGCCGGCGAGCGCGGGCATGACGGCACGGAAGAAGGCGACCCACCGCCCGAGGAAGACCGCCACCCCCCCGCGCCGGGCGAGGAAGTCCTGGGCGTCCTGCAGGCGGTCCCGGCGCTTCGCGAAGATCTTGAGATCGAGCAACCGCGGCCCGAAGTGCTTCCCCACCTCATATCCCACGCTGTCGCCCACGATCGCCGCGACGATGACAACGGCCAGCACGGCGGCCAGCGGCACATGGCCCTGGCTGGCGGCGACCCCACCCAGGATCGCGGCGGTCTCGCCCGGGATGACGAAGCCGACGAAGAGCGCGTCCTCGGCGAAGACCACCGCCCCCACGACGAGCAGGATCGCCCAGGTCGGCGCGGACAGGATGCCGTCGAGGAAGTTGGTCATGCGGGGCCCTCGCGAAGTATCGGAGCGGAGCGGTGAGCGGGGTCCCTGCGAAGTACCGAGTGAGGCACGAGCGAGGACTTCGTGGGGTGCTCTTCGTGGGGTGCGGTCATGGCAGGTTCACGCTACGGCCTGACCGCTGTGCCCGCCCTGAGCAGCACGACCAGCGGCGACGGTGACCCTGCCGCGGAGGAGCGCGACCACAAGCGCTGAGCTCGTATGCCGGCCGGTCACCTAGTCTTGTCTCTCGTGCCCACCCCCGCGCCCCCGAGTGCCCTGCTGCAGGAGGCCGTGCGCCACCTCGCGCCGGTCCTGCCGCTGCTGACCGAGCTAGGCGAGCGGTTTGCCGCCGGTGGCCACGAGCTGGCGCTGGTGGGCGGCCCGGTGCGCGATGCGTTCCTGGGGCGGACCTCGCCCGACCTGGACTTCACCACCGATGCGACGCCGGACGAGTCCCTGGCGCTGCTGCGTGGATGGGCCGACGCCCACTGGGAGGTGGGCCGCGCGTTCGGCACGATCGGCGCACGGCACGGTGGCGTGACGGTCGAGGTGACGACCTACCGCACCGACGCCTACGACCGGACCTCGCGCAAGCCGGAGGTCGCCTTCGGTGACAGCCTCGAGGACGACCTGGTCCGCCGCGACTTCACGGTCAACGCGATGGCGCTGCGCCTGCCCGACCTCGAGTTCGTCGACCCGCACGACGGGCTGACCGACCTGGCCGCGCGCCGACTGCGCACGCCCGGTGCCCCGGAGGAGTCCTTCGGCGATGACCCGCTGCGGATGATGCGGGCGGCGCGGTTCGTCGCGCAGCTCGGGGTGGCAGTCGACCCCGGGGTGGCCCGGGCCATGGCGGAGATGTCCGGGAGCCTCTCGATCGTCTCGGCCGAGCGGATCCGCGACGAGCTGGTCAAGCTGCTGCTGGCGCCGTCGCCGCGGCCCGGGCTGGATCTGCTGGTGCGGACCGGCCTGGCCGACGTGATGCTGCCCGAGCTGCCCGCGCTGCGGCTCGAGATCGACGAGCACCACCGGCACAAGGACGTCTACGAGCACTCGCTCATCGTGCTGGAGCAGGCGATCGCCCTCGAGGGGCCCGCTGGTGGGCCACCCGAGTCGGTGCCCGGCCCCGACCTGGTGCTGCGACTCGCGGCACTGCTGCACGACATCGGCAAGCCGGCCACCCGCCGCTTCGAGTCCGGTGGCGGAGTGAGCTTCCACCACCACGAGGTGGTCGGGGCCAAGCTGACCCGCAAGCGGCTGCGGGCACTGCGGTTCGACAAGGAGACCGTGCGCGACGTCAGCCGGCTGGTCGAGCTGCACCTGCGCTTCCACGGCTACGGCACAGGGGAGTGGACCGACTCGGCGGTGCGTCGTTACGTGACGGACGCCGGACCGTTGCTGCCGCGGCTGCACCGGCTGACCCGGTCGGACTGCACCACGCGCAACGTCCGCAAGGCCGCGCGACTGGCGCGCACCTACGACGACCTCGAGGAGCGGGTCGAGCGGCTCCAGGAGCAGGAGTCGCTGGCGGCCGTGCGCCCCGAGCTCAACGGCAACGAGATCGCCGAAGCCCTCGGCATCGAGCCGGGACCGGTGCTGGGCAGGGCCTACAAGTTCCTGCTGTCGGTCCGGCTCGACCAGGGCCTGATCGGCAAGGAGAGGGCACGGGAAGAGCTGCTCGCCTGGTGGGCCGAGCGACCGAGGTAGGGCCGCAGCGACAGGACCCGATGGTCAAGCGCGGTCAACGAAGCAGTAATTCTTTGTTAAGGAATCCATCAGGCGATGCTTGACCCGTGCCAATTCCCTTACTCGACGTCCAGTCGACGTCTTACGTGCCTATAGCCTGTGTCCGGCCGTACGCACGTTGGAGGTGGTGGTGGCTCAGGAAAATTGGCGACGGCGCGACCGCTTCGTCCGATGGACGTGGGCCTCCTTCGACTCCCTGATCTGGGCCGGCGCGGTGCTGCTCGCCTGTTGGCTGCGGTTCGACTTCGACCCCTCGAAGGTGCTCGTGCATGGCACCGTACGGTTTGCGCTCGCCGCCATGGTCGGCCAGGTGGTCCTCGGTGGCCTTGTCGGTCCTTATGTTGTCGGCCACCAGCGAGGCTCCTTCGAGGAGATCGCCGACGTGGCCAAGACCGTCTTCCTCGTGGGCAGCGGCCTGTTCCTCTGGGCCATGCTCGCCAACCCGATCCTGGTGCCGCGGAGCGTGCCGGTGACGGGCAGCGCTCTCGCGCTGCTCGCCATGTTTGCGTTGAGGTTTGCTGTCCGGGCGGCCAACACGCGACGCGTTGCGCGTCGAGTGAGTGAGCGGCGCGTCATCGTTTTCGGCGCCGGCAACGCCGGTCGCAGACTCACCCGCAGCATGCTGCGCGAACCGGAGTCCGGGTTTCGGCCGGTGGCCATGTTGGACGACGACAGGGCCAAGAGCCGGCTGCGGATCGACGGCGTCCGCGTGCGCGGCACTCGCGCCAGTCTGGCTGACGTGGCCACGCGCTATGACGCAACCGACTTGGCGCTTGCGATGCCCAACGCGGATGCGGCGTTGATCCGGGACCTTGTCGAGCGAGCCGACCAGCTGGGTTTGCGCAGCTTGGTGCTGCCTCGCCTCGGCGACATCTTCGACGGCAGACCGACGGCCCAGGACCTGCGCGACATCAACCTGGAGGACCTGCTCGGGCGCCGTCCGGTCGAGCTCGACCAGACGGCCATCGCCCAGCTGCTCGAGGGCAAGCGGGTGCTGGTGACCGGAGCCGGTGGATCGATCGGCTCCGAGCTCTGCCGACAGATCGCCGCTTTCGGCCCCGGCAAGCTGCTGCTGCTCGACCGCGACGAGTCCGCGCTGCACGCGACTCAGCTGACCCTCGCGGGCCACGGCCTGCTCGACGGGGACGACATGCTATTGGCTGACATCCGCGACCCCGAGGCCTTGCACCGGATCTTCGACCAGCACAGGCCCCAGGTCGTTTTCCACGCGGCCGCCCTCAAACACCTGCCCCTGCTCGAGCGCTATCCGCTGGAGGCTTGGAAGACCAACGTGCTTGGCACCCTCAACGTGGCCGAGGCGGCCGAAGCGGCCGGGGTGGAGACGTTCGTCAACGTCTCCACCGACAAGGCGGCCAACCCGAGCTGCGTCCTCGGCTACAGCAAGCGCGTTGCCGAGCGGATCGTGGCCGACTTCGCGCGTCACGAGTCGGCACGGTTCGTGAGCGTGCGGTTCGGCAATGTGCTCGGCTCGCGCGGCTCGGTCGTGCCGGCATTCACCTCCCAGATCGAACGCGGTGGACCGGTCACCGTGACCCACCCCGACGTCGAGCGCTTCTTCATGCTCATCCCCGAGGCGTGCCAGTTGGTGCTCCAGGCAGGCGTTATCGGCTCCGCGGGCGAGGTCATGGTCCTGGAGATGGGCGAGCAGGTGAAGATCGTCGACGTCGCGCGGACGTTGATCCGGTTGTCCGGTCGCACCGACGTCGAGATCTTGTTCACCGGACTCCGTCCGGGCGAAAAGCTCGCAGAGGAGCTCTTCTACCCCGGCGCGACCCGACAGCCCACCTCTCACCCGCTGGTGTCGAGTGTCGCCGTGCCCTACATCGACCCCGCCACTGTCCGGAGATCCCGGCACGACGGCCATGCAGCCGCTGCGGAGTGGATGCGCGCCAGCGCGCAGGGCAGTGACCAAGTTCCCAGTGCGTTGCGGGTGATCGGCTGATGTCCCGGCCACCGCCCGGAGCGGAAGTCAACGAGCACTACCATTCCAACACTCTGTCAGCGCTGTCACGCGACGGCGCAGGAAGCGGTTAACGCGTGAGTTCCCCAGTCAGTTCCCGAACTGCCTTAGTCACGGGTGGCACCGGCTCGTTCGGCGGCACCATGGTCCGACGGCTGCTGGCAGCAGGGCTCGAAGAGATCCGTGTCCTAAGTCGGGACGAGCTGAAGCAGCACGACATGCGAGTGGCCATTAACGACTCCCGGGTGAAGTTCTACCTCGGCGACGTTCGTGACCGGGCCAGCGTCGACCGGGCGATGAGGGACGTAGACATCGTCTTCCACGCGGCCGCGCTCAAGCAGGTACCGTCATGCGAGTTCTTTCCGATGGAGGCGGTCCGAACCAATGTCATCGGCAGCTCCAACGTGATCGAGTCTGCGGGGGCACATGGCGTGCGGTCTCTCGTCTGCCTCGGTACGGACAAAGCCGCCTACCCGGTCAACGCCATGGGCATGTCGAAGGCGTTGATGGAGAAGACCGCGCAGGCGTTCGCCCGCACGAACCCGGACTCCGGGACTACCGTGTCGACGGTCCGTTACGGCAATGTGCTGTGCTCGCGCGGGTCGGTGATCCCGCTGTTCATTCGCCAGTTGCGAAGCGGTAAGGCAATGACCGTGACCGACCCGGAGATGACCCGATTCTTGATGTCTCTGGACGAGGCCGTCCTGCTCGTGGAACACGCCTTCGAGCACGCCAATTCTGGTGATCTGTTCATTCGAAAGGCGCCCGCCTGCACTGTCGGCGTGCTCGCCACGGCGGTCGCCGAAATGGCTGGTTACGAACCGCGCATTGAGGTAATCGGGACCCGGCACGGCGAGAAGCTGTACGAGACCCTCGCGACAGTCGAGGAACTGTCCAGAGCGCAGGATCAGGGCGAGTTCTTTCGCGTCAGCCTAGACGGCCGCGATCTCAATTATCGTGAGTACTTCGTGGAGGGGGAAGTGCCAGAGAGCATCGCCCGCGAGGACTACCACTCGCATAACACCGAGAGGCTGGAGGTCGAAGAAGTCAAGAAGGTGCTGAGCGGACTGCCCGACTTCCAAGCGCTCGTCGACGGCTGAGTGAATGCAGACGCCATTGAGAATCGTTCTGGTCCATCGCTATTTTTATCCGGACACGCCACCGTACGCGACTATCCTGTTGTCGGTTGCCAAAGCGTTGGCGGCTGCAGGGCACGATGTCACCGTGCTGACCTGTCAACCGTCGTACAACCGCCAGGTGGTGGATTGCGCACCCGCGCGCGAGAACATTGATGGGGTCGAGGTCGTTCGATGGCCGGTCGTCGATGACCGCAAGTCGATGGGACGCAAACTGCTCAACCTAGTGATGTTCGCCCTGCACCTGATGCTGGCACGAAGGACGTTTCGGGATGCCGAGGTCGTCATGGCAGCTACGACGCCCCCAGTGCTGATCGCGTCGTTGTGTTCCCTGCTTGCTCGCCAGCACGGAGCCCGCTTCATCTATCACAAGCAAGATATCTACCCAGAGGTGGTCCAGGCGACGGGCCAGCAGTCGGCGACCCCCGTCAACTGGATTCTGCGCCAAGTTGACCGTCGAACTGACCGGAGGGCGGACCGGCTCGTGGTTCTGTCTGACGACATGAAACGAACCTCGGAAGCCCGTGGCGTTTCCTCTGAACGAATTGCCATCCTTAACAACTTCGATCCATGGGAGATTGGCACTCTCGCGGAGAAGGCTACGGAGGAGGAACAGTCTTCGAAGGCACTGAACCTCGTTTTCGCAGGCAATCTGGGCAGATTCCAAGGACTCGAGGCGCTCGTCAATCTGATCCATAAAACGAAGGACGAGTCAAGGATTACTTGGCACTTCTTCGGGGACGGCCCCATGAAGCAGGCGATCGCGGTTCTTGCGGACGATCGTTGCAACATCGTCATGCACGGATACCAGCCTGCGCCCGTTGTCGCATCATTCGTCAGCCGGGCTGATTTGGGCATTGTCTCACTCCATCCGGGGGTGATTACTGCGGCCTACCCGAGCAAGACGATGACGTATCTCAGGCAAGGCTGTCCGATTCTCGCGCTCGTAGACGAGGACAGCGAACTCGCAAGTATGGTGCGGGAGAACCGGATCGGCCTCACCGTGGACCAACGTGCGACGGGGTTGCTCGCGTCACAGCTTCAGGAGCTAATCATCGACCGGCGGTCGCTCGATGGAGCCCGCGAGCGTGCGAGAACAGTTTACGTAGACAACTTTTCACCCGAAGTGCAACTCAAGCGATGGATCGCACTTTTCGAGGAGGTGGCCACCTTATGAAGCACGTGGTCGATCGCACGCTGGCAGTTCTCGGGCTGGTGGTCGCCTCACCGTTTCTGGCGGCTGCAGCGATCGGAATCAAGATTTCATCAGCGGGACCGGTACTTTACCGAGCTCAAAGAGCTGGAATGGACGGTTCTCCATTCACGATGTTCAAGCTGCGAACGATGCGCCTCGGCACCGGCGGCTCAGCACGGATCACGGGGGCAGACGATCCGCGGGTGTTCATGGTTGGCAGCCTGCTGCGTCGGTGCAAACTTGACGAGGTTCCCCAACTTGTCAACGTTGCTCGAGGAGAGATGGCGCTGGTCGGCCCCCGGCCAGAGGACGTCTCTATTGTCCGGGACCACTATGACGCGATGATGTGGGAGTCACTCACTGTCCTTCCAGGACTGACGAGCCCGGGAAGTCTGCGCTACTTCGCGGACGAGGCTGCCCTCCCAGCCGACTCCGCCGAAGCGGAAGCTGTCTACCTGTCGACATTGCTGCCACGCAAGATCGCGATGGACCTCGTGTATGTGCGCTCTCGTACAGCGCGTTATGACGTACAAATCGTCCTGCGCACTCTGCTGAGCATTGTGGGATTCGACTCCATGTTCCGGCGGACTCTTGCAAACGAGGAGAAAGAAGCGCAACGCATTCTCGAAGGAGTGCGCTGACGATGGGGCGTGAGGTGAAGCCGGTGATTGTCATCGGCGCGGCGCGTAGTGGGACGAAAATTCTCCGGGACAGCCTTGCAGTGGCCACCAGCGCTGGCAGCGTGCCGTACGACATCGGATACGTGTGGCGGTACGGCAATGAGCGCTCTCCCGATGATGCCTTGGACACGCGAAGTGTGAAGCCAAAGACTGTCCGGTTAGTTCGGCGCTTCATCGGCAGGTACGTCGGACCCAATGGTCTCGTGATCGAAAAGACTGTAGGGAACACTCTGCGAGTCCCGTATGTCGCTAAGATCTTGCCGGATGCAACATTTGTGCATATCGTCCGTGACGGCGTGAACGTGACGGAGTCCACGTGGCGCGAATGGCACGCTCCGGGGAATCTGCGCTACCTATGCGCGAAGACCCGCCACTTCCCGGTGCGGATGATCCCGACCTACGGGCGCAAGTTTCTTGTTGCACAAACCTGGCGTCGTTGGCGATTGGGTGGGACGGCCGGGACATGGGGCCCGCGATATCCGGGCATCGACCGCGACCTGACGGAGGTCGGAGTGTGGGCTGTCTGCGCCAGGCAGTGGCGATTCTCGGTGACCTCGGCGAGTCAGGGATTGGCCAGGTTGCCGAACCAAGTCGTCGAAGTTAGGTTCGAGGACTTGCTCATGGATCCGGCCGCTACATTGGCATCGTTGGTCAGGCAACTGGGGCTTCCCGTCGATGAGGAGAGTTTGGGCCGGGCTGCGAAGATGGTCAAACCAGCGGCCACGCATTCGGCGCGAGGAAAATTGAACGAGGAACAGCGAGTGCTGCTCGGGCGTGAAATCGGTGACCTGCTGAAGGAGCTCGGCTATGACAGTCCCTGACGTCAAGGACACCAATCCCGTACCCTTTGCGCTTCCCGATATCACAGAGCGTGAGATCTCCGAGGTTGTTGACACCCTGCGGTCAAACTGGGTGACGACGGGCCCGAAGGTGAGGCGCTTCGAGGGAGGTTTCGCTACTGCGGTTGGCGGTAGGCACGCGGTCGCGGTCAACTCTTGTACGGCAGCACTGCATCTGGCCCTTGAAGCTCTCGGCGTCACCAGTGGCGATCGGGTGTACATGCCGCCGTACACCTTTGCTGCGACAGCAGAGGTGGTGCGCTACCTTGGCGCCACCCCCGTGTTCGTCGACGTTGAGCGCGACACACTCAATATCGACCTTGATCTTCTCGAACGACAACTCGAGCAGGACCGAGCGGTGTTCCCCGGCCGAGGCCGGGCCGTGATGCCGGTCCATATCGCTGGTGTTCCGGTGGATATGGACCGGCTCTGGGACCTCGCGCGCAAATTCTCCCTGGCGGTCGTGGAAGACGCAGCTCACGCGTTCCCGGCGAGCAGAGCGGGGAATGTGGTTGGCTCGATGCCGGACGACATCCGTGGCGCGGTCTGCTTCTCGTTCTACGCGACTAAGACGATCACGACGGGCGAAGGTGGAATGCTCGTCACCCCAGACGAGTCTCTCGCAGAGCGGGCGCGAAGCATGAGCCTGCACGGACTGAGTCGCGCGGCCTGGAAACGGTACGAGTCGGGCGGCAACTGGCGCTATGACATCGTCGCGCCCGGATACAAGTACAACCTAACTGACATCGCAGCGGCCCTCGGGTTGGTGCAACTTGATCGGGCAGTGGTGATGCGTGACAAGCGGGCGGCGATTGCGGAGCGCTACAACAAGGCATTCGCCGACACTCGGCTCGAGCTGCCGACCGTTCCGAGCGGCGTTGCGAGCGCGTGGCATCTGTACATCGTTCGCGCGCGGGACGAGGCATCCAGGGACAGCCTGATCGCTCACCTGACTGCGGAAGGTGTGGGGTCCAGCGTCCACTTCATCCCATTGCATCTGCACAGCTACTACAGGGAGACCTACGGTTACGAGGAAGCAGACTTTCCTGTCGCGTCCTCCCAGTTCTCACGCGCTGTCTCACTGCCCGCGTTCAGCTCGATGTCTGACCTGCAGATTCGCAGGGTGATCGACGTCGTTCACGCTTGGGAGGAACCGGCATGACCACGGCGGAGAGAATCGGGCAGATTGCCATCACGGGTGGTCACGGCTTCCTCGGCTGGCACACGATGGTCCGGCTGCTGGCCGAGCACAATACTGATCCAATCAGGCTAGGCCGCGCCGACTTCAGGGATGCAGGAACCCTGCGGGCCGCGCTCGGGAAGGCAGACACGATCATCCATCTCGCCGGAGTAAACCGCGCCGGCTCACGTGAGGCCGTAGAGCAGGGTAATGTGCAGATTGCTCAGACACTGGCCGAGGCGATCGGGCTGCGCGGCCAGCCGGTGCACCTGGTCTATGGCAACTCGATCCAGTCGGAGCAGGACAATCCTTACGGTCGCGGCAAGGCAAAGGGGGCCGAGGTCCTTGCAAAGGCGTCGCGATCGGTCGCAGGGACCATGGCTGATGTCGCGCTTCCCAACCTCTTCGGCGAACACGGTCGCCCTAATTACAACTCATTTGTTGCGACGTTCTGCCACGTGCTAGCCACGGGTGGCCAGCCTGAGATTCATACCGACAGTGTTATACCCCTGCTGCATGCTCAAGATGCAGCCGATGCACTGATCAATGCTGCCAAGCGGACTGAGAACCACGCTTACCGCCCTGGTGGCAGCTCCCACCGGGTGAGTGACGTGCTCACACAACTGGTGCAATTCCGCGACATCTATGCGATCGGTCATATCCCGCCCCTTCCGGACAAGTTCTCGGTGGACCTCTTCAACACTTACCGATCATTCCTGTTCCCTCAGCACTTTCCGATCCACCCAACCCTGCACAGTGACGAGCGGGGTCACCTTTCCGAAGCATTCCGGACACACGGCGGAACCGGGATGGCGTTCGTATCGACCACCAAGCCAGGAAAGATGCGCGGCGATCACTACCACCTCAGCAAAATCGAGCGCTTCTTCGTGGCGTCGGGCGAAGCCGAGATAGCGCTGCGCCGAATCGGCCACGATGGCATTGTGAGGTTCCGGTTGAGCGGTGACCGCCCAGGGTTCGTCGACATGCCAACTATGTGGGTGCACAACGTCACCAACGTCGGGCAACAGAATCTCGTGATGGTCTTTTGGGCAGACCAACTACTCGATCTCGAGAATTCTGACCAGTACCCAGAGCGGGTCGAGCGCGAAGAGGCCAGACCATGACCAAGGTGATGACAATAGTAGGTACGAGGCCCGAGGTTATCCGGCTTTCCCGAGTGATCGATCGACTCGACAAGACCGTTGACCACGTCCTAGTGCACACGGGCCAGAACTACGACCACAACCTCAACCAGGTTTTCTTCGAGGACCTGGATCTGCGGGCACCGGACCACTACCTCGACGTGGCCACGTCCTCCCTCGGCCAAGTGCTGGGGGAGATTCTGATCGAGACAGAGAAAGTGCTCACGGCGGAGAAGCCCGACGCGGTTCTGGTGCTCGGCGATACCAACAGTTGCATCGCTGCCGTGATGGCGAAGCGGATGCGGGTTCCCGTCTATCACATGGAGGCCGGCAACCGCTGCTTTGACGAGAACGTCCCCGAGGAGACTAACCGTCGCATGGTGGACCATGTCGCCGACTTCAACCTGGTCTACACCGAGCATGCTCGTCGCAACCTGCTGGCAGAAGGCCTGCACCCTCGCCGGATCCTGATGACCGGATCCCCGATGCGCGAGGTGCTGGAGCACTTTAGGGCACGGATCGATGCCTCCGACGCGGTCAGGCGTCTGGGTCTGGAACCGCAAAAGTATCTGCTGGTCTCGGCCCATCGTGAGGAGAACGTCGACGCCCCGGAACGGCTGCGGATGCTGGTGGACTGCCTCCTCGCGGTCCACAAGAAGTGGCAGCTACCGGTGATCGTCTCGACCCACCCCCGGACCCGGAAGCGCCTCGAGGCCCTCGGCGCCGACCACAAGTCGTCAGACGTTAGGTGGATGGAGCCGTTCGGCTTCCACGATTACAACAAGCTCCAGATCAACGCGGCCTGTGTACTCTCTGACTCGGGTACAATCTCGGAGGAATCCTCGATCCTAGGCTTTCCAGCGATTACGTTGCGTGACTCCATTGAACGGCCCGAGGCCCTTGACGCGGGATCGATCATCATGACCGGGCTCGACAATGACAACGTTGTTCAAGGCGTGATGATGGCGATTGAAGATGGCCCCGTGGCCTCTTCGCACCCCGCTGGCTACGAGATCCACGACACTAGCAACCGCGTGGTGCGGTTCATAGCGTCAACCCATCGACGACACCGGGCATGGTCAGCACTGCGCGGAACTCTTTGGGACTTCAAGTGAGAGGATCCGTAAGAACAGCGCCTTTTCAATATGGTGGCAAATGTAAAAGCGTCGCTGGGCTGCCACTCCCGGTGTCTGAATGACAGAAGAGAGTATTGTGTGATAATCGTTTGTTGCGGGATGCCGCGATCAGGCTCGACATTACAGTTCAACATAGTCTGGAAAGTCTTGGTATCAGCGAATGCAGGTGTCCGCTTGGATTGGCGTCCTGCTGCAGAGTGGGACCGCGAAGTGACCTCGCTGACTGCGATGGCCTCAGATGATCAATACTATGTCCTGAAATCTCATTTCTTGCCTGACGTGATTCGCGAACGGGCCGAGAGCGACCCGCGATTCGAGTTCGTCTATGTCTGCCGCGATATTCGGGACGTGGTGTATTCGATGAAATTGAAGTTCAACTTCTCGCTATCACGAGCGCTTGCGCGCGTCGGTGACGCTCTAACTGTTGAGTCTTGGTTAACCAATGGTCCACGCGGCAGGGTTCTGACGCAGGACTATGAGGTGCTGTTGACAGACCTACGGCGCGCCGTTCAAGAGGTTGCAGACTTCGTGGGCGTGAAGCTAACGGCGGATACTGTCGACGCCCTGGTCGCAGAACTGAATATCGACGCCGCCTTCCAGAAGTCGCGGTCACGACGAGTCCCACTAGAGCATTGGCGGCGCCGCGCCAATCGACTGCTTGGCAGACAGGTACAGTTCGCGGATAAGGAACTCATGTTACATCCCCAACACGTCTCGAAGCACAAGGGAAAGATCGGCGCCTGGGCCACCGGCCTGGATGCACATGAGGTAGCAGCCATCGAGGCAAGATTCGGCGACCGCATAACCAAGGGCTTTCATGGGTAGTCAACGGCCGAAGATGGTTGCCTACGCCAAGGCAGATGTTGAAGCATGTGAATATCTCGGTCCGGAGGGAGTGTACTGGTCCAAGGGGAACCGAATATATAGAAGCGATGACCCTGACGGTCGCCTGGAGTTGATTGGAGCCGTTCCCTGGTCCGGGGTCCGGCGGATGCTTGGACAAGTACGACTAGGACGACGACTGGCTCGTCAAAACGTCTACAACGTCGTACCCCTAGACCAGTCGGACCGCATATTTTTTAGTTTTGCCACTGAGGTGGGGGTCATAGAAGGTGGAGCGGTCAAGCTTATTGATAATCGCCCGCGCAAGTCGAGGCTCCTCAGGAATGGCATGGCCGTCATGCCTGATGGCAGTGTACTATTCGGCGAGTATTTGGATAACGCGGAACGTGGGAGGATACACGTATTTCGTTTACCTGCTGGTGAAAGCAAGATTGAGATCGCCCATAGTTTTGCCGAGGGCGATATCCGACACATCCACTCAGTAAACTGGGATCCTTATGCCGCCCGTGTTGTGATTGCGACCGGGGACGTTGGCGACGAATGTAAACTTCTTAGCTTTTCAGCAGACTTTACCGAATGCGCCGCGGTGGGAGAGGGCGGCGAGGACTGGAGAATGATTAGCCCACAGTTCACTTCTGATTCGATCTATTTTGGCACCGATGCTCAATATCAGGTTAACGCAATCAAGAGGTACGACCGCCGCTCGGGCATGTCAATCAGCTTGGCGAAGGTGAACGGCCCCGTGTTCTACTCTGCCCCGTGTCGCCAAGGGTGGCTTTTTGCGACCGCAGCGGAGATGTGTGTCAGTCAAACGACTCCGGAGGCCATTCTCTATTATGTCGACCCAGCGGACGACACTGTCACACCAATCGCAAACTTCGCGAAGGATTATCTCTCAACAAAATACTTCCAGTTTGGGCTCCTCTCATTGCCCATAATTACACGTCCGCAAGAGGTGATTCCAATTTCCGGAACAGCCCTGAAGGGTATTGATGGAAAATTCTTCGCCGTTACCTGAGACGGCGCTGCAAGCAGACGCATCTGGGCAGCCTCAGGGTAGGCCGGGATGGGGTCGTCGACTGCAGGCAGTGGGCATTTTGGTCCCCACTCTTGTTTTGCTGGGTCTTCTGACCGGTTTTCTTCGCGAACTCGTGCTGGCCTACGTCTTCGGAACCAACCAGGACGTAGAGGTTTTTCGAGTGGCATATGCAATCCCCTCGATTACGTCCGAAGCTGTCGCCGTGTCGCTGATCTCCGGGCTTATTCCTATCTTGCTACGCCACAAGAAGATTGAAGGATTTCGACTCGCTTACTGGTCCATCATAGCGCTGGCGGCTTTCATCGCCACGGTCGGTATATTAACAATGCCATTCCAGGCCTCAGTATTGGCACCAGGATTCCCCGCGGAGTCTCGTCATACCCTGATATTCACCGGACGCATCTGCTGGATGATGACGTTCCTGCTTCTTCTTAGCTACCCGCTTCGGGCATCTATGAGCCTCGAAGGGAGGATTTGGCCGAGCGCCGTCGGCACCTTCTTGCGAAATACTGCATTTGTTGGCCTTTTCCTTGCACTCTCATCTGCGTTTGCGCCGTCGGCGCTGACCGCGTCCTGGGCGGCGGCCTTATCAGGCGCGATAGTTCTCGGTGCTTTCGTCTGGTTGTTCGGCAGAAACGGTAGACGCCGACTCGCTCACGCTCTGTGGAAACCTCCCAAAGTGACAATGGTCCTGCCGGTGTCAGCCGCCCTCCTGACAATTTTCGCGGCGCAGCTGCTGTCCTCAGGGGGCAGGGTCATCGATAGAATGGTAAGCAGTACGCTGCAGGGCGGCGCTCTTGCATCGATTGAGTACAGTTACTCGGTCATCATGGCGATGGCCGCGTTTATTGGAACATCAGCGAATCTCGTAATCGCCCCGGCGATGGGGCGCGCAATCCGCGATGAGGGTCGTATTCCCGCGCGTTTCTGGAAATCAATGTTCGTGATCTCAACTGGCGCGATGATCGTGGGAATAACCTGCGCTGCATTTGCCACTCCTTTCATCCGACTAATCTATGCGCGTGGCGCGTTTGGTCAAGAAGCCACATCGATGACTGCCATAGTTTTCGAGTTCCAGTTGTTGGCTCTAGGCTTCGTTGTTGCGAATCTGCTGCTGGTCCAGGCGCTGATATTGTTGGGAGGGCAACGCCTATTCGTTGGGATCGCTGCAGCAAAGGTGTGTTTCAAGATAGGTTCGTTGTGGGTCGCACTTCGTCTATTCGGTGACGTGAAGGCGATCGCCGTCAGCTTTGGCATGGCAGAGGCCGGTGGCCTTATAATCCTTCTTGCTGCGTTGACCTATCGGCAGCACCGAGTTCGAAGGGACCTTGCTACGTTGCAGGACTTATAGCTGTGGCTGCGGGCGGGTGTGCCTCGGCGTAACGGCAATACAGAGGATCACGGTTGATTTGGAGTTGGGTCACTTGAAGGTGAACGTCATGCTGACACAGGCTCGCCAGTGAGAACGTCTCTTGAAGGAAAGCCGTTATTCCGGGCACGTACGATTGGGGGAGATGTTCAGCGCCTGGCATCATATGCGACGATTTTGTCGGCACTCCTGCCCTATATTCGCACTTCACCACTGACCAGCGACGTTCAGCCGCATTTTCTTATCGCATTCTTCGGGCTTTACATCTGGAGCCGGTCGTCAGCTTGTTATGCCGATAGGCGCGCTCTCTGGGCATTTGCATTGTCTTTGGTCTATGGTTTACCTCTTTTCCTTCTAGGGTATGTTCCTTACGCTCTTGGAATCGCATTCGTTCCGGTATTTACCATCTTCCTGCTCCATGAGGATCGTAAGCTCGTTGATCGTTGTATGAAGATTGCCTCGGTGATCTATGCGCTTGGATGTCTGGTGGAAGTCGTCGGCGGACGTCGCTGGGTGGACCTTTTTTTGGCAAATGCTCGAGCGTCGGACACCCGGGGCCTGCATTCATTTGCCAGCGAACCCTCCTATCTCGCGATTGTTGGCCTTGTGCTGTTTACGTATTTTCTGTGGGACCAGCATGGCAAGGCATGGGTGGCGATCGCGATTGCGATAGTTTTATCGTCTGGGGCAATAACCGGCATCGCGCCATTGCTCATTGTAGGTGCATTGTTTTCATGTTCCAGGTTGCGCCTCAAGCATATTGCAGCGTTTGTCGCGATTGCCGGTCTTTCAGGTTTCTTGATCTCGCAGGTAATCAGTTCAGATAGCCGCCTCTATCGAGTGCTAGAAATAGTGCGCCTTGGTCCATCGGCGCTCCTTGACGACGTTAGTGCCGCAAATCGGCTTGTACGGTCTGTGGGCCCTCTCTATCTAGCAATGAAGGACTCGTTTCTGCCTCACCTATATGGTGATGCGGATCGGCTATTCGTCGGATGGAGCTTCATTACAGAGAGAGCGGATCCCTATATAGAGGGCTTGTCAAACTTGATGTCAGTATTGGTGTATGTGTTCGGCTTTTTGGCTGTGCCATTTTTGCTTATTGCGATTCGTGGGATAGTTGGCCGTGCCTTTGTACTTGCCACCGCGGCGTATCTGTGCGTTACCAATATCTCGGTGGCGACGCCATATGTCTGTCTAATATTTGCGCTTCTTTATGTGCGATCCGGGGAGCGGATAGAGGGGCGCGTGGAGCGTACGGGAGACAGCATGGTTCACCTACGTTGACATGCAGCCTTCCCCGGCGCCATCTCCTTCAGGGAGGTGATCGAAGGTCTGGAAAGTCTGAGCATCAGTGCCACGCGACTGTCCTAGGGGTCGGCTTCTCCGGGGGCGGGATCGCAGTGCCGCCTCCTGGGTGTCGTAGACAGTAGTCTGTGTAGGCACTGACCGGGCACTTTGCCAAATCCACATACAGGAAGAGCCTCCGTGGAACTGCAGGACTATATTCGGATCTTTCGCAAGCGCTGGAGGGCGATCCTCGCAACAGTCATGGTCCTTTTGGGCCTCGCTGCTGTCGCGAGTGTCGCCACTCCGAAGTCCTATCAAGCTTCAACGCGTTTGTTTGTGTCGACGGCGGGCGGAGACACCAGCACCGACCTTCTGCAGGGCAGCAGCTTCACCCAGAACCGGGTGACGTCATATGCGGACGTGATCAAGTCGCCCAAGGTGCTCAACCCGGTGATCGAGCACCTCGGGTTGGACTCGACGGCGGACCAATTGGCCGATCGCGTGGATGCCACGGTGCCGCCCGACAGCGTGCTCATCCAGGTAGCCGTGACGAGCCACGATCCTCGACAGGCCACCGAGGTCGCGGACGCCATTGGAAAGCAGTTCACGAAGACCGTCGCCGACTTGGAGACCGTGGGTTCTGATCAGCGAAGCCCGGTGAAGGTCAGCGTGATCGCCGAGCCTACAGTCCCTACGTCACCTGTAAGCCCGAAGCCGGCCCGGAACCTTGCGTTGGGCTTGGTGCTCGGACTCCTACTCGGTGCTGGAGTTGCCGTCCTCCGGGAGATGCTCGACACGAGAATCAAGGGGGAGAAGGACTGTGAGCAGGTCACCGACGCGACGGTCATAGGCGGGATCGCCTACGATCCGGACGCGGCTGACCGTCCATTGATTGTCCAGACAGATCCGCACTCCCCTCGTGCAGAGGCATTCCGATCGCTGCGCACCAACTTGCAGTTCGTGGACGCGGCCAATCACCCGAAGTCCATCGTCTTCACCTCATCGGTGCCCGACGAGGGCAAGACGACGACGACCGCGAATCTGGCCATCACGCTGGCGGCAAGCGGTGCGAAGGTCTGCGCCGTTGAGGGGGACCTCCGTCGCCCGAGGCTCCTTAGCTACATGGGCATGGAGGGCGCGGTCGGACTCACTAGCGTCCTAATTGGCCAGGCCGAGCTCGACGACGTGCTCCAGTCCTTCGCCGACACCCACGTCAGCGTGCTGGGTGCCGGGCCGATCCCGCCCAACCCGAGCGAGTTGCTGGGGTCGCCGGCGATGCGGGATACCTTGCGCGAGCTCGAGAAGCGATTTGACTACGTCATCATCGACGCACCTCCGCTGCTTCCTGTCACCGATGCCGCGGTGCTGAGCACACTCGCGGACGGGGTCGTGGTGATCGTCGGCGCCGGCACCACCGCCCGTGAGCAGCTGCACAAGTCGCTGCAGTCCCTCGAGCAGGTCAAGGGGCGCCTGTTGGGCCTCGTGCTCAACAAGTTGCCGCGCAAGGGCCCCGACTCCTACTCCTACTACCGCGACGGATATGCCCCGGACACCTCGTCGACGCGAGTGACGCCCGAACCGCAACTCAACAAGAGTCAGCGGGCTTCTTCTCCCGCGCTTTGAACCCGAACAGAGGCTACGGCGAAGGGTCCAGCCGCGGGGCGCAGCCACTCAGATGCTGGTCGATATGCTGTCCGGACGGGCTTGTGCGCCTAACGAAAGGGACAAGCGGAAGAACGTAGACACTTGCGCGGCCAAGTTCGTTCCCGCCATTCTCCGCAAGGAATCGAGCGCGACCATTTCCGCCGTCGGAGTTTGACAGTCAGAACAAGAGATATTTTCCGCAGCCATGGTGGCGGGCCCTGAACCGGCCAAGGCCCAGCTCCGCACTGGGGCGGATCTCCCCTGAGACTGTCCATTTCCCTACGGCGTGAGTTCGGGCGGTGGATCGCCTCGACGAGCGAATTTTTCGTCGGCGGGGATGCCGGGGCCGAAGGTCTGCGTGGTGCCGTTGATCGCGATGGCCGCCGAGCGCAGCGTGCGAGGCTGGCGGGTGATCTCGCGACTGCTCAGTCCGGAGCGGCCTGTGTCGCTCGTGATACGGCCAGCGCGGTGACACGAACAGGAAGGTGAGGGTGCCGCAGAGGCGCTTCGGTGCGTCGGAGATGTGTTGCGGATCTATCATGCCGCTTGCCTCTGGGGAGGAAATGCTGGCAGATTACGGCGATGGAACACACCGCAGTCGCACCGGCTCGGCGCAGCTTTTTCCGCCGAACCGCTGGCAACTACTGGATCAAGCTTGGTGTCCAGAACGCCGTCGGCTTGATTCCTGGCGGACTCGGCGTGAAGGCGAACCTCGCTGTCGCAAGGCTTGTGCAAGGCCGCATAGAGGATCGTCCGACCGCCGCGCTCTACCGCATCCAGCGATCGCTTCGTAACCTTGCTCTTATTCGAGAGCACGCCGGGCTGCGGCTCGGTGGCGCGCGTGTCCTCGAGCTCGGCACGGGCTGGCGAGGTGGCGACGTGGCCCTGTTCGTGGTGTGTGGCGCACAGGTGACGACCTTTGATCACCATCAATGGCTCGAACCGGATAGCTTCCGCCATTCCGTAAAGTTGATCCGCGACAATCTCGCCGCTGTCGAAGCCGAGGCGCGCAAGCACTGCCCTGACTTCGCCACGAACCTTGTAGCCCTGGAAGCGGCTTGCACTGGAGGTGGAGCCATTCGAGATATTCTCGCCCGTGCCGGCGTGGATTATCGTATTACTCACAACGCCTGCCCCGATTCCATCGAACCGGTCGATCTGCTCTACACCGAATCCGTTCTCCAAAGACTGCCAATTGGCGATGTTGCCCGCGTGCTGGGCCGAGCGCTGTCCTTGCTGAAGGACACAGGCGCGACCTTCCACCGCATCGACCAGCGCGATATCAACACCCTCGCCCATGTCGGCAACGGCCGATGGGCGCTCGAATACCTAAAATACCCTGAATGGTTCTTCCGCAGCTTCATATCGGGGCGCTTCACGAGCCAGAACCGCCTGCGAGAATCCGATTGGCTCAATCTCCTGCGGCACAGCGGCGTCGCCGCTACCTACATCGAAAGCCGGAGTGTCGATGGCGATGCGGAGCGGATGCAAGCGTTCCGGCCCGCTGCCCGCTTCCGCCACAAGACCGCCGAGGACATGGCGACCCGATGTTCGTTGATCATCGGCCGAAAAGGCGCTGGCGGGGAGGCCGTGCGTCACCGCATCGTCGCTAGCGAGGCAGAGGTCGAGGGCTAGGATCACGCGACGATCACCGGGCCTTGGCGGATCGACTTGGTGCCGAGCCTGACAAGAACTGCCTTGGCGGTCTGTCCAGCGGTCAGCGCAGTTTCTGCTTGCGCGGTCCCCGCGCCATCGACGTAGGCCCGTTGCAGTTGATATTGATCGAACCACCATTCCCAGCGTCGGCTGCAAGCGCCGCCGCCACCTTCCTTCTTGGCGCGCGAGGCGCCGAACTTGGCTGCGACCTGAATTTGTCACGTTGCAGGGCTGTCCGCTCAAATGGAAGTGCCAATGTCCCTTGACACGATGACCTCGACGCAATCACCGTCGGCGCGTTCTTGGACCATCTCGACACCCAGCGGAACAACAGCAGCGCGACCCGCATCGCGCGCCTGGCCGCGATCCACTACTTATACCGCTACGCGTTACCGCTCAACCCCCGGCCGACCCACACCGCCAGCCAGGTGCTCGCGATCCGGCAAATGCCGTCATGACCGCGCCATCGTGTCGTACCTGACCGGCCCCGAGACCGACGCCGTGCTCACGGCGCCGGACCGCGCGACCTGGTACGGACGCCGGGACCACGCCCTGCTTGTGACCGCTGTCCCGACCGGGCTGCTGCTGTCCGAACTGACTGGGTTGACCATCCAAGACGTCACCACCACGATCCCCGGCAGCGACGCACCACCGGCAAAGGCCAAGGAGTGCCTGATGTGCCTCGTGCTTAACCAGTTGCCGCGTGTGGGGCCGGGCTCCTACTCCTACTACCGCGACGGTTACGCCCCGGAAGCCTCGCTACCGCGAGTGCCGCCGGAGGGGAAACGTGCACGGCAGGTCGCCGAGGTCTGACGAGCCCAACCACCGATCCGCTCCGGACCCGACCGGTCCGCTGTGACTCTGCGATTCCCGGGTTGGTCAAGACGCCCGCACGGTCTTCTGCCAGGTCTGGCGGTCGTTGGAGCGCCAGACCGTGTCGCCGGCTGCGAGCCAGACTCCTTCAGGGGTCAGCGAGAATGCTGCCGCCGACGGGTCGGCCTCAGTGTCGATGCAAGCAACCACATCGTTGGTATCACTTACCCGCACCACCTCGATCCCGGAGCAGCCATCCTGGCCGACTCTGGTGGCATAGAGCTGGCTGCTGTCGGGGACGGCGTCCAGGCCCGTGCCCTTGGCCACCTTGCCGGTGTCGACCCACTCCCGGCCGTAGCTGTAGGTGGCCCGGATGGTGCCGTCCGTGCACAACACCCGAGCGCCGTCACGGACGGCCACCAGATCCTGCACCGGGCCACTCTCGCAGGGCTCCGAGGTGCCCACCGCGGGACCGTTGACCGAGCGCGGGTGCTGCGGCACGACATACCAGCTCGTGGAGGGGTCGCCCGGCGCCCAGGTGCCGCCGCCGTCGTCGGTGCGACGCTCCTGCGGTGTGCAGTCCCGCCCGGCCCCGTCGATGAAGGCCGTGTCGGCGTCACTGGCCGACAGACGCGTGATCATCCGCAGTGGCGAACTCACCCGCGTCCACGTCCTGCCCCCGTCGGAGGTGCGCTCGATGGTGGCGCCGCCGGTGTCACAGCTGCCGCCGTGAACGCGCCACGCATGGTCGGCGTCCACCGCGGCCAGCAGCAGCCGACCGCTGGGTGCGGCGTCCGCGGCCGGCGCCCCGGCGCCCCGGCTCGTCATGGCGCTCGACGTGGAGGTGGGGCCGGCGGAGGTTGAGTCGCCCGGTGACGGGGTGCCCGTGCCCGATGAGGGGGTGACGGTGGCCGTGCTTCGCGGCAGCGGCTGCGGAGTTCCGCCCGTGCCTGCTCCCGCCTGCAGCGCGAGGGCGATCAGCACGACGTCGGCGATGCCCAGCGCAACGAGACCCAGGGTGGCACCACGCTTGGTGAGGTGCAGGCGGCTCAGCACGACAGCGCCCTGACCACGGCGGGAAGCCCGGCGAGCACTTGGTGTGACATCTGCACGAACACCTCATCTCCTCGGCGGAACGGGTCGACGATATCGGCCTCGGCGGCTGTCAGCGGCGGGTTGACGCCCCGGCGGGCCGCAACCCGCTCGACCACCGCCTGCACCCGGGCCGCTGCCGGGGTCGCGTCGTCCAGCCCTGGGGGATCGATCTGCGACGCCAGGTCGGCGAAGTCGCGGAAGGTGAACGCATAGCCCAGTGCCTTGGGGTGCAAGGTCGCGACGTCGGCCCGGTGCCGACGGGTCGCGGTCAGCACGAGCTGCGCCGAGGCGACCAGCTCCTTGGTGAGCTGCTGCGCCACGAAGCCCTCGGCGCTCCCTCCCGCGTCGACCAGGCGCGCTGCGGCGCGCTCGTCCATGGGCCGGCCGACCAGGGCGCCGGTGCCCGCGCTGACCACGGTCGGTGGCGCAGCCGCGGACGAGGCCACCAGCCGTGACCGGAGGATGCGCTCGATGAACGGCGAACGGCATACGTTGCCGGTGCACACGATCAGGATGCGGCCGGGAGAATTCACGCCAGAAGCCTATGGGACACGCTTTTGGCGGCGGCTCCGGCGCCGGATCAGGGGACCTGGTCGCCGACGGGATAGGTCGAGAAGTCGTCGGTGCGCAACGCGAAGCCGAGATCGTTCATGCCGATCTTGTCGACGATGTCGATGGACTGGCCGTCCGGGCTCGTGCCGAAGCCGGTGAAGGGCGCGGTGATGAAGACGACGTCGTTGCCCCGCACGTGGCGCAGGCTGAGGGCCTCCGAGCGGAGGTCGCCGGTGCTGAAGGAGTTGTCCACCGTGAGGTTCTTGGTGGCCGCGTCGACGAAGTGGGCGAACTTGACCGGGTTGGTCAGCGTGCTCTTGCTGAGGGCCTCGAGCAGGAGGGCCTTGAGGAAGGCCTGCTGGCGGCGCCCGCGGGAGATGTCACCCTCGGACAGCTGGTGGCGCTCGCGCACGAAGGCCAGCGCCTGCGCACCGTTCAGGTGGTTCATGCCCTTGTGGATGTCGCCGGCGGGACCGTGGCTGGGCTCCTCGGCATACACGTTGACCCCGCCGACGGCGTCGGTCATCCGCTTGAAGCCCTCGAAGCCGATGTGCGCGACGTGGTCGATCGGCACATCGACGAGGCCCTGCACGGTCTTGACCAGCAACGGTGCCCCGCCGAAGGCATACGACGCGTTGATCTTGTTCTTCCCGTGGCCGGGGATGTCGACGTAAAGGTCCCGCGGGAAGTGCACGAGGTAGACCTTGCGGCGGTCGGAGGTGAGGTGCACGAGGATGATCACGTCCGAGCGCTGCCGGCTCTGCCCCGGCCGCTCGTCACTGCCGATGAGCAGGATGTTCTGCGACTTGCCTGCCTCGGCCGCGCGGGTCGGCACGGACTCACCCGGGCTGGGGGTCGGCAGCAGCGCCTCGCGCTGGACGTTCTTGTTGACCGTGTGGTTGAGGAACGCTCCATAGCCGGCCACCACCCCGACGACCAGCAGCACGACCAGGGCAAAGCCGACGATGGCGATGCGGCGTCCGCGGTGACGGCGCTTCGGCGGCTCCCCACCAGCAGGCCCCTGACCGTCCGCGCGTCCGCCCTCCCCGAATTCCTCCAGCATGGGCAGAGCCTAATGCTGCAGATCCGGCGCCCTCGCAGGCCCGCCCATGCCACCAGGTTGCGCGCAGGCGTGGAGCCGAGGTCGACCAACCGCGGGCACGGCATACGCCGCTCTTTCAGTCCTGCTGGCACCGCTCCCGGGCCCACGCGACGTAGTCCGTTGTGCGGTTGGTCAGCACGCCGTCCACCTTGGCCTTCGCCGCCTCGGCCCACTGCGCCTCCGTGTCGGCCGTCCACGGGTAGACCTTGACTCCCGCCCCCTGCCAGGCCTTGACCCGGGCGGGCGTCGCGATGGACAGCCGGGGCAGCAGCGCGTCGCCGAGCGACCTCGCCTCCGTCGGCGTCACCGGCGTGCTCGTGACCAGGGCGGTCTGCATCGACGGGTTGAGCCCGTGCACCGTCTTGAGGTTGCCCGCGTAAAACGACTCGACGATGGTGCGCTTCGCCATCCCGGCCCTGGTGATGTCGGACAGGAACGTCCGCACCTGGGCCTTGGTCGCGCCCGGCTGCTTCAGCTCGACGATGACGTGCACGTCCTGGGTCTTGGCCAGGTGCAGGAACGCCTCGAGCGTCGGGACCCGCACCCCCTTCCACTCGTTGCCCATCCACCCGCCCGCGTCCAGCGACTCGACCTGCGCGAGGGTCTTGCCCGAGACGCGGCCGGTGCCGTCGGTGGTGCGGTCGACGGTGTCGTCGTGCAGCATGACCGGCTGGCCGTCCCTGGTGAAGTGCACATCGCCCTCGATCGTCTTCGCCCCGTCCTCGATGGCGGCCGTGAACGAGGCGATCGTCTCCTCGGGTGCGACCGCCGGCTCGCCGCGGTGCCCGACGACCGGGGGGACGCAGTCGGTCGGCCCCGAGGTGGGCGCGCCGCCCCCGCCGCAGCCGGCGAGGAGCAGAGCAGCGGCCAGGGCAACGACGGCGGAGCGGGGCATGATCGCAGAGTATGCCCGCGCACGAGGCGCCCCCGCGGGATACCCTTGTGTGCGGGTTTTCTCGGGTTCCTCTCAGACTCGCGGGAGCAACATGGTTCCCACCCACACTGCAACAGCCGTGCCGACGGACGCGAGGAGGCGAGGCAAGTGGTCATCGCCACGCAGCGCATCCGCAGCCCGGGTGTCGTGCGCGGCCTCGCCGCGTCCGCGCTCGCCGTCGCCCTGCTCTGGTGGGGGATCCCCAAGATCACCGGTGCCACCTGGTCGGCCATCTCCGACACGATGCGCGTGGTCACCTGGCCGGAGATCGCGGTGCTGGCCGGACTGTGGATCGCCGGCCTGGTCGCCCACTCCTTCGTCCTGACGGGGGCCCTGCCCGGGCTGACCTGGCGGCGGGCGCTGACCCTCAACCTGACCGGCAGCGCCGTGTCCAACGTGGCGCCGCTGGGTGGAGCCCTGGGCGTCGCCACCAACCTGGTGATGGTGCGGGCCTGGTCGTTCAAGGACTCGGCCTTCGCCGTCTTCACGCTGGTCACCAACGTCTGGGACGTGCTGGCCAAGCTGGTGCTGCCGATCGTGGCCGTCACCGTGCTCTTCCTCGTCGGCGGGGTTGCCGGCCACGCGCTCAACGTGGCCGCCGTCGTGGCCGTGGTCTTCCTCCTGCTCGTGGTCGTCGTCGGTGTGGTGGGCCTGGCCAGCGACACCGTCTCCCGGGTGCTCGCCCGAGGAGTGGCCCGTATGGCGCACCGCGTGCTGCCCACCCGCCTCGCCTCCCGAGCGGATGGACTCGAGGACGCGGTTGTCTCCGCGCGGGACCACACCCGCAGCATCGTGCGCGCGCGCTGGCCGCAGCTGACCGCAGGCATGGCGTCGTATGTCGTGTTGCAGGCCGTGCTGATGTGGCTGAGTCTGCACGTGGTCGGCGCCGACCTGGGCTTCTCGGCGGTGCTCGCCGGCTTTGCCGTCGAGCGCTTCCTCACCCTCGCGATGCTCACCCCCGGAGGCGCGGGCATCGCGGAGGCGGCCACCGTCGCGACGCTGGTCGCCCTCGGCGGCGACCCGCTGACCGTCGCCGCAGGTGTGCTGATCTACCGCGGTTTCACTTTCCTGCTCGAGATCCCGGTCGGCGGTTTGTGGCTCGGCGGGTGGCTGCTCTCCCGCGCCCGGCGTGGGACCGTTAACGCATGAGGATTCTGCACGTCACGGACACCTTCCTGCCGACCCTCGGCGGCGTGGAGATCCTGGTCCACGACCTTTCGACCCGGCAGGCGGCGGCCGGCCACGAGGTGAGCGTGCTGACGCGCACCCGGGCCAGCACCGACGCGATGGTGCCCGGCGTCCGCGTCGTCCACGGTCACGGCCCCGACCCGGCTCTGCTCGCCGAGATCGACGTCGTGCACGCCCACGTGTCGACCATGTCGGTGCTCGCGGCCCGGACCGCCGAGGCGGCGGCGAAGGCGGGCGTGCCGGCCCTGGTGACCGTGCACTCGATGTGGTCCGGAGCGGGTGCGTTCTTCCGGGCCACGGCGCTCGCCCGCGACTGGGACACCCTCCCGATCCAGTGGGCCGCCGTCAGCGAGGCTGCCGCCGGACCGCTGGGCAAGGCCCTTGGTCCCTCGCAGCCGATCCTCATCCTGCCCAATGCCATCGAGACCAGCGCCTGGACGCCGCAGCCGCGGGTCGAGCCGCGCGAGGCGGTCACGCTCGTCAGCGCGATGCGCCTGGTCCGCCGCAAGCGGCCCTTCGCGCTGCTGGGGATGCTGCGCCTGGTCCGGAGGCTGGTGCCCGACGAGATCCCGCTGCGCGCCGTCATCGTGGGCGACGGCACCTGGCGCGCGGCCATGCAGCTGCGCCTCGACGCCACCGGGATGCGGCACTGGGTCGAGCTGCCCGGCTCGCTCGAACGGCCCGCGATCCACGACCTCTACCGGTCGGCCGACATCTACCTGGCGCCTGCCAACCTCGAGTCCTTCGGCATCGCGGTGCTCGAGGCGCGCACAGCCGGCCTCGCGGTGGTGGCCAAGCGCTCCACCGGCGTGGCCGACATCATCACCGACGGCATCGAGGGGCACCTGGTCGACTCCGACCGGGCCATGGCCGAGCAGATCGCCCGACTGTGCCGCGACGACGCCGCGCGGGAGACCATCCTGCGGCACAACCGCGCCACCCTGCCGGGCTACGACTGGTCGGCCGTCCTGCCGCTGATCGACAAGGGGTATGCCGCGGCAGCCGCCCGCTCCGGCGGGCACCGCTCGAGCCGGACCCGCACCAGCGTCGACGTGAGCCTCGGCGGTCGCTGACCGTCAGTGTGCCGCCCGGGCCGACCAGCCCGGCATACAGGCAGCACGTCGGTGCTCGTCGCGGGCGGCTTTGCTCAGCTCGGACCGCTTCCGGCGGGTTGAGACGCGGCCTGAACTGAGCACGCACCCGGCGCAGCATGGCAACCCGCGCTGGCGAAGGTCGGCCAGACCTGCCGCTCGCCCCGGGTGACTCGAATTGCCGAAGACCAACCGAATGGCTCTCCCACACGTCATACGGTGAGTCAAACAGCATTCGGGGAACGACACCAGCTGCGGATCCGCGACCGCGGTGCCGTCCTCCATGAGCACGATGGAGAACGACCATGGGCAAGCTCGTGGCAGCAGGAGTCCTGGCGGCGGCACTGACCGCGGCACCGGCGATCGGCGCGGTCCCACAGTCGGCCGCAGACGCCTCGCCGGTCGGCATCCACAACCGTTCGGCCTCTGCCCTCTTGAGCCGGATGACCCTGCAGCAGCGGGTGGGCCAGCTCTTCATGGTGGGCGGCGCCGCCACGGGGGTCAGCAGCGCGACGAGGTCGGCGTTGACCACCTACCACGTCGGCAACGTGATCCTCACCGGACGCAGCACGGCCGGCGTCACCGCGACCCGCAAGGTCAGTGACGGGCTGCAGCGGCTCTCGACGCACCAGACCGACGCCGCGGCGAACCTCCTGGTCTCCACCGACCAGGAGGGCGGCTACGTGCAGGTCCTGCAGGGCCCGGGCTTCTCCCGGATGCCGACGGCGCTCACCCAGGGCACCTGGTCGGACTCGACGCTCTACCGGTCGGCGCGGGCGTGGGCCTGGCAGCTGCGCAGCGCCGGGGTCAACGTCAACCTGGCGCCGGTCATGGACGTCGTGTCGAGCTCGTTCGCGCCCTACAACCAGCCGATCGGCTACTACCAGCGGGAGTTCGGCCACACGCCGAGTGTGGTGGCGAGCAAGGGCGGCTGGTTCCTGCTGGGCATGCGCTCGCGCGGGGTGGGCACGACGGCCAAGCACTTCCCGACGCTCGGTCGGGTGCGCTACAACACCGACACCCACTCCGGCGTGGTGGACCGCACGACCTACTCCAGCTCCACCTGGCTCAATCCCTTCAAGACGGCGATCGCCGACCACAGCAAGTTCGTGATGGTGTCGACCGCCTACTACGAGCACATCGACCCGAACCACCCGGCGGCCTTCTCGCACACCATCGTCACCGACCTGCTGCGGGACAAGCTGGGCTTCACGGGGGTCATCGTCAGCGACGACCTCGGCAATGCCAAGCAGGTGCAGGCGTGGAGCCCGGCCACCCGGGCGATCGAGTTCCTCGACGCGGGAGGGGACCTCGTGCTGACGGGCAACACGACGACGCTGCCGAGCATGGTCAACGCGGTGGTGGCCAAGGCGGAGAGCAACTCGGCGTTCCGCGCCCGGGTCAACCAGTCGGCGCTGCGGGTGCTGCAGGCGAAACAGTCCCTCGGGCTGCTCAGGTGGTATGCGCCGCTCACCGTGAACGGGCGCATGGACGCAGCCACGGCCAGCGCGCTGCAGGTCTACCTGCTCTCCACGAGGACGGGCAGCTGGGACAGCAACACCCGCGAGTGCCTGCAGCGAGTCATCGGGACGGGCGTCGACGGGGTGTGGGGACCCAACTCGCAGGCGGCGCTGCAGAGCTTCCTCGGCATCAGCCACGACGGATCGAGCTCACTGAACGCGCGCACGGTCGCAGCCCTGCAGCGCTACCTCAACGGCCAGCGCTGAGCTCCGGCTGGTCCTCCTTAGATCGGTTTGGCTACAGCCAGGTCTCGATCACGGCGGTGGACCCGGGCGACTTGGCGAACTTTCGGTCGTCGGTGAGCAGCGGCATGTCCAGGGACTCGGCCAGAGCAAGGTAGAACGCGTCGTATGCCGTGTAGTTGCCACGCAGCGCCAGCACCCGCCGCTGGTGGGGCTGCATCGGATAGCGGACGATGGGCAGATCCCTGAAGTCATCGACCATCTGCTCGGCGCGTTCGTCGGTGATTCGGATCGACGGTTTGGACGTCAGCAAAAGGCCCCGTATCGCCGACGTCACCTCGGCATCGATGAGCGCCGGCGCGTGGACGTGCCGTTGTCCGACGAACCTCTCACGCAGTTCGGCATCGCCACGCCGGTTTTGCACGAGGCGAACGACGATCGAGGCATCGACGACAACCGTCATCTCACCGACGATCTTCGTCGATGAATGATCGGATGTCTTCGCCGCTTGCCTCCACGGCGCTCCGAGAAGCGATCCGCGCCAGCACCTCCGTCATGGCCGGACGAGACGTGTCCTCGTGGATCAGTTCCCGCAGGTAACTCGACAGCGACATGTTGCGAGCCGCCGCGCGTGCACGCAGCGCTTGGGCGTCCTGCGACGGGACGTCGCGGACCTGAAGAATCTCGGTGCTCATGGTGACAGGGTACCGAATGTTCATGAACTCTGCATGCACTCGCTGTGGAAGCACCGCCCGGCTCGGTCGCGGGGGATCTGGTGGGCAGGCGCAGGGGCGGAAGGTCAAGCGCACGACTGAATTTGGTCAAGGTTTGTCCAGCGGCGTGCTGAGCATTCCTTACCCCTGGTGCAAACACGTCGGCAACAGTTGTCGGCTGGGGTTTCGGGGAGCAGGATCGGGAAGTTCCTGTCCATTCCCCGAAGGGAAGAAGCATGTCTCGACGCTCAAGGGTCGGCACGACCCTGGCGATAGCGACTGCCTGCACCACCGGCCTGCTGGCGTTCCAGCCCGCGTTCGCGACCGGTGGCCCATCCAGCCCTCGCAGCACGACCCATACCTCCTCGCCTTCGGGCAAGGGCCACTCCGCGGACAAGGCGGAGCAGCAGTCCACGATCGACGTCCGGCAGGGCACGAGCAGGGCGGCCAGGAAGGCCAACACCCGCAAGTCGGCACTGCTGCAGGCGAGGCCCGCGGTCCGCGAGCTGTCCCAGCAGCTCGGCACCCAGTCGGTCATCGACATCGACCCGCTCACCGGCACGCCGCGGCAGGTCAGCCGGCTCGACGGCCTGCTCACCGGCCCGTCGGCGTCGTCCGCCGCCAGCATCGCGCTGTCCTACGTCCGTGACCACGCGGCCGTCTTCAAGCTGAGCACGAGCGACCTCGACCACCTCGAGCTGGCGCGCGACTACGTCGACATCGCGGGCATCCGCCACCTGTCCTTCGTCCAGAAGGTCGACGGCGTCCCGCTGTTCGGCAACGGCCTCAAGGCGAACGTCACCAAGGACGGCCGGCTGATCAACGTGACGGGCTCGCCCGTCGCCGGGCTGCACTCGCCCGCCTCGGTGCGGGGTGGCCTCAGCGTCAACGAGGCGATCCGCGCGGCCAAGAAGGACGTCGGCGAGGCAGATGTGGCGCCGGCCAAGGGCGACAGTGGCAAGGAGGTCCTCTTCCAGACTCCGGGCGGCACCCGCCGGGCGATCCAGACGGTGACCATGTCGGCGTCCCAGCCGACGCTTGCCGTGATCGATGCCGAGAGCGGCCGGGTGCTCTACCGCGACTTCCTGAGCTCCGACCTCGTGGATTCGGCTGTCGGCCAGGCGCGGACGGAGGTCCCGGCCAAGAACGGACCGAACACGCGCAAAGCGGCGAAGCAGGTGAGGGCCAAGAAGCAGGTGGCCAGGGTCTTCGACTGGTATCCAGGCGCCCCGGGCTCCGGCGGCAAGACGCACCGGGTCAACCTCAACAAGAGGGGTTGGCTGCCGCGGGGGTCGGTCGTCCTGTTCGGCAACAACGTCCACTCCTACAGCGACGTCAACGACAACAACGTCGCCGACTCGGGCGAGGAGATCGCGCCGACCGGCAGGAAGGGCTACATCTTCCCGCTGGTGAGGACGTCCCCGCCCAAGGACGTCGACCGGTGTGCGACGTGGGCCTGCACCTGGCTGCCCGAGACGCCGTTCTCCTGGCAGGACAACGAGTCCCGCACCGCGGTGCAGAACTTCTACTTCGTCAACACCTGGCACGACTACCTGGAGAAGGCGCCGATCGGCTTCACCGAGGCCGCAGGCAACTTCCAGCAGGTCAACTCCAGCGGCCAGGGCAAGGGCGGCGACTCGGTGCACAACGAGTCGCTGGACGGTGCGGACACCGCGGCCGGCCTGCCCGACCTGCGCCACATCGACAACGCCAACTTCGCCACCCCGCCGGACGGCATCTCGCCGACCATGCAGATGTACCTGTGGAGCGCGCCGCACTACATCGACCAGTTCATCCCGACGATGGGCTCGGACGAGGCGGACATCGTCTACCACGAGTACACCCACGGCCTGTCCCACCGGCTGGTGACCGACGCCAACAACAACCCGGCGCTCGACTCCCACCAAGGCGGCTCGATGGGTGAGGCCTGGAGCGACTGGTACGCGCTGGACTACCTGGTCAACCAGGGCCACATCAAGGACAGGAAAGGGGCCGGCGACATTCAAACGGGCTACTACGTCGGTGCCGGCAAGGGCATCCGCAGCGAGGCCACTGACTGCAAGGTCGGCTCCACCTCGCCGGCCTGCCCGGGCATCGAGAGCACCGGTCCCGGCGGCTACACCTACGGCGACTTCGAAGCCCTGTACACAGACGGGCGCGTCCACCGGGCTGGCGAGATCTGGACCCAGAGCCTGTGGGACCTGCGCACCGCGGTCGGGCCCAAGCTGGCCGAGTCGCTCGTGACCCGCGCCATGGAGCTCTCGCCGACCTACCCGTCATACCTGGACATGCGCAACTCCATCCTCCAGGCGGACGAGGCGATCTACGGCGGCCAGCACGTGAAGAAGGTCTGGAAGGTCTTCGCGCATCGCGGGATGGGCTTCTTCGCCGGCACCGTCGACGGCAACGACCTGCACCCGGTGGAGGACTTCAACACGCCGCCGGCGGCGGACACCCCGCGCGGCACCGTCACCGGCACGGTCACCGACCAGTCGACCGACGATCCGGTCGCCGGGGCCACGGTGGCCTTCGGCGGTCACAACTCCGGGTTCCCGGGCGACTACGCCGCCACGACAGCTGCGGATGGCACCTACACCATCGAGGGGATCATCCCCGGCACCTATCCCGACGTCTTCGTCGGTGGGGCTGGCTACGACTCCCAGGTGACGACGCTGTCGGTCGGCCGCGGCTCGACGACCAAGGACTGGTCGCTCGTGCGTGACTGGGCGGCTTCGGCCGGTGGCGCCACGGTGACCGATTTCACCGGGCCGGACTACACGCCATACGGCTGTGGTCCGTCGTCGATCATCGACCAGTCGCTCGGCCAGGGCTGGGGCAGTGACGCGGCCGACGGTGGGCAGTACGTCGTGATCAAGCTGCCGCAGGCGGTCGACATCAGCACGGTGGCGATCGACCCGTCCAACACCTGTGGTGACGGGCCGGAGGCGGCCACGGCCGGCTACACGGTCGAGACCTCGCCCGACGGCACGACGTGGACGATGGCCGCGCAGGGCACCTTCGGCGCGGACAACCTCGGCAAGCTCAACTCCGTGACGCCGACCGCCGGCGCGGCGGGGGTGCAGTACGTGAAGTACACGATGCTCGACCCGCAGGGTGGGCCGGGTGTGCAGTTCCTCGACTCCAGTGAGATCGAGGTCTACGGGGCGCCCAGCGGCGGCTGAGCGGCGCGCGTCCGGTCGGTGCCGGGTCGGCTGCCTGCAGAGGTATGCCGGCCCGGCACCGGCATGTCACGGCCCCGATCCCCCCGGTCGCCAGAGAGATCGGCTCAGTCGATGACGACCAGGACGTCGCCCTCCTGGACCACGTCGCCGGGGGTCACCCGCACGTCGGTGACGGTGCCGGGCTCCTCGGCCACGACGGGGATCTCCATCTTCATCGACTCCAGCAGCGCCACCTCGTCACCGGCCTGCACCGAGCTGCCGACCCGGACGTGCACGAGGGCGACGTTGGCCACCAGGTCCGAGGCGATCCGCTGCGTCATGACGCCGACTCTACGGGCAGGGAGTTGTCCGGGCGGCACGCCGACGGGGTGAGACCGGGCCCACCTAGCCTTGGGCCATGCGCATCGACCTGCACACCCACTCCACCGCGAGCGACGGCACGGACAGCCCGGCGGAGCTGGTGCGGGCGGCTCGACGGGCTGGCCTGGACGTGGTGGCGATCACCGACCACGACACCACGGCGGGCTGGGCCGAGGCGTCGGCGGAGGCCGAGCGACTCGGCCTCGGGCTGGTCCGCGGCATCGAGATCTCCTGCGCGCACCGGGGGACGAGCATCCACCTGCTCGGCTACCTGATCGACCCCACGCACCCGGGCCTGCTCGCAGAGCTGGAGAAGACACGGGTCAGCCGTGAGACCCGCGCGCAACGGATCGTCGAGCGCCTCGCCCGGGACGTGCCGATCACGTATGACGAGGTGCTCGCCCAGGCGCGCGACGGCTCGACGATCGGTCGGCCGCACATCGCGGACGCGTTGGTGGCGACGGGGATCGTGGCCGACCGGGACGTGGCGTTCGCCTCCTACCTGCGGGACGACTCGCCATACTTCGTCTCCCACTACGCACCCCACGTCGTCGAGGCGGTGCGGTTGGTCCGTGAAGCGGGGGGCGTGCCGGTGATGGCGCACCCGTTTGCGGCGGCGCGGGGACGGACGGTGGGCGACGAGGTGATCGAGGAGATGGCGGCGGCCGGTCTGGGCGGGCTGGAGGTGCACCACCGCGACCATTCGGCCGAGGCGGTCGCGCACGGCGACGCGCTGGCGAGTCGGCTCGGACTCCTCGTCACCGGGTCAAGCGACTACCACGGCACGGGCAAGCTCAATCAGCTCGGCGAGCGGACGACTCCGCCGGAGACGCTCGCGCGGATCCGGGAGCTGGCCGGCACCTGACCTCTGCGCCGTCCTCGGCCTCACGACGAATTCGCCGGCGGCGGCGGCACCGAATGCCATGCGTCCCGTGCCATGCTTGGCTCGCTCGTCGGGGGCTGACCCAGATCGTGATGGACGACCGTACGTGAAAGAGGGATCGCATGGCTCGCCGGTTCCGTGCCCGGCTCGCGTGGCTCGGCGTGTTGGTGATGGCGCTGTCGCTCAACCCGGCCGCGCTTGCTCCCGCCTACTCCGCCACCACGAGCTCCGTCGCCGGCTCCGGCGTGGACCACCCGGAGCTCCGGACGGTGAGCTACCGGGGCATCCAGGTCGAGGTGCCCTCGACCTGGCCGGTCCACGACCTGACGTCCGCCCCCGACACCTGTGTGCGGTTGGACCGCAACGCCGTCTACGTGGGCGCTCCCGGTGCAGACCAGGACTGCCCTGCTCGGGCGATCGGCCGGTCCGACACCGTCTGGCTCCGTCCCGCCAGCCCGCAGGCCCGGTCGCTGCCCCGGTCCTCCGCGAAGGTCGGCGGCCTCGACGCGGTCGTCCGCTCGGACGCCGGCGGACACGTCAAACACGTCTCGTTCACCGGCCGAGGAGTCGAGGCCGAGGTCTCGTGGGCTGCCGACCCGACCGTGGTCGACCGCGTGCTCTCGAGTGCGTCGCCCACCTCCACCGCGCCGTCGGCGCAGCCGTCCACGTCCGACCGCGCGTCGGCCGAGGGCACCAGCCGCGACCTGGCACGCACCGCGAGCCTCTCCACGGCGACCGCACCGGCGCAGTCCACCGCGGGCGGTATGGGGTTCGACACCTGCGCTGCCCCCTCGACCGCCGTCATGGACGACTGGCTGTCCTCCCCCTACCGCTCGGTCGGCATCTACCTCGGCGGGTCGATGCGCGCCTGCCCCGACGGCAACCTCTCCGCCGCCTGGGTGGACCAGGTCAAAGGGATGGGCTGGGGCCTGATGCCCCTGTGGGTGGGCCCGCAGGCGCCCTGCGTCATCCAGGACAACCTCGCCCACATCGACCCGGCCCAGGCGGCGGCGCAGGGCAAGGCCAATGCCGCGGATGCGGTCACTCGGGCACAGTACTTCGGCCTCGGCCCGGGCACTCCGATCTACTACAACATGGAGGGCTACGCCCGCGGTGACGCGGCATGCACCGCAACGGTGCTCACCTTCGTCACGGCGTGGACCAACGAGCTGCACCGGCTCGGCTACGGCTCCGGGGTCTACGGCGGCAGCGGGTCGCTCATGGTGGACATGTCCAACGCGGTCGGGTCCAGCGGTTTCGCACCGCCGGACGATGTGTGGTTCGCGCACTGGAACGGCCTGCAGACCACCTCCGACTCGGCCTCCTACCCGGACTTTCGTGACGGGTACTGGTCGAGGCACCAGCGGCTGCACCAGTACAACACGCTGACCCAGAGCTGGGGCGGCTCGACGATCAACATCGACGCCAATTGGCTCGACGGCGCCGTCGCCGGCCGGGCCGTGCCGGTCAGTTACGGCACTCGCACGTATGGCCCCGGAAGCACGTCCTTCGTCTTCACCGGCAAGATGAACTACTGGCGCAAGAACGACCCCTACGGGCGCCAGGCGATGTCCTACTGGACCCATCCGAGCAGCGACGGCACCGAGTACAACGGTGCCACCTGGTCGCCGAGGCTGTCGCGTGGGCTCTACCGCGTCTCGGCAAGCATCCCGAAGACGAATGCGACGGCCCAGGCCCACTACACCGTGACCGATGCGCAGGGCGTGACCGACAAGGTCGTCGACCAAGGGGCGGTCACCTCGGACGGCGTCGAGCGGTACACCTCGCTCGGCACCTACCTGGCCCGCTCCGGCAGCTCCGTCACCGTGCACGTGGCCGATGACGGCCCGGGGCCGACGACGGACAGGATCGGCGTGGACGCCATGCGCTTCGAGCTGGTGGCGACCGTCCCGGGCACACCGACCTCGGTCTCCGCCGTCGCCGGCAACGCTCGCGCGACCGTGAGCTGGTCTGCCGCCCCGTCCAACGGCAGCGCGATCACCGGCTACACCGTGACCGCGTCCCCGGGTGGGGCGACCGCGCGTGTCTCCGGTTCCGCGAGGTCCGCCGTGGTGTCGGGTCTGACCAACGACACCACCTACACGTTCACCGTGCGCGCGACCAACGTCGTGGGGACCGGTCCGGCCTCGCAGCCGTCCAACGCCGCGCGGCCCTCCGCCTGGGGCTTGTTCCACGTGGTGGAGCCGGTGCGGGTGTTGGACACGCGGTCCGGGGAGACGGCGAATCCGCGGCGGACGGCGTTGGGTGCGGGTGAGAGCGTGCGGGTCAAGGTGGCCGGGGTTTCTGGTTCGCCGGTGCCGGCGGGTGCGACGGCGGCGGCGTTGAACGTGACGGTGACCGGTCCGAGGGCGAATGGGTTGTTGTATGTCGGGGCGGGGTCGGATGGTCGGTCGACGTTGAACTTCGCCAAGGGGCAGACGTTGGCGCACCTGGGGATCACCAGGGTGCGGTCGGACGGGACCGTGACGATCGTGAACCACTCCCGTGGAGCGGTGCACGTGCTGGTCGACGCGACCGGCTATTTCACCCGGTCGACCTCGGGCGGCAGCTACCAGGTGGTGGAGCCGGTGCGGGTGTTGGACACGCGGTCCGGGGAGGCGGCGAATCCGCGGCGGACGGCGTTGGGTGCGGGTGAGAGCGTGCGGGTCAAGGTGGCCGGGGTGTCTGGTTCGCCGGTGCCGGCGGGTGCGACGGCGGCGGCGTTGAACGTGACGGTGACCGGTCCGAGGGCGAATGGGTTGTTGTATGTCGGGGCGGGGTCGGATGGTCGGTCGACGTTGAACTTCGCCAAGGGGCAGACGTTGGCGCACCTGGGGATCACCAGGGTGCGGTCGGACGGGACCGTGACGATCGTGAACCACTCCCGTGGAGCGGTGCACGTGCTGGTCGACGCGACCGGCTATCTTCGCTGACCGACGGCTCTACGACGAGGAGGCCCGTGCGGTGCCAGTCTTCAGGAAAGACGGTCGGAGCGTTCTGTTCATCCACGTTCCCAAGGCCGGTGGTTCGAGCATTGAGCGAGTGTTCGGCGACGCTGGCTACACCGTCCACTACCGCGACCCACGCCTGGGCAAGGGATCGCTCAACCGCCTACGGCGCTGCTCGCCACAGCACATGCACGCGTCGATCCTCCAGGAGGTCTTCCGGATCGACCTGTTCGACGTCGTCTTCATGGTGACCCGGCACCCGCTGACGCGCTTCCGCTCCGAATACGGCTACGCGAGGCGCCACGAGGACGTGGCGACCGACTCCGAGGCGGTCGAGCAGTGGGCCGAGAAGGCGTTCAGCGCCTACGCGAAAGACCCGTTCCACCTGGACAACCACCTCCGACCGCAGTCTGACTTCTACCTGCCCGGGTGCACCGTCTATCGGCTCGAGGACGGCATGGAGCGCGTCATGACCGACCTCGGACGGCGCCTCGGCACCGACTTCGGCGGCGAGGTCCCTCGCGTCCTGGAGCGCAAGAAGGAGAGCGGGGTCTCCAGCAGCGAGTTCACGGTGTCCGGACAGTTGCAGCGTCGGGTCGAGGCGTTCTACAGCGAGGACTACGACCGCTTCGGCTACCAGCGCGGAGCCTGAGGCGAGGATCAGTTGCGGCGCGCCCAACGCGCGCGAGCCGTCCGCAGGCCCTTGGCCGTTCTTCTTTTGGCCGAGATCGCTGTCGCCCGCAGAGCGGCACGTCCGCGGCCGGTATGCACGGCCTCAGGCGTGTTCGGCGGTTCCGACGGCGGTCGAGATGCCCGCACGACCCGCACTCCGTCCGCCCCTCGCCGCAGACCCGCCAACGGTCGGCTGGCCCGGATCCCGAACCGGGCCCGCACCGCGTGGACCTCATCGTCCTCGGGCACCTCGACGAAGGCCAGCAGGGTGGCCCCGGCCGCATTGGCGATGACCCGGGCCGGGTGGGCGTGGTCGTCGACCAGCACCTCGCCGGACAGGCTCGAGCGCGCACCGGCCGGGACGTGCACGTGGGGCAGCGGCCAGCGGATCGCGACCTGTTTCTCCTCGCTCGTCACCACCAGGCCCTTGCGGTCGGGCCGGGCGTGGTCCAGCAACGCGCGTGCCTCCGACCTGGTGTCCACGGCGACCGTGCCACCCACGGTGGTGTAGAGCAGCGCCTGCCGTCCGTCCCCGATGGCGAGGTCGGAGACCGGCTTCGGGGCGGCGAGCCGTGCCTTGAGCGGCCAGCCGAGACCGAGGATGCGGATGACCAGATCCCAGATGCCGTCGTCGAGCGGCTCGCCGAAGGCCGCAGTCGCGGGGTCGAGCTCAGCCCGGAGGCTGAACGTCAGCCGATCCCCGTCGACGTCCAGTCCGCCCTCCGTGGGGAGGTTCCAGTCGACCAGGTCCTGTCGGCGGTGGACGATCAGGTCGGAGCGGCTCGCGGCCAGGGCATCGGTCAGGTCGGTCTCCTCCGGTGACAACCCCAGGTGGTCGGGCACGACCCGGTGCACCCGGCCGTCCACGCGTGCCACGCGCACCGGCCCCGAGGCTCCCTCGACATGCCCGCGGCAGACGAGCACCCACCGGTCGCCCTCCCAGGACACCCGGGTCTCGCTGACTGCGGGCCGGATGCCTCGATCGAGCTCGGCGAGCCCGGCCAGGGCCTCCCAGTCGCCACGGCGCAACAGGACCGAGCGCATCCGGTCGGCCGGGGTGAGCGCGGCGTCGATGCCGGGTGGGAAGTAGTGCAACAGCCCGCTGAACTTCTCGGCGAGGGTGCCGCGATAGGAGTCGCTGAAGCCGAGCAGCTGCGGGTTGAGCCGCTCCAGGATCCGGCTGCGGTACCACCGGGCCAGCAGGGTGTCCCGCTTGGTGCCGGGCGGCAGCTCACGCACGATCGGCTGGAGAGACCGTTCGAAGGAATCCCAGTAGACCTGCACGTCATACCCGGCCTTGTGGCTGTTCCCGGTGCCGATGATCCACGTGTAGCAGGGGTACGCAGCGAAGATGGCGACCTTCTCGGTGCGGACGAAGGCCTGGGCATTGAAGTCGAAGTCCTCCAGCCGGATCCGCCCCTCGGGGAACCGGATGTCGTGCTCGAGGAGGTACTCCCGGCGATAGAGCTTGTGCGGTGTGAGGCAGGCGACCACCTCCGCGTCCCAGTGGGTGACGCGCGGGACGTTCTCACGCCAGGTGGCCCACCCCGGCGTCTTCCACCCGTCGACGACCTCCTTCGGGATGACCACGTCTGCGTCCACGTCCCGGGCGAACGCGACGAGCCGCTCGAGGGCTTCCGGGAACATGGCGTCGTCGTGGTCCATGAAGAGCACGTAGTCACCCGACGCGCGCTGCACCCCGACGTTGCGGGGACGTCCCGGCCAACCCGAGCCCGGGATCCGGTCTACGACCAGGTTGGGATAGACGCCGGCCAACCTCTGCAGCCGGTCGAAGGTGTCGTCGGTCGAGCCGTCGTCGATGACCACGACCTCGAACTCGGACGGGTCCAGCGACTGCCGCTGCAGCTCGGACAGCGTCCACTCGATCCGTGCCCCCGTGTTGTAGGACGCCATGACCACGCTGACATCGACGGTCCCCATGGCCCACCTACCGCGTCGCGGACTGATCGCCGGATGAGGTGGCAGGCTCGCCGCGGTCGAAGTGGGCGGCCGGGACCCCGATGGCCCGGTAGAACTCTTCGACCGCCTCCTGGTTGTATGCCGTGGCGTCGAAGGCGCGCTTGGGCACCTCACCGGCCAGTGCACGTCGCATCCCGCCGGCCAGAGCCTCCACCGATCGGTCCACCACCAGCCCGACGTTCTCGGGCAGGGCACCGCCGACCGAGGCGAAGTCTGTCGAGACGACAGGAAGCCCCAACACGAGCGCTTCGAGGATCACCATCGGTTGTCCCTCGTAATCGCTGGAGAGCACGAAGCAGTCCGACTCGGCCAGGATGGCGAAGGGATTGTTCTGGTGGCCGGCCAGGATGACGGCGCGGGCGAGGCCGAGCCCGAGGGCGAGCGACTGGAGCTCCTCCTGGAGAGGGCCGCTGCCCACGATGACCAGTCTGGTCGCGGGGTGCTCCTGGTGGACGGCGTCGAACGCACGGATCAGTCGGGCATGGTTCTTCTCCGGGGAGAGCCGACCCACGGTCACGAACGTCGTGACACCGGGGGCTTCCGGCAGCACCGTATCGACCGTGCGACGCCGCTGGACCTCGGCCTCTATGGCGTCCAAACCGTAGGACCGCGCAAGCTCGGCGACCGCGGTCGGGAGCGGCGTGACCGGGATGGTGGCGCTGTCGTCGCGGTCTCTGGAGCCACCGTCCAAGCCGTGCGCCATGGTGGTGATGCGCCGATCGTTGATCGTGTTCCGCGCATACGTGTGCTTCTCCGGGTCATCCACCTCTGTGAGCTTCCTGGCATTGATCTCCATCAGTGCCTTGGACACCGAGACCAGGTGGTCGTAGCCGGCATACGTGGAGAAGACGCCTCGGAGGTTGGCCTCGTGCGCACGACGGCCGTCGACCTCTCGCTCCTGATCGGCCTTGAGGTCGTTGTGCAGCCAGATGGAGTGGCTCGCGGCCTCTCCCTGCAGCAGGAGGAAGGACCAGAAGGCTGCATAGCCGCTGAAGTCGATGATGTGGTCGAAGGATGCCTCCCCGAAGCAACGCCGCCACTCGTCGCGAAAGAGGGCTGTGACGCCGGGGACGTCCAGTCCGGGAGCGTTCATCCCCAACTCGAGAAGCCGGTTGCGGTCTCGCTTGTGTCGCTTGCTGGGCGTCATGCCACCCACCCTCGGGATGACCCTGACCCGAGGATGGATCGCGGCGGCATTCCTGGCCTGGTCGGCATTGCGGCTGTAGGTGTAGAAGGCCGTGACATCGAAGCGGTCGTGGTCGATGTTGTTGAGCAGGTTGATCGCAGACGTGGTGATGCCGTTCGAACGCATCCCACCGAGATAGATCAGGATCCGTCGTCGTCCGTCGTGACGGGCGGGCCGCACGTCATACCCCCGACGCTTTCCGCCGAAGATGATGTCGATGACCCGCTCCGTCGCGTGTCCGTCGTCCTTCGGCGCGAAGCGGCCGCGCACCGTGTCGTAGGCCTCGCGGTGTGAGACGAGCGGATCCTCCGGGTCCCCTGACCCGGCTGCGACGACGAGCCGCGCCAACTCGGGGATCCGTGACACCACGGGCCCGGGGAGCTCGTCCGGCGCCAGGTAGAGCCCGCGGTAGCCCTCGTAGTCCCTGAGGTCCGGGGTGAAGAAGATGATGGGACGGCCGGTGGACAAGAAGTCGAAGAAGACGCTCGAGTAGTCGTTGACGAGCACGTCCGTCACCCCGAGCACCACATTGGTGGGTATCTCGTTCGGCACCAGGGTGTCCCTCAGGTCCGGTTGCTCGAGCGCGAAGCCATAGGCCTGCTGGTGCACCTTGAGCAGCACGATGTGGTCGGGCGGCAGCTGTGCCCGTAGGCGGCGCACCCGTTGCCCCAGGGCGGCGGCGTCATTGCTCGGTGAGTGGAATGACTGCCCCCGCCAGGTGGGCGCATACAGAACGATCTTCTGGCCCTGTTCGAGGGGGATCCCCGAAGCGCGCAGCCGGGCCAGGACGCGGAGTCGCTCCGACGCGTCCAGGTGCTGCCGGTCCACCCGCGGTGCGCCCTCGGTGACGATCTCGCCGCTGAAGACGTTCGTGAGTCGGTAGGACGACTCGTACATCTGCTCGGCCATGAACGGGCTGGAGGCGAGCAGGTAGTCGGCGCTGAGGAGGTTGCGTATGACGTTGCGCGCGTTGGGGCCGCCCTCCGGCTCGTCATACCCCATGGTCTTGAGCGGCGTGCCGTGCCAGGTGTTCACGTAGACCTGACCCTCGCGCTTGCCGAAGTCCGGCGGGAAGGTCGCGTTGTTGACCAGGTACTTCGCGGTTGCCAGGGCACGGTGGTACGACGGCGAGCCCTGCTGGACGAAGCGGACCCTGGGGTGCCGCGCAAACTCCCTCATGGTCGCGCCGGCGGCCTCATCGTCACTGATGACCCAGATGTGGTGGAGATGGGCATACCGGCTGTCCTCGAGCAGACCACGGAAGATCGCCTCCGGGTTGCACAGCACCCCGTTTCCGGCGAACGACTCGTAGAGGACGTGCGTCTCCTCGAGCGGCCGGGCGCGCCAGAAGAGCCGCCACTCGAACTGCCCGGTCTTCCGCAACTTGCGGCTCACCCTCCGCAGGCCTTTCGGGGCAGGGATCTTCGGGGTCACGCACTTGCTCCTCACCGGCTCGACTGCACCCACTGTCGTGGCGCCATCACGGAGTCTAAGGCCGCCCGACATTCGCGGGATCAGGTCGACGCGTCGTCAGGCGGGCCGCGTGCGTGTTCGGGACGGTGCTGCTGCCTTGGAACGGCCTGAGAGCTCGGTGGTGGATGCCGGCCCTCGCGGTTAGGTTGGAACGAAGATGCGGAGAGGGCACCATGCACATTCCGTCCCCGACCCGGGTTCGCGTTCGGCGCTTTGTTCGAAAGGTGCGCAAGACGGGAACCTTCGAGTGGCAGAACTTCTGGCGCTCGCGACCGATCCAGGACGACACGGTCCTGTATGAGTCCTTCGCGGGCAACGGCATGCTGTGCAACCCGGAGGCCATCTTCCGGGAGCTACGGTCGGATCCGGGCTTCGCACACCTCAAGCACGTCTGGGTCCTGTCCGACCCTGAGCGCTACCGCTCGACCACGGCCCGGTTTGCCCACGACGGCAGCGTCACCTTTGTCCGGCGTCACTCGGCCGCGTACTTCAGGGCTCTGGCGACCAGCAAGTACCTCATCAACAACGCCACGTTCCCGTGGGAGTTCTGCAAGCGGGAGGGCCAGGTCTACCTGAACACCTGGCACGGCACACCGCTCAAGACCATGGGCTACGACTCGCCCGAGGGGGGCCGGGGGGCGACCAACGTCGTGCGCAACCTTCTGATGGCCGATTTCCTGCTCTCCTCAGGCCCGTTCATGACCCAGCGGATGTATCAGGACGGCTTCCGCCTGACCAACCTCTTTCGCGGCCGCATCGTCACCGAAGGTTTTCCGCGGGTCGACGAGCAGTTCCTCACCGACCTGGAATCAGCCAACCTCCGCCAGCGGCTGAGGGACTCCGGTCTCGAGGTCGGGGAGACGGACCGACTGGTCCTCTTCGTCCCCACCTGGCGCGGGACCTCCTTCCACGCCCCTACCAACGATGTGGCTCTCCTCGGAGAACAGGTTCGGGCCGTCAGGGCCGGACTACCGACGGGACACCAGGTCCTGCTCAAGGTGCATCAACAGGTCTATGGCTTCGCCCTCGAGCATCCGGACCTCGCAGACATCCTGGTCCCCAACGAGATCCCCACCAACCAGGTCCTCGGCCTCACCGATGTCCTGGTGACCGACTACTCGAGCGCCTTCTTCGACTTCCTGGCAACCGGACGGCCCGTCATCTTCTTCACCCCCGACCCGGGGCGGTTCGGGGAGCGCGGCATCTACCTGGACGTGGAGCAGCTCCCGGGACCGACAGCGCGGACCGTCCCGGAGCTCATCCGCCTCATCCGGGCGGTCGGAACCCACGAGACACCAGATCCCGAAGTCACCCACCGAGAGGTCTACGCCTGCGCCCGACAGCGCTTCGCCGCCGGCGACGACGGGTCGAGCGCGAAGCGGGTGATCGATGTCGTGTTCAGGGGAAGCGCTCGACATGATGTCGCACCGCTGAGCCCCGACGGTCGGGAGTCGATCGTGATCTACCTCGGAGGACTGCGGTTCAACGGCATCACGGCATCGGCGCTCAACCTGCTGGCGAACATCGACCACGACCGCTTCGACGTCACGGCCTTTTATGCCGAACCCGACGACCTCGAGCGCCGACACAACGAGGCGAGGATCGACCCGCGCGTGAGAGTCTTCCCGCGTGTCGGGGGCATCGTCCCCAGCAAGAAGGACCGCTGGAACCGCCGACGCCTCCAGACGATCGGTGTCGATGCTCCACGGCTGGACCTCGACTCCATGAGAGCCGTCTTCGGCCAGGAGTGGCGGCGCTGTTTCGGGGAGGCGCGCTTCGACCATGTCATCGACTACAGCGGCTACGCGTCGTACTGGGCCTTCCTGCTCCTCCAGGCGCCGGCCCGGTCGCGTTCCATCTGGCTGCACTCCGATCTGAGATCCGACCAGATGCGAGAAGTCGACGGTCATCGTCCCCACGAGGCCAACCTCCGTGCGGTCTTCTCGATGTATCCCGCGTTTGACCACCTGGTGTCCGTGTCCCCGGCGCTGTGCCGGATGAACGCGACGAACTTGTCGGACGTCGTCGCGAAGGAGAAGCACACCTGGGCACGCAACAGCATCAACGTCGAGCAGATCCTGCGGCTCGGGCGGGGCGTGGATGCCGTCGACCACGGCCGGCCGCCGGCTGTCGTCCTGCCCAACACCCTGTCGGAAGCGATGTCGGCACTGGCACAGCGTTACGGGATCGAGGGTCTGGTGGCCGAGGTGGAGCGCCTGCAGATCGTCGATCGATTCGCGCGTGGGGAACCCGGGGCTTTCACCTTCGTCACCGTGGGGCGGCTCTCCCCGGAGAAGAACGACGACCGTCTGATCGAAGCCTTCGACCTGGTGCGCCAGGAACACCCTCTGGCCAGACTCGTGATCGTGGGAGGGGGCCCGATGCTCGACGGGCTCAAGACGCGAGTTGATCGTCTCGGCCTCTCCGAGGTCGTGACGATCGCCGGCCAGCAGGCCAACCCGTACGCCATCATGGCGCAGTGCGACTGCTTCGTGCTCTCGAGCGACTACGAGGGACATCCGATGGTCTTCCTCGAGGCCAGGGTTCTTGGCCTGCCCATCGTCAGCACGGACTTCCCCTCGATCAACGGCGCGCTGCCGGAAGGAGCCGGTCTGGTGGTCAGCCGAGACACACAAGCCCTGGCCGCGGGCATGCGCAGTGCGCTGGCCGGTGAGGTGCCCACCAAGCCCTTCGACGCCGCCGCCTACAACGCCGAAGTCATCGCGGAGTTCTACTCCGCCATCGGAGCCCGCACGTGAGCGGGGCGGAGGCCGGTCCGGCGCAACCAGCGAAGGTGAAGGTGAGCGTCGTCGTGCCGGTCTTCAACCCCGGCGGACACATCGACCCGCTGATCCGGTCGTTGGCAGAGCAGACGATGCCGGCCTCGGACTTCGAGACGATCTTCGTGGATGACGGGTCGACCGACGACACCCCGGGCAAGCTGGACCGGTTGGCCGCGTCCACACCGAATGTCAGGGTGATCCACACCCCGGGCTCCGGATGGTCGGGCAGACCACGCAACATCGGCATCGACGCGGCCGAGGGTGAGTACGTCCAGCTCGTCGACCACGACGACGAGTTGGGCACGGAGGCGTTGGAGCGGCTGTACGCCTATGCGGTGGCGAACGGGTCGGACGTCGTCGTGGGCAAGGAGGTGCGCAAGGGCGGTGCCTGGCACGTGGCGCCCCTCTTTGACAAGAACCGTCCTCGAGCCACCTTCGGGAAGGACCCGCTGGTGGGCATCATGACGCCACACAAGATGTTCCGGCGGGAGTTCCTGAACGAACACCACATCAGGTTCTTCGAGGGGCCGCGGCGAATGGAGGACCACCCCTTCGTCCTGGAGGCGTTCTTCTGCGCCGACGTGATCTCGGTGCTGTCGGACTACCCCGTCTACTACTGGCACCGGCGCGCAGACCGCGGCAACGCGGGAGCGCGGGCCTACGAGTGGGCCGACTTCTACGTCTACCTGCGGGACACCCTCGACGTCATCGAGCGCTACACCGAGCCGGGGGATCTCCGGGACCGGCTGCTGGCCTTCTACTACGACAGCAAGGGGCTCGGCTGGCTGACCCGGTCGGTGCCGCACCGGACGCCCGCGGAGTTGCGCAAGCACTTCGATGCGCTGCGGGAGCTGGCGCAGGAGCGCTTCCCGCCCTCGGTGGACATCCACCTGCACGGCATGGCCCGGGCGCGTTCCCAGCTCCTTCGGGCCGGTGACTTCGAGGGCCTGGTCGCGCTGGGAGCCGTCGAGTCGACCATCGGGGTCCACCAGGAGCTGGTCGAGATCGAGGTCGTCGACGACACGTTTCGGGTGCGAGCCATCACCGGCCTGTGCTACGGAGACGGCTCACCGTTGGAGTTCCAGGTCGACGGTGGGCGGACCTGGTGGCGGCCTCCGATCGAGCTCGGCTCGCCGGTGTCCCACGACGTCCTCGACTTCAGCGCGGTCCACGGCCGGCGGCGCATCGAGCTCGCCCTGCGCAATCGCCGTTCCCACGACGTCCACCTGATCAGCGGGGACGCAGAGCAGATGACGGAGGAAGCACCCGGCATCCTTCCCTTCACCTTCGAGACGGTCTTCGAGCTCGACCCCGAGACCGTTGCCGGCGGGCAACCGTTGGAGCCCGCCGTCTACGACGTCTTCGTGCGGGTGACCTGCTCACCGTGGCGGAGGCAGGCACCGCTGCAGAGCCTCCCCGGGGCGCCCCAGCGGCGGCCCTTGAGCAGAGGGTCGCGGGCGACCCACAGCGTCGTGCCTTTCACCACGCCGAGCGGGCGGGTCGCGCTCGACGTCGACCACCAGACCCTCATCGACCAGGAGGCGGAGATGAACGACCGTGAGGCGACCTCGACCGGCGGCAACGGCCCCGGGCCCAAGGACCAGGCTGTCGTGGTGGAGGTGACCTCCAGCTATGCGCGGCGCTCTGCTGACCAGGTGCGTCTCGTGCTGCACCTGCCCGGGGCGGGGACGAGCGATGGACAACGGGCCCGGGTGCGTCTTCAGCGCGCACAGAGCGCCGTGACGGGTGACGCCACGGTCACCGGCGCCATAGGCGGGATCCGCGTCGAGGCAGGGCTGCCGGCCGACCGTCTGCCGTCCGGTACCTGGAGCATCGCCGTCAGCCTCGGCCAGGGTGAACGCTTCCAGCGAGTGCAGGCACGCCTGCTCACGAGCACGACCCGGCCCGTAGCGCTCCTGACCGGCTCCGCGCCCCGCGGATCGGCCTCGGCAGGAAGCGGGCACGTCGCGCAACCACCCAAGGCTCCCGGTCACCCCGATTGGATGCGTCGCGCCGGTCGGCAGGTCGAGCGGGCGCTCGGTGTGCTGCCGCCGGCACAGGCCGCACGCTGCCGCAAGGCACTCCGCGCGACGGCGCGCCGAGTGCTCGGCTGAACACCGCGCTGCGCCCAGCGTTCAGTCCGGTGTGCGCAGGCCTGCCGAGGCCAGCACCCGTCGCACTTCGGGGGCCGCCCGTCCCGCTGGCAGTTGGCGCAGCCGTCGGAGGTCGGGCCAGACCGGTGCTGCGAGGAAATGCGCGGGGTCCATGGCACGGGTGCGCCGCAGCACCTCCTCCGGCACGGTCTGGGGATCCGGGACGACATACTCCTCGACGACATCGTCATACGCATCGATCAGCGCGTTCGACGAGGCGTCCGGAGCGAGGAGCACGAGCGTGCCGGTCGGAGCGGTGTCCATCTCCAGGCACACGAGGTCGGGCCGCAGGGCGCGCACCGTCGACACGACCTTGTAGACGTCGCCTGCCCAGGCCCGCCGCTTCTTGGCGGCCTCACGCCCGCGGCCGGCCTCGTCGACGTGCCGGGGCAACATGTCGTCCAGCACGATGACGCTCGCCGGGTGGGTGTGCCGTTCCACGTTGATGAGGTCACGCAGGGCGTACTCCGACAGGTGCATCCCATCGATGAAGGCCAGGTCGATGACCGGCTCGGGGAAGTGCGCCAACGGCGCCTTCCTCGCGAAGAACTCGTCGCTGGTGGACCGCACCAGCTGAAGGTCACAGGAGATCTCGTTGATGACCGAGAAGGCAGGGTCGACGCCGATCGTCGAGGTTCGCGACAGCGTGATGCTGCGGCCCGTCTGGACGCCGATCTCCAGGTAGGTGCGCGGCCTCAGCAGCTCGTGCAGCCTGCTCAAGAGTTCATGGCGCAGCACGGAGTACTCCTGTCGTGTCTTCCCGAAGGCTCGGAACTCCTCGTCGGTCAGCCTATCCGTCTCGGCGGGAGTCGCCGTGGCGGCGGCTCACGGAGGTCGCGCCCCGCCATGGATCATCGAGTGCCAGCATGGGAAGGCGAGAGTGTGGCACCCTCGAGGGAGTCGACCATCTTCGCTGTTGTCCTGCAGCGATCCGAACTGCGGAGGTTCCTCGGCCATGAGCCGCTCGCTGACGTCCCGCGCCGCGCTCATGGTGCCTTCGCTGCGACGGGTGCTCGAGGACCGCGATGCCACCCGGGCCGAGTGCAAGGCCCTCCGCAAACGGGCTGAGCGGCTGGGGAGGGAGCGCGACGCGCTGCGCCGACAGTACGAGGTGCTCCTCGAGGCCGACACGAGCCGGTGGAACCAGCTGCGCTACGTCTTCATCGCCACCTACGGCCGTTCCGGATCGACCCTGCTCCAGGGGATCCTCAACGCCACGCCCGGCTACCTCATTCGCGGAGAGAACGACAGTGCCCTGTTCCACCTCTTCCGCTATCACCAGCTGGCGACCGAGCGGCGGGATCTGTTGAAGGGGCGCCACCTCACGTCGGCCCATCCCTACTTCGGGATCGACGGGTATCCCGACGAGGTCGCCCTCGCGCAGCTGCGTTCAGTGGCGCTCAAGACGATCCTGCGTCCGGAGCCCGACACGCGAGTCACCGGCGTCAAGGAGATCCGCTGGAACGACCCGCGGGTGCCTCAGTTCGTGGCCTTTCTTCAGCAGGCGTTTCCGGGATCGCGGTTCCTCATCAACACCAGGGACAACGACCAGGTGAGCCGGAGCAAGTGGTGGGCCAAGCGTCCCAATGCCCTGGAGCAGATCCGTGCCCGGGAAGCCAAGCTGCTCGACCTGGCAGCCGTGCTGGGAGACGACGCCTACCACGTGCACTACAACGACTACGTCGCTGACCCCACAGTCCTCGAGGGCATGTTCAGCTGGTTGGGCGAAGACTTCGATCTCGACCGAGTGGCTGCGACTTTGGCCACGCCGCACTCCTACTGACCGGTCGCCTGCTCTCCCGCGATGTCCTCGTAACCCGCGCCCGACCACTGGTGCCGGAAGGCAGGGTCGGGGTTGCGCCACCCTGGGCCGTAGACGGTTTCGAGGTACTGCAGGGGGTTGCGTGGAAGGGGGCACGCGTGGCCGAGCATGGGTCCCTCGGAGGTCGGAAACATCGTCTCCCGGTGGAGCGAGCCGCGGGTGCCGGGGTACCACGAGATCGTGTCCCCCTCGAAGATCCCGACGAAGACGTCCAGCTTCTTGCCCTGGCCGGGCCTCGCCACCTGACGATGGGCGAGATGTCTTCCGGTGGCGGTGTAACCCGCGCTGGAGAGGAAGGCGCTGATCCGCTGATTCGCCTGGGCGAGGGTGGCCGCCTCGTGGGGCTCGAAGGCCACGATGAGGTCGAGGTCGTCGTCGTGCGGGATGAGGTCACCGTCGCGAACCACCGCCAGCACGGCGCCGAAGCCGAAGCAGACGTGCGGCGTGAGCTGACGGAGCCGGTGGGCCACCTCGACGGCCGTGCCCACGTAGTTCCGCTTCTCGTCCTCGGACCAGTAGCGGAACGACCGCTTCACCCCGTGGATGGTCCACTCCAGGCTGCGGGCTCCCAGGATCCCGTGGTTGACCGCTCCACGGACGGCCGCGCGCTCGGCATCGGTGATCCACGGGAGGTGCTGAAGCGCGTTGGATGCTCGTTTGTAGGCGCCGACGCCCATGTCCACGACGATCGCGGCGAGGTCAGCAGTCTCATCGGAGACGGGGTGGAGGCGATAGAGAGCCTGTTGGGCGAGGACGCTGCGCAGCAGCTGGACTCGGGCCCGTCCGTCGTAGACCTTCTGCCACGATCCATCGGCCCCAGCCACGAGCATCTGCATACCGCGTGCCCGCGACGCATTGGGGCTCGTGACGTTGTGCACGGTCACGTGACGGATCCCAACGGGCCGATCGAACGACACCTCGACCCAGGGAGCGGTCTCCAACTCGGTGTGGAAGGCTGCGTCATGGTGCCCGTCGGCCTCGAACAGCGCAGCAGCGGCCGTCCCGGTGGTCCCGGTCCAGGCGCTACTACTCCTCCACGAGGCGTGTGACCGCCAGTTCTCGTCATCGGCCGCCACCTCGATGGCGTGCAGGTGGAAGTACGTCTGACCAGGCACCTGGAGTCGAAGCCTGACGGCGCCGTCGTGGTCCACGGGCACACGCAGGACTCCCTGCGGAGCGAGGAAGTCGAGGTCTGGAAAGGCTGCCCTGACGCCTTGGATCTCCGTCACCAGACGTGCGGGATCCACGGGCTCAGCCTTGGCGCACGAGGAGGCAACGGGCCACGTGGGCGTCGTCCTGCTTGTACTTCGCGAACCCGAATCCCTCGACCGAGTAGGTGGTCCGGAATCCGTGCTCGAACGCGTCAAGCTGGAAGGTGACAGGTTCGAGGAACCGGCGGAAGTGTCGCTCGGTCACCTTCTCGCCCGTCCGGTCGCGCGTGGTGCGGAATTCGACCGCCATGAGGTCGCCGGGCTTCGTCAGGGCGCGGGCACAACGGAAGAAAGCCCGTTCCTCCTGCTCGGTGATGGCGTGCAGGAAGAAGCGCGCGTAGACGACGGTCGCCCCGTCGGCCGGCGGGACCTTGTCGGCGAGCTCGGGGTCGTCGATGCGTGCCGCGACGAAGTCGGCATCGTGCCCGAGGGACTGGGCGTTCTCGTGACAGCGCTTGATCGCTGGTTCGGCGGCGTCGATCCCCACGACCTGGTGCCCCTGGGCAGCGAAGAACATGGCGTCCCGACCGTTTCCACAGCCGAACTCGACGATGCGGTGATGTCGGTCCAGCTCGCCCGCCACGAAGGTGGCGAACTGCGAGGGCAGGCCCGGTCCACTCGCGCGCGCGTAGTACGCGTCCCAGTAGCCAGCGTCGCCCGCCTGCAGGACGGTATCGTCCTTCTCGTCTGGCATCAGGCTGTCTCCCTCCGAGGACGTGACCCGTCCTGCGTCGATGCAGCGTACATCGCGAGAAGTGGTCACCGACGACGGGAGCGCCGCCACGCCGCGACCTCGGCGCGCGTCGCTCTGACAACTCCCCGCCCGAGCGACCCGAGCCCGGTCTCCTCCGCGGCGGAGGTGGCACGGCCCTGTCCCGGTGTGGAGACCTCCCCGGCCTCGATCTCCTTGCGGATACGCCTTTCGGCAGCCCGGACCCGACGCTGGATCTCGTCATGGGAGAGCGCGACCGCGTCCTTGTACATCGTGCCGTAGGTGGCTCGCAGCCGGTCCAGCTCGGTCAGCGCGGCTGCATCGAGGTCAGTGGACCCCGACGCGTGCCCGGCCAGGATCTGCCAGGCCCCCTCGGCCAGGTCGACCAGCTGTTGAGGGGCGGACACGTTCGTCCAGTCGGCCCGTATCCGGTGCAGGCCGGGGTCGATGAAGTCGTCGACCGCGTGCGGCTCGGTGCTGCGGAGAACGCGCTCGTCGAGACCGAGGTCGAGGGTGTCCGAGATGCGAAGGAGCGTGCCACGCCAGTCGGTGAGCAACTCGTCATACAGGGCAAAGGTCCGGCGATGGCCGCGCGAGGTGTGCTCGTTGACGGTGGTGGCATTGAACCATCCTGCGACCAGGCTGATCTCACGGTCGGCTCGTTGTCGCGCGTTCTTGCCGCCGTAGTAGGTGGTGCGGCTGCCGACGACCTCGGCGGGGTGACGGAGCATGGTCAAGAAGGTGGGCTCGACGCCGACGGAACGCGCTGCCCCTACCCACAGATCACGGAACCAGAAGGCGCGGGGGTCCTTGATGACGAGGTGCGGCTGCTCGAACGCCTTCTCGAGCCAGGTCGTCAGCGTGGCCTGGGGCCTGCGCCCCTTGCAGACCTTGTCGACGAGCGACGGCGCGTCGGGACGGGAGTCCATCGTGTTGACGCTCGCACGGCGCAGATGACGCTTGTGGAAGTTGATCACCCAGAGCGGCTCGTAGTGTCCCCGCGGATTGGCCTCGGTGGCGCCCATGACTGGCGGCGGCACGGTGTAGCCGAGCCGCGTGAGGGCGCCGGCCACCATGCTGGTGCCGCTGCGGCCGGCGCCAGTGACGATGACCAGCCTTCGTGCGGTCTTGGGATCAGTCATGTTTGCGCGCCTCGGTGACGCCGCAGATGACCGTGCGGAAGCGGTCGAGGGCGTCGCTGTTGTGCTGGTCCGCGTCGAAGGATGGGTGAGGGACCGTGCCCTCGAGAGCACGTCGCATCCCTTCGGCCACTCCGTCGGCGCTGGGCGGAACGACCACCCCCACGCCTTCGGGGAGGACCCCGCGGACGGAGGGGTAATCGGTGCTCACCACCGGGAGGTCCAGGACCCTGGCTTCGAGAGTGACCACGGAGTGGCCCTCGTAGTCGCTGGAGACGATGAGAGCGCACGCGGTGTGCATCATGGCGTAGGGATTGTCGACCCTGCCGGTGAAGGCGACGCTGGAGCTCAGCCCGAGCTCGTCGACCAGAGCGGCCAGCTGAGCACGAAGCGGCCCGTCGCCGACGATCAGGAGACGCGCCTCCGGGTGATCCTGGTGGACCTGCTGGAACGCCCGGATGAGCCTCACGTGGTTCTTCTCCGGCGACAGCCTCCCGACGCTCACGAAGATCCGGTCTTGCGCGCCGGCAAGGCCTGGGCGGTCCTCCACCGCCTCCGACGCAAGGCGCCTGATCCGGTCGGCATCGATGACGTTGGGCACCCAGGTGAACTTCTCGGGTGCGGCCATGCCACTCAGGTTGCGTCGGTTGACCTCGTTCAGCAACTCCGAGACCGACACCAGGTGGTCGAACGAGCCGTAGAGGGAGGTCACCGCGCCAAGGTTCTCGGCGTGTGGCCTCGCGCCCCCCACCTCCCGTGCCTGGTCAGACCTCATGTCACTGTGCAGCCAGATCGAGTGGCTCTTGGCGGGCCCCTGCAGGGACAGGTAGGCCCAGACCGGTGCATAGCCGCTGAAGTCGATGATGTGGTCGAAGCGGATCTCGCCGAAACAACGCCGCCACTCCTCCTGGAACATCCGTTGCGCCACGGACAGGTCAAGGCCCGGCGCCTGGATTCCGCGCCGCAGCAGGCTCACCCGGTGGCGGCGGTCGCGTTTGCTGCTGGTCATGGACCCGACACTCGGGAAGAGGCGGACGGACATCGGCAGAAGCTCTGCGGTCTGCCTCTGCTCGGCCGTCGGCTGGTGGCTGTAGAAGACGGAGACGTCCACCCGCTCAGGGTCGAGCAGCCGCAGGAGGTTCACCGCGGAGGCGGTGATGCCGTTGGGACGCAGGCCGCCGAGGTACATCAAGATCTTCGGGCGGCTGTCGTGCCGGATCCGCGTGACGTGGTGCCTTGCTGCTCCACCACCGAAGACGACGTCGACCACGCGCTCGCTCACCCGCCCGTCGTCGCGTGACGCGAATCGTTCCGCCGCCTTGTGGTAGGCCGAGGCGTGCGTCACCTGCGGGTCGTTGCCTTCTCCGCTGCCCAGGAGGCGGATCGCCTCGGTGAGCTCGCGCGTGGATCGGGTCACCGGGCCGGGCCACTCCTCGAGCGGCAGATAGAGGCCGCGGCCTTCGGTGTAGTCGTCCAGGTCGGGCGTGTGGAAGACGATGGGTCGGCCGGTGGAAAGGAAGTCGAAGAAGATGCTGGAGTAGTCGGTGACCAGCACGTCGGTGCAGGCCAGCACGCGGTTGGTCGGGATGTCGTTCGGCACGAGGACGTCGCGGAAGCCGGCCAGGCCGGCAGCGTGCCGGTGGACCTGCTGGTGCACCTTGAGCAGGACCCGGTGCCCGGGCGGCAGGCCGGCCTGGATCTCCTGGACGCGCCGCCGCAGGCTGGCCACGTCGTCCTGGGGCCGCAGGAAGGACTCGCCGTGCCAGGTCGGGGCGTAGAGGACCACGTGCTCGCCCTCGGCCAGATCCAACCCCGCATCCCTCAGCTCGCGGCGCGCGCTGGGAGCAACCGCCTCGGCCGGCTCCTGCAGGTCGGTCCTGGGCGTCCCCTCCTCGATCACCTGTCCCTCGAACACGTTGTGCAGCCGAAACGCCGACTCGTAGAGCTGCTCGGTCATGAAGCGACTGCCGGAGAGCACGAAGTCGGCGCTGGCCAGGTTGCGGATGATGTTGCGCGTGCCCACCCGGTCGAGTGCGTCATACCCCATCCGCTTGAGCGGCGTGCCGTGCCAGGTGTTGACGTAGACCTGACCGGGTCGCTTCGCGAACTCTGCCGGAAAGGTGGCGTTGTTGATCAGGTAGCCGGCCGTGGCGAGCACACGGTGGTAGGCCAGGGAGCCGTGCCGGACGAAACGCACGCGCGGGTGGGCAGCAAGCTCACGCAACGCTTCGCGGTGTGCTCGCGGATGTGACACCGCCCACACATGATTCAGGTGCTGCTGCTCCGGGTCGGCGAGCAGCGCCCGGAAGATGGCCTCGGGATTGCACAGGACGCCGCTGCCCGAGTAGGCCTCGTAGAGGACGGTGTCAGGCTGGACCGGACGGGTGCGCCAGTAGGCGCGCCACTCGATGGGCCAGGCCTTGGCCACTCTGCGGAGAGCGAGCGTGACTGGGGACACGCCCGCAGATTAACTCACTGGGAGCGCGTTCCCGGCGGGCCTTCTTGCCTCCGTCGGATGAGGGGACCGAGCAAGTACAGTGTCGTGCTGGCAGACCAACCAGCGGAGGTCGGATGAGTGAGTCGGGGGAAGCCAGCCCCGCAGTCAGTGTCGTGGTGATCGTCTACAACGATGCCGAGCGGCTCCCGGTTGCGGTGGACTCCGTGCTTCGTCAGACCCTGCGCAGCCTCGAGGTGATCATCGCCGACGACTGCTCGACCGACGGCACGCCGGAGGTTGCCCGCCAGTTGATGAGCCGGGACTCTCGGGTGCGCTACACGCGACTCCCGGAGAACAGCGGTGGTTGCGGCGCACCGCGCAACGCCGGCATCCAGGTGGCGCGAGCCCCCTACGTCATGTTCCTCGACAGCGACGACCGCTATGAGACGCATGCCTGCAAGAACCTCCTCGAGGCGATCGAGGACACCGGCGCGGACTTCGCCATGGGCCTGGCGCGTCGACAGAACATGGACACCAAGAGCGCGACGCAGTGGTATCCCGAGCTCTTCCGGGAGCGACGGGTCGTCGGCGGCCTGCAGGAGTCCCCGCAGCTCATCTCCGACACGATCTCGGTGAACAAGCTCTACCGCCGCAGCTTCCTCGATGAGCACGAGCTCCGGTTTCCGGTGGACATCCACTACGAGGACCAGTTGTTCACCTATCAGGCGTACAGCTGCGCGACCTCCATCGCGATCATCCCCGAGACGGTCTACATCTGGCGGATCTATCCGTCCCACGGCCAGCAGTCCATCACCCGCAACCGGCACCGGATCGACAACTTCCGCCACCGCCTGGAGGCCAACCGGCGGATCGACGCGTTCGCCCGGGCCAACGTCAACGAGGACCTGCGCCGGGTCAAGGACCTGAAGTTCCTGACCCACGACCTGCGGCTCTACCTCGAGGACTCCATCGGGGGCGACCCCGCCGTGACCCACGAGGTGCTGGACCTCGCCGACCCCTACCTGCGGTCGATCCCCCGGGACCGCTACGACGAGCTGCCCACCGGCCTGCGCGTGGCGTGCGCCATGGCGCTGCGCCACGATGCTGACGGCGTCCGGGGAGCCATGCTCTTCGACCGGCAGAACGTCCTCGGCGGCCGCATCTCCCGGCACGGTGACCGCTGGTTCTGGTCCAGCGCCCAGGGGCCCCCCGGCCCGGACCCACGTTTGGCTCCCGACTCCTGGGAGAACGCCCTCGCGGACGTCACCGGTAGCACGCTCGTCCGGGCCCCGGCGGCGTCCTTCGACATGCTGCACGAGGTCCGGGAGGTGCGCCGGTCCAGCAGAGGGCTGCGCGTGCGCGGTATGACGTTCGACGGACTCGGGAAGCTGGCCGCCGGCGATGACTGGACGCTGTCGCTCTCGCTCGTGCGGCGGGACGCGCCGTCCGAGGCCGTGCAGGTGGCCATGGCCACGTGTTCGGCGGAGGGGGAACGCGGCGAATGGGTCGAGTGGAGCGCGGAGCTGCCGCTGGACTCCCAGGTGTTCAGGATCGACCACCGGGTGCTGTGGGACCTCTGCGTCGAGGTCCGGATCGACGACGCGGCACCGCTGCGACAGGTCGTCCAGTGGCGCTGCGGCGACGCGGAGGTCTCGGCGCCGGTGCGTGGCCCGGGTGGTCGGGTCTTCTCCGACCGACTGCAGGCCTACCGCACCTGGAACGGCCGGTTCGCCCTGCGCACCGTGCTGCGCGGCTGGGTCCGGCTGCGCATCGGGCGCAGGCTGGAACGGCGGCTGAAGCCCTTCCTGCGCAAGAAGGTCGTCCAGCGTTGGAAGCGGGTCGACTCCGCGCGACTGCGCTCCCCGATCTACGACGCGATGCGGCGGCTGCCGCTGGACCCCCGCAGCGTGGTGCTGGAGGCGCACCTCGGCACCATTCACGGTGACAGCCCCAAGTACGTCGGCGAGGCGCTGCGCGAGATCCGCCCCGACCTGCAGCGCACCTGGGTCCTGCCGCGTGGCCACCGGGCGCCCTCTCCGGGGGACCGAGTGGTCCAGCGTGGGACCTACCACTACCTGTTGGCGTTGGCACGGGCGAGCTTCCTCGTGGACAACCAGACCTTCCCGGGCTACTTCCGCAAGCGAGCGGGCCAGCGCTATCTCCAGACCTGGCACGGCATACCCCTGAAGAAGATGGGGATCGACGTCGGTGACTCGGCTCAGCTGACCGCAGAGGCGGCCAGCGGCGACCGGGGAGTGGGCGCGTGGGACCAGCTCGTGGTGCCGTGCCCCTACTTCGAGGACGTCTTCGTCCCCGCGTTCCAGTTCCGCGGTGAGCTGGTGCGCTACGGCACCCCCCGGAATGATCCGCTGGTCACCGGGGCCATCGACCGCACCGACGTCCTGCGCCGGCTCGACATCCCGACAGACAAGAAGGTGGTGCTCTACGCGCCCACCTTCCGGACGGACCAGAACCGTCGGCCGATCAGCCTGCCCTTCAACATCCGACAGTTCGTCGAAGGCCTGGGCCCTGACTGGGTGCTGCTGCTGCGACCTCACTACCTCAACCGGATCCATGTGCCCGGCGGCGTGCGCACGAGCGTCCTCGACGTCTCCGGAGTCGAGGACGTCAACGATCTCTACGTCGCGGCCGACGTCCTGGTCACCGACTACTCGTCCGTGATGTTCGACTACGCCTTGCTGCGCAAACCGATCGTCTACTACACCTACGACTACGAGGAGTACCTCGGCAAGAGAGGGGTCTACTTCGACCTCAAGGACGTTGGCCCCGGTCCCTTCGTGCAGACGACGGACGAGCTGGTCCACGCAGTGCGTGACGCCTTGGCCGACCAGCACCGATATGACCAGGACCTCGAGAAGTTCATCGACCGCTATTGCGGCCGCGAGGACGGGATGGCCTCGCGGCGCGCTGCGCTCGCCCTCCTGGGGAGGGACTGATCGTGCCGAGCAAGCCACCACTGCTCCTGATGTCCAACCACATCGACGGGGTCGGCGGAGTGGAGCGCGTGGCGGACGAACTCGCCAGGGGATTCAGCCGTCGAGGTTACGACGTCTCGCTCATGGGGATCAGGCCGACCGCCGGCGAGCGTGTCTCGTTGGCCGGGCGGCCCTACCACACCGGGTTCCTGTCCGACGAGATGGACGATCCCGCCCCCGGGGGAGCGAAGAGGGGCCCGGCCATGATCGCCTGGCGGCAGAAGCGGGAGCAGCGCCGCCAGGAGGCGGTCGAGAGCCTCCAGAAGACGCTGGGGCACTACACCGAGGGCATCGTGATCTGCATGCAGGTGTGGGTCATGGAACACCTTGCCGACCTGGGCCTCGCAGACGTCATGGCGGCCGGTACTCGGCTCATCGGGCAGTACCACAGCTCGTATGCCGCAGCTCACACGACGGGCGACTACCGCAGGCTGTTTCGTCGTTACCGTGACATCGACAAGTTCGTCCTCCTCACGGACACGGACGCCCGCTTGTTCCAGCAGCAGGACTTCAACAACACGACGGCGATTCCGAACCCGTTGCCTCGTTTCGACGAGCACCCGGGAGGGCCGCGCGAGAACCTGCTGGTCTCGCTGGCCCGCTACCACAAGCCCAAGACCATCGACCACGCGCTGCGCGCGTGGGCCACCATCGCCCCGGAGTTCCCTGAGTGGCGCTTCGAGCTCTACGGCGGCGGTCCGGACCGCGCTGACCTCCAGGACCTCATCGACGACCTCCGGATCGGCGCCTCCGCGCGCTTGATGGGCCCCACCGCTGACGTCGGCCGTGTCCTCTCCCGAGCGAAGCTGCACGTGCTCAGCTCGCAGTACGAGGGGTTGCCCATGGTGCTGGCGGAGGCGATGTCGATGCGAGTTCCGAGCGTGACCTATGACTCCTCACCCGGGGTCCGGGAGATCGTCTCCGACAACATCGACGGGTTCGTCGTCCCGAAGAACTCGGTGGACGAGCTCGCAGAGCGTCTCCGTGAGTTGATGACTCACGAGGGGCTCCGGTCCACGATGGCGACGTCCGGCGTGCGTTCCGCCAGGAGGTACCATCCGGACACCGTCCTGGACTCGTGGGAGCAACTGTTCACCAGGACCCTGCGATGACGGCCGGTTCAACGGCAAGGCAAGCATGCTCACCAGTTCTGTCCGGCCGCGCCTCCGCGCGGGCCCGGCCCAGGGACGGAGGAATTGATGTCCAATGACACGCCCGGTGGTGGCGACCGCCGCACCATGGTCATCGTCACGGGAGCTGGGCGCAGCGGCACCAGTTCGGTTGCGGGCGCGCTCAAGCAGCTCGGCTTCCACGTGCCCCTGCCTGAGGTCCAGGGCAACCAGGCAAATCCCCGTGGGCACTTCGAACCCCGGTGGGTGGTCAACTTCCACGCCAGGTTGTTGGCTGCCGCCGACGTCTTCCTGATGGATGCGCGACCGGAGGCGCTGGACAAGGCGACCGAGGTCGGCGCCCGCCCCAGGATCCGCGCGGAGCTCAAGGCCTGGGTCGATGAGGCCTTCGTGCACCCACGACTGGTGATCAAAGACCCTCGAGCCTTCTGGTTTCGTGACTTGTGGGTGGATGCCGCGCAGTCCGCCGGCGCGGACCTGCGATTCATCACCATGCTGCGGCATCCCGCCGAGTCGGTGGACAGCCGGCTGACCCATTACATGAAGGACCAGGATCCGGCGCGGAGGGCAGCACAGGGCACGACGCACCTGGCCGGGTGGATCAACGCCACGTTGGCAAACGAGCGCACCTCGCGTCCCCATCGCCGGGCGTTCGTGCAGTACTCGGAGCTCATCCAGGACTGGCGGACCACGATGCGCATGGTCCAGGACACCCTGGACCTGCCGTATGACGGCTCGATCACCGGCGGTGAGCACCACCCGATCGATGACTTCATCGACCCTGCGCTCTACCGTGTCAAGGCGACGTGGGATGACCTCGATCTACCCACCTGGCTGCGGGATCAGGGTGAGGAGACGTGGCTGGCGCTCGCCGACGGATCCGACCCCACCCTGCAGGACCCGACAGCCGTGGCACGGCTCGACGAGGTGACGGAGCGTTACGCCAAGTCTCACGCCGAGTGCATGGCCGTGGCCGCCGACGACATCAACGGGGCGGTCCGGGTGGCCCGGCGTCAGACGCGCAAGCTGGTGGCAGCCGAACACAAGAAGGCTCAGGAGGAGGAGGCCCGGCGCAAGGCGGTCGAGGAGGCAGAGCGGGTGCCCGAACCGCCGGTCGCCGCGCCGGTGCCAGCCGCGGCGCCGCGCACCGTCCCGAAGGCGGGAGACCTCCTGACAGCCGCGAGGGCACTGGGCGGCAAGACCGTGCGTCGGGGACGCCGTGTCGCCAGGAGAGCGCTGAAGGCATATCGGCGCTAGCCAGGCCCCCGCGCGTTCCTCTTGCGGAGGGGAGTCGTGGCGAGCGATTCAGTTGGCGTCGTTGATCATGCCGGCGCCGACGGTGTTCCCGGTGGCCTCGTCGATCAGGATGAACGCACCGGTGGTGCGGTTCTTGTCGTAAGGATCGCACAGCAGCGGGACCGCGCTGCGGAACTGGACCCGACCGATCTCGTTGAGGCCCAGCTCGCCGGTCTCCATGTCGCGGTGGAGCGTGTTGATGTCCAGGCGGTACTGGATGCTCTTGATCAAGACCTTCCCCGTGCGGGTCGTGTGCTTGATCGCCAGCTTCTGCCGCGGTCGCAGGGGCTCGTTGGTCATCCAGCAGACCATCGCGTCGATGTTCTGGCTGGGCGTGGGGGAGTTCTTCGGCCGGCAGATCATGTCGCCGCGGGAGACGTCGAGGTCGTCCTCGAGCCGGACGGTGACCGACATGGGCGGATAGGCCTCGGAGACCTCCTTGTCGAAGACGTCGATGGCCTTGATCCTGCTCGTCATCCCGCTGGGGAGGACCTGCACCTCGTCACCAGGCTTGAGCACGCCTCCGGCGACCTGCCCGGCATACCCGCGGTAGTCGTGGAACTCGTCCGACTTGGGCCGGATGACGTACTGCACCGGGAAGCGCGAGTCGATCATGTCGCGGTCGGAGGCCACGTGGACGTTCTCGAGGTGGTGGATCAGCGACGTGCCGGCATACCAGGGCATGTTCTCGGAGCGGGTGACCACGTTGTCACCCTTGAGCGCGGACATCGGGATGATGGTCAGGTCGGGGATCGCCAGCTTGGTCGCGAACGAGCCGAACTCCTTGGCGATCTTGTTGAAGACGTCCTCGTCGTAGTCGACGAGGTCCATCTTGTTCACCGCGAGGACCAGGTGGGGGACGCGTAGGAGCGACAGCAGCACCGCGTGGCGACGGGACTGCTCGGTCAGGCCGTTGCGCGCGTCGACGAGCACCAGGCCCAGGTCCGCCGTGGACGCACCGGTCACCATGTTGCGGGTGTACTGGATGTGCCCGGGCGTGTCGGCGATGATGAACTTGCGCTTGGGGGTGGCGAAGTAGCGGTAGGCCACGTCGATCGTGATTCCCTGCTCCCGCTCGGACCGGAGTCCGTCGGTGAGCAGCGCCAGGTCGGTGTAGTCGTAGCCGCGCGACTTGCTGGTCGTCTCGACCGCACTCATCTGGTCCTCGAAGATCGCCTTCGAGTCGAGCAGCAGGCGCCCGATGAGGGTGGACTTGCCGTCGTCGACCGACCCGGCTGTGGCAAAACGGAGCAGATCCATGGTTTAGAAGTAGCCCTCTCGCTTGCGGTCTTCCATTGCGGCCTCGGAGAAGCGGTCGTCGCCGCGGGTGGCACCCCGCTCGGTGACCGTGGCGACCGCGATCTCGTCGATGATCTCGTCGACGGTCGCGGCCTCCGACTTCACGCAGCCGGTCAGGGTCATGTCACCGACGGTGCGGAAGCGCACCATCTCCTTGGTGATCGACTCACCCTTCTTGGGCTGCACCGCGTCGGAGGCGGACAGCAACATGCCGTCGCGGGCGATGACCTCGCGCTCGTGGGCGAAGTAGATGGACGGCACCTCGATGCCCTCGCGGCCGATGTAGTGCCAGATGTCGAGCTCGGTCCAGTTGGACAGCGGGAAGACCCGCATGTGCTCGCCCTCGTGCAGCTTGCCGTTGTAGAGGTTCCACAGCTCGGGGCGCTGGTTCTTGGGGTCCCACTGGCCGAAGTCGTCGCGGTGGGAGTAGACGCGCTCCTTCGCCCGGGCCTTCTCCTCGTCGCGGCGTCCGCCACCGAACGCGGCCGTGAAGCCTTCACGCTCGATCGCGTCCAGCAGGGTGCCGATCTGCAGGCGGTTGCGGCTCGTCTTGCCGTCGTCGACGACGACACCGTTCGCGATGGCATCGTCGACCGAGGCGATGATCATGCGCACGCCTAGGCGGTAGACCCATCGGTCACGGGTCTCGATGACCTCGGGGAAGTCGAAGCCGGTGTCGACCTGCATCACCGGGAAGGGGACGCGCGCCGGGTAGAAGGCCTTCTCCGCCAAGCGCAGCATGACGATCGAGTCCTTGCCGCCGGAAAAGAGCAGCACCGGCTTGCGGAACTCCGCCGCCACCTCGCGGAAGATGTGGATCGACTCCGACTCGAGCTCGTCGAGCTGGCTCATCCGGTAGTCAGTGTGCACAGCCATCGTCAGGTGGTTCCCTCCTCGTGGATGGCCGCAACTCTACACACGCTCAGGTTCGCTCCGACGGACGAGTCGGGGAAGTCGGCTCGTCGTGGGACGGGGCCGCGACCGGGAGCGACTCGAAGGGTGCGAGACCGTGCAGCTTGCGAACGCCGCCCCAGATGACCGGACCGAGGATCAACATGCCGGCACCGATCATGCCCACCCACTCCGGCGGGACCTGCAGCATCGAGAGTCCGGTCAGGGACAGCACCATCACGATGCCTCGCCGGATCACCGACTGGGAGACCCAGCTGGCCAGCTTGGCGCCGAGGAAGGTGCCGGGCATCCCCCCGACGATCAACGGGATGAGCACCGCCCAGTCGACCCCCGAGACGATGACGTGGCTGATGGCCGCCGACACGACCAACGGGATGGCCTGCACCAGATCCGTCCCGACCAGGCGCCGCGGCGACATGCGGGGATAGAGCAGCACGAGCGCCACCATGATGAGTGATCCCGAGCCGACCGAGGTCAGGCCCACCAGCAGCCCGCCGGTGGCCCCGATCAGGAAGGTGGGGAGCGGCTTGACCGGAGGCTCCGGCCGGCCGGCGTGCTCGCCGCCCTCGTGCAGGTTCTTCACCATCTGCAGGTACATCCGCAGGGCGTAGGTCGATGCCGTGATCAGCAGGGTGACGCCGATGGCGAGCTTGATGAACTGCTCCTGTGCCTCGCCGGCCGCCACGGCCTTGATGATGAACGCGCCGGCGAAGGCTGTCGGTACCGAGCCGGCGATCAACCAGGCGGCCAGCTTCAGATGAGGTGAGCCACCCTTCCAGTGCACCGCGGCCCCGACGCTCTTGTTGAACGCGGCCGAGACGAGGTCGTTGGCCACGGCAGCCGAGGGCGGCACGCCGAGCAGGATCAGCGCCGGGGTCATCAGGGCACCACCGCCCATCCCCGTCAGCCCGATGACGATGCCGACCAGGAAGCTGACCACCAGCAGCGAGAGCGCGGTCGTGGTCAGCAGGTCACTCATCGCCCACCCCGGCCCGCCGGGCTCTCGGTCGGGTCGGCGTCGAGGTCGACCAGGCCGTCTTCAGCCAGCAGCCCGAGCACGTCATCGACCACCTCGTCGACCGTCCGCCCGGTGGTGTCGACCCGCAGGTCGGCATCATCGGGCTCCTCGTAGGGCGAGGAGATACCGGTGAAGTCCGGTATGTCGCCCCGCCGCGCCTTCGCGTAGAGGCCCTTGCGGTCCCGCCGCTCGCACTCCTGCAGTGGCGTGGCGACGTGGACGAGGACGAAGGCGCCACCGGTCGCATCGACCATCCGACGCACGGCGGCCCGGGTGGAGGCGAACGGGGCGATCGGGCTGCAGATGGCCGCGCCTCCGTGGCGGGCGATCTCCGCGGCGACCCACCCGATCCGGCGGATGTTGGTCTCGCGGTCCTCCCGCGAGAACGTCAGGCCCGCCGACAGGTTGCGCCGCACGACGTCACCATCGAGCAGCGTCACGGTGCGGTGGCCCTCGGCGACGAGCCGGTCGCGCACGCCCCGGGCCACGGTCGACTTGCCGCTGCCGGACAGCCCGGTGAAGAACAGCACCATCCCGCGGGCGGTGCCGGTCGGGCGGTCGGACCGCACCACCGCCTCGATCGTGGCCGGCAGGGGTCCCTCACCGACCGTCTCGAGGACCTCGGCCGGGGCGTAGGCCCGGACGACGCGGTCCTGCACCGCGCCGTCGCCCCCCGCCCGGTCACGCCGGGCGAGTGGCACCGCGACGACGCGCGCGTTCCCGATCAGGCCGGCGGCCGCGAGACTGGCCCGGATCAGGCCGGTGGCGGACAGACCCTCGGGGCGCCCCTCGCCGACCAGCGCGAGCAGCAGCACCGGCCGCCCGGCTGCGGCCCCGGTGATGTGGTCGATGTCCTGCTCGGTCAACGGCCGCGCGCTGGGCACCGTGATGGTCTCGGGCGGGAGCCCCGTCCGGAGCTGCTCAGGGGCAAGGTAGAGGTGGTCGAAGACCCGCCCCTCACGACGGGTGAGTCCCCGCACCGCTCCGACGAGGCCGACGGTGGCTGCGTCCTCCTCGAAGGTGTCCTGGATCTCGAGGGAGGCGAGCGGCACCCCTTCGGGATCGACCAGCTCGACGGTCGTGCCGCGCGACAGCGTCGAGGCCAGGTCGCGGGACGTGGTGAGGATCACGCCCGTCTCCGGTGTCCCGAATCCGCGGAGCGGGGCGAGGGCCCCGGTCGTCAGCAGCTCGAGGTCGTCGAGCTCGCCGGCGGACGGCGCCAGCTGGACAGTGTTGCCGTCGGCCGTGTTCACGCCGGGCATTCTGTCATCCGCGTCCCGCCTCGGCACTCACGTGGGCACGACGCGCGGGAGCGCTTCCGTCAGCGCGTCGCGCCAGTCGCGGACGGGCGCCCGACCGACGCGTTGCCAGGCGTCGTGGCCCAGCACGCTGTATGCCGGTCGCGGCGCCGGACGCGGGAAGGCGGCGGTGGTGGTGGGGCGGACCCGGTCGGGGTCGAGACCGAGGCCGGTGAAGATCGCGCGGGTGAACTCGAACCACGTGGTCGATCCGGAGGACGTCGCGTGGTAGGCGCCGGGGGGTGCCTCCGCCTCGACGAGCCGCAGGATCGCGTCCGCCACGTCGACGGTCCAGGTGGGTTGCCCTTCCTGGTCGTCCACGACGTCGAGGGTGTCATGATCGCCGGCGAGCCGGGCCATCGTCTTGACGAAGTTGCCACCGTGCTCGCCGTAGAGCCAGGCGGTGCGGACCACCAGTGAGTCGGGGCACAGCGCCCGCACGGCCCACTCCCCGGCGGCCTTCGTCCGTCCGTAGGCGGAGCGTGGAGCCAGAGGCGCGTCCTCGGCATACGGGCTGGTGGCGTCTCCGGCGAAGACGTAGTCGGTGGAGACCTGCACGAGCCTGGCTCCGGCGCGCTCGCACGCGCGGGCGAGGTTGCCGGCCCCGATCGCGTTGATGGCGAAGGCGTCCGGTTCGTGGCTCTCCGCGTCGTCCACCGCGGTCCAGGCGGCGGTGTTGACCACGACGTCGTGCGAGGACACCTCAGCCAGGCAGGCGTCCGGGTCGGTGACGTCGAGGTCGAGGCGGGCGGCCGCGGTGACATCGTGCCCGGCGGACCGGGCGGCAGCCACGACGTCCTGCCCGAGCATGCCGCCGGCACCGGTGACCAGCCAGCTCATCAGCGGCCCAGCCGTTCGTAGCGCGCCTCGGCGACCACCTTGGCCGTGCGCCACCAGTCCTGGTTGTCGCGGTACCAGGCGATGGTGTCCTCGAGCCCAGAACGGACGTCCGGGTGGGTGGGTTGCCAATCGGTCTCGCGGCGGAGCTTGGTGGAGTCGATGGCATAGCGCAGGTCGTGGCCGGGGCGGTCCGGGACGTGGTCGAACCAGTCGGCGGGCTTGTCCATGAGCTCGAGGATGAGCGCAATCATGTCGCGGTTGTTCATCTCGCCGTCGGCGCCGATCAGATAGGTTTCGCCGAGCCGTCCCTGCTCGAGGATGGCGATCACGGCGTCGTTGTGGTCGTCGACGTGGATCCAGTCACGCACGTTGGTGCCCTCGCCATACAGCTTCGGCTTGACGCCGTCGAGGATGCCTGTGATCTGCCGGGGGATGAACTTCTCCACGTGCTGGCGGGGGCCGTAGTTGTTGGAGCAGTTGGACAGGGTCGCCTGGAGGCCGAACGAGCGGATCCAGGCACGGACCAGCAGGTCGGCGCTGGCCTTGGACGCGGAGTAGGGGCTCGACGGGTTGACCGGCGTCTCCTCGGTGAACCGGGCCGGGTCGTCGAGGGCGAGGTCGCCGTAGACCTCGTCGGTGGAGACGTGGTGGATCCGCTTGTCGTGCCGTCGCACCGCCTGGATCAGTTGGTAGGTGCCGACGATGTTGGTCTCGATGAAGGGCCACGGGTCCTCGAGCGAGTTGTCGTTGTGCGAGTCCGCGGCGAAGTGGACGACCAGGTCGTGCGCGGCCACCAGCTCGTCCACCACGGCGGGGTCGCTGACCGAGCCCTTCACCACATCGATGTCGTCGATGACCGGGTCCAACGAGGAGAGGTTCGCGGCATACGTCATCGCGTCGAGCACGGTGAGCTGCCAGTCGGGTCGCACCTGCCGGGACCGAATGACGAAGTTGCTGCCGATGAACCCGGCCGCGCCGGTGACGAGGACCTTCATGGGAGCGAGGCTAGTCGACCCGTTCGGATCACCCGGGTCGTCAGCCAACCGGCCGATAGGGTCGCACCCATGAAGGGCATCATCCTGGCAGGGGGCTCCGGCACGCGCCTGCACCCGATCACCAAGGCGATCAGCAAGCAGCTGATGCCGGTCTATGACAAGCCGATGGTCTACTACCCGCTGTCGACACTCATGATGGCCGGCGTCCGCGAGGTGCTGGTCATCACGACGCCCCACGACTCGGCTGCGTTCCGGCAGCTGCTCGGCGACGGCTCGACGTGGGGGATGAGCCTGGAGTATGCCATCCAGCCGAGCCCGGACGGGCTGGCGCAGGCCTTCATCATCGGCGCGGAGTTCATCGGCGACGACACTGTCGCGCTGGTCCTGGGAGACAACATCTTCCACGGTCCCGGCCTCGGCACCTCGCTCCGCGCCAACACCGACGTAAGGGGCGGTCACATCTTCGCCCAGCACGTCTCCGAGCCGCGCGCCTACGGCGTCGTGGAGTTCGACCTCGACGGCACGGTGCGGTCGATCGAGGAGAAGCCCGCGCGGCCGAAGTCGCGCTATGCCGTGCCGGGGCTCTACTTCTACGACAACTCGGTGGTCGAGATCGCGCGCAACCTGAAGCCGAGCGAGCGCGGCGAGCTGGAGATCACCGGCGTCAACCAGGCCTACCTGGAGCAGGGCACCCTGACCGTCACGACCCTGCCCCGGGGCACGGCCTGGTTCGACACCGGCACCTTCCAGGGCCTGTTGGACGCGAGCCAGTTCGTGGCCGTCGTCGAGGCCAGGCAGGGCCAGAAGATCGGTTGTGTGGAGGAGATCGCCTGGCGCAACCACTGGCTGGACGACGACGAGTTCGCTGCTCTGGGCCGGTCTTTGGTCAAGAGCGGCTACGGCACCTACATGCTGAGCCTCCTGGGCGACACGGAGGTGCCGTGATGGACATCCGACCGCTGCGCATCGAGGGTGCCCACGAGATCACCCCGAGGCAGTTCCCCGACGGGCGGGGCGTGTTCCTCGAGTCCTTCCGCGGCGACCGCCTCGCCGAGGTGATCGGCCACCGCCCGGACATCATCCAGACCAACGTCTCGGTGTCGTCGCGCGGGACGGTGCGCGGCATCCACTTCGCGGATGTCCCGCCCTCGCAGGCCAAGTACGTCACGGCACTGTCGGGGTCGTTCATCGACTTCGTCATCGACATCAGGGTCGGCTCCCCCACGTTCGGGGAGTGGGACTCGGTGCTGCTCGACACCAGGGACCGCCGGGCCATCTACCTCTCCGAGGGTCTCGGCCACGCGATCTGTGCCCTGGAGGACGACTCCACGGTGATGTACCTGTGCACGGCCACATACAACCCCGGGCGCGAACACGGCATACACCCCCTCGACCCGGAGATCGGGCTGCGCCTACCGGACGGCCTCGAGCCGGTCCTCTCGGACAAGGACGGCGCAGCGCCCACCCTCGCGGCGGCACGGAGCGAGGGTCTGCTGCCCGATCATGCGCAGTGCCAGGCGTATGTCGCGTCGCTCACCTGAACCTCCTGGGGAATCCCACATCGCGGGCCAGTCCTTGTTAGCGTGAGGGTGATGAGCATCTTCGGCGGACGGCCGACCATCCTCGGACATCGCGGGCTCGGTGCTGGCGTGGTCGACGGCCACGCGGAAAACACACCCGACTCGTTCCGCGGGGCCGTGAAGGAGGGGTTGCGCTGGATCGAGACCGATGTGCGCCGCACCCTCGACAACGCGCTGGTGGTCGGGCACAACCCGAGCCTGCACGACGGGTCCTTCCTCGAACAGCTCACCCTGGCGCAGGCGCGCGAGCTCGGGGTGCTGACCATCGAGGAGCTGCTCGAGGAGCTGCCGGACAACATCGGCGTCAACCTCGACGTCAAGAGCTGCCTCGAGGACGCCCTGCGGCCACCCGACCAGACCACGGCCGCGATGGTCGCGCCGTTGGCCAGGCAGATCTCGCGGGAGCGGCCGTTCCTGCTCTCGTCCTTCGACGCCTCGGTCGTCCTCCTGGTGCGCGAACGCGCGCCCGAGGTGCCCTTGGGCCTTCTGACGTGGTTCACCTTCCCGCTGCGCAAGGCCATCGCGGCGGCGGCGCAGCTCCACGTCGAGGTGGTCAGCGCCCAGGTGGGGTCATTCCTGCGCCGGAGCGTGGAACCGAAGCTGCCGCAGGTCTCCAACGACTACGCCGTGGACGTGGCGCACCGTGCCGGGCTCGAGGTCATGTGCTGGTGCCCCGACCTCGAGGACGCGCGAGACCTCTTCGAGGCGGGGGTCGACGGGGTCGTGGTCAACGACGTGCCGCGCGCACTCGAGGGTCTGCGTGGGGTCGCTGACTGAGTCCACCCCGGGACGCTGCTCGGCGGTCAGGCGGTATAGCCGAACCGCTCGTAGTCGGCCCGGTAGAACTCCTGGATCTGCGTCAGCAGCGACGGCGTGATCTCGACGTCCTTGCTGGAGTAACCGGCGCTGTGCGCGCCCTCTCTCACCCGTGGGACGTCGCGCGTCAACCCGAGGTCGTGGGTCTGGTCGAGCTTTTCGACGATGGCGCTGAGGCCGTCCTCGAAGTAGTGCACCTCGGCCTCCTGCAGGTAGAAGTCCGCCTGGGGCCGAATGTGGTTGTCGTGCAGGTGCGGGTCGACCTTGCATTTCGCGAAGTTCTGCTGTGCCCACGCCTCCACGCGTGCCCCGTCCACCCCGACCTCCCTGCGGCGGGTGCGCCACAGGTACTCCGACTGCAACCGGCGCACGGGGTCGCGCACCATCATGAACACGAGGTCGAAACGGTCGATCCGAAACAACATCCGCAGCAGCTCCGCCTCCATGTGCTGCGGTGTGCTCCGGCGGAGGTGGTTCATGTTGTCCCGACCCATCCGGCCGTCGAGGTAGGTCGTGACGTAGCCACTGTTCTTGAAGACCCGCTCGATGGTGGAACCGCCGGTCTTCGGCACGTGCACGAACAGGATCTTTCGTCCGTCCTTGCGGAACACGGGCATGGCACGGCTGCTTTCTGCGCTGGGACGAAGTGCGACGGTCTATGGAGCGTCGGCTCCGTAGGATACGACGCCACCCAGTCTCGGTGCGCACAGGCTGACGTCACCGGGCGACCCTCGAGGGGTGCCGTGGAGCCGCGATCCTCGCTACCCTTCTGGGGTGAGTGCGCCAGGTGTCGGTGTGCAAGGGCTCGCTGAGCAGGAGGGACGAGCCGGCGGCGCCGTCGGCACCCTCCCCGAACCGCCCGATCCCGCACCCCCGGGCCCGCCGACGCCGGGGCCGGGCGAGCCGCGCCCTCCAGAGCCGACCCCGCCCGGTCCGCCGGAGCCGACTCCGCCCGCGCCCACACCCCCCGGGCCGGGCGAGCCCCGCCCACCCCAGCCAACGCCGCCCGCGCCCACGCCACCTGGTCCAGGCGAGCCCGGCCGACCCGAGCCGGTTCCTCCCGGTCCCCCGGGGCCCGCAGAGCCCGGTCCACCGGAACCCACCCCCGGGCCTGCAGGATCCGCACCGCCCGCGACCGCCCACCCGGCATACCGGCTCGTATGACGCGTGCCCGGCTCAGTCCGCCGGCAGCAGCCCGACGACGTGGTCGGCGATCTCGAAGGCGCTCGTTGCTGCGGGTGACGGCGCGTTGAGCACGTTGACCACGCCGGGTGACCGTTCGATGAGGAAGTCGTCCACCAGCGATCCGTCGCGGCGGAGCGCCTGGGCGCGCACGCCCGGCGTGGCGGGGACGAGGTCGTCGTCGCGGACCTCCGGCACCAGCCGGCGCAGGCTCTCGGCGAACAGGTGACGCGACGCCGACCGGGCCATCTCGGCGGCTCCCGGTCGTGCGTGATGGGCAGCGAGCCGCCAGAAGCCCGGAAAGCCCAGGGTCTGCGCCAGTTCGCGGGGCACGATCCGCCGCCAGCCGTAGCCCTCGCGTGCGAAGGCGAGCACCGCGTTGGGGCCGGCGTGGACCCCGCCGTCCACCCCACGCGTCAGGTGCACGCCGAGGAACGGGAAGCTCGGGTCGGGCACCGGGTAGATGAGCGCCCGGACGAGGTGGCGCCGGTCGGGCCGCAGCTCGAAGTACTCACCGCGGAACGGCACGATCCGGGCACTCGGGTCGGCTCCCAGCCGCCGCGCGACCAGGTCGCTCTGCAACCCCGCGCAGTTGACCACCGCGTCCGCCTCCAGGGTGCCGACGGATGTGGCCAGGCGCAGCCGGTCGCCGGTGCGGGTGGCGCCGAGGGCCTCCGCACCCCGGGTGAGGGTGGCGCCCGCCTGCTCCAACCGGGTGACGAGGGCCTGGCAGACCGCGCTGTAGTCGATGATTCCGGTGCTCGGGACATGCAGCGCCGCAACGGCATTCACGTGCGGCTCGTGCTCCCTGGCTTGGCGCGGCGTGAGCTCGTGCACCTCGATGCCGTTGGCCCGACCCCGCTCGGCGAGCCGCCGCAACCCGGGCAGCTCGTCGTCGGAGGCCGCAACCACGAGCTTGCCGCAGATCTCGTGGGCGATCTTCTCCTCACGCGCGAACCGCACCATCGACGCCGCACCCGCCCGGCACATCACGGCCTTGCGTGAGCCGGGGGCGTAGTAGAGCCCGGAGTGGATCACCCCGCTGTTGCGCCCGGTCTGGTGCCGCGCCCACCCGTCCTCCTTCTCCAGCACCGTGACGTGCCGACCGGGGTGGTCGCGGGTCAGCCGCTCGGACACGGCCAGACCGACGATGCCGCCGCCGATGACGACGGTGTGGGGGGCGTGGGTCATGGCCACTACGCTACAAACACGCGGACACCGAGGAGGGACATGCCGCAGCTGCGGTGCCGAGTCGACGTGGTGGATGGGTGAGGCCGAGCCTGTCGCGACTGGTCAAGGTCCTCCGTCCGGTGCTGGCGGTCCTGGTCGTCGCGGCCCTTGTCTACGCGATCGTGACGCAGTGGGCCGAGGTGCGTGTCGCGATTCGCGCCATCCCGGTCTCCGGCCTCGCCCTGTCGACCGTCGCCGTGCTGGTCGGCAGCGTGACCGCGATGCTGTCGTGGCGGGCGCTGCTCGCCGACGAGGGACACCCCCTCCGGGTGGTCGATGCGGGCCGCATCTTCCTGGTCGGCCAGCTCGGCAAGTACCTCCCCGGCAGCGTCTGGTCGGTCGTGGTGCAGATGGAGCTCGCCACTCGCTCCGGAGTTCCGCGCGCACGGACCTTCACGGCGTCCCTGTGCTGGATCGGCCTGACCATCTCGAGCGCGCTGACCGTCGGTGTGATCGGGCTCCCGGCGCTGGCCGCGGCGGACTCGTCATACACGTGGTTCCTGCTGGCGCTGGTGCCGGTTGCGCTGGCCTGTTCGCTCCCGTGGGTGCTGACCCGCCTCGTCAACCTCCTGCTGCGGGCGTTGCGGCGGGCGCCCCTGCCGCGTGCGCTGTCGTGGCGCGGGGTGGGCGAGGCGTTCGGGTGGCTGCTGGCGACCTGGCTGTGCTACGGAGTCTCCCTGTGGCTGCTGGCCGACGCTGTTGGAGCGACGGGGTGGGACGGGTTCCTGCGCTGCCTGGGCGGATTCGCCCTCGCGATGGGAGCCGGCCTGGTCATCGTCGTCGCGCCGTCGGGGGCCGGTGTCCGGGAGGCGATCATCGTCAGCGCGCTCGCCGGCGTGATGGCGTCGGGGGAGGCGCTCGGCATCGCAGTCGTCTCGCGGATGGTCTTCATCGTCACCGACATCGCGCTGGCCGGCGGGGCTGCCCTGTCCGCCTGGCGCCTGCTGCGCCGCCGCCCCACCGAGCCCGCGCCCGACCTCCACTGATCACCCGTGCGCCAACGGGCGCGCGGGGGGTGACACATCGCAAGTCGCGCTGGCACCCCGTCCCCGCTGCGCCTGCCACCTTCCGAGGCGTCAAGCCGCGCTGGCAAAGGTGATCGATGGAGCCTGTATGGCGCTGGCTCGCCCTGGTTTGCCAGCGCGGCTTGACGCCGTGTGCCGGTCTAGCGCCGCCAGTCGGCGTAGGGAGGCGTGGGCCAGGGATGTGGACAACTTCTGCGCGACCTCGCCGCCGTCGGGCAAGTTGCTGGGGTGCAACTGATCGAGGTCCTCGCGCGCGAGGGTGGCATCTGCGGCCGGCCGCAGCTCCTGGTGGTCGCCACAGATCGGCAGATCGCGGCTGCCGTCCGGGCAGGCAGCATCGTTCGCACGCGGCGCGGTCGCTATGCCCTGCCGACCGCGAGCGATCACCTGGCCCGGGCACACCAGATGTCGGCCACGTTGTCGCACCTGAGCGCCGCGATGCACTGGGGCTGGAAGGTCAAGTTCGTGCCGTCGCGAGCGCAGGTCACAGTGGGACGCCACCGAACGGTCAGGAGTGAGGACCAGCGCGAGGTGAGACCGCACTGGAGGGATCTTGCGGAGCGGGACGTGGTCGACGGCGTTACGGAGCCGACGCGGACGGTGCTCGACTGCGCCATGGATCTGCCGTTTGACGTCGCCCTCGCGGTGGCCGACTCAGCACTGCGCTCCGGACTTGTTCGCAAGCGGGTCCTCGTCCAGGAAGCCAGCGAGCTTCGTGGACGTGGTTCCGCCAAAGCGCGCAAGGTTGCGACGACCGCCGATCATCGGGCGGCGAACCCCTTCGAGTCGGTCCTACGGTCGATCGCCCTGGAGGTCCCGCACTTTCGGTTCACGCCACAGCTCCAGATCGCTCAACCGGGCTTCTTCGCGATGGTCGACCTCGGAGATCGTCGGACGCGGGTGGTCCTGGAGGCGGACAGCTACGAGTTCCATGCCGGGCGGTCCGAGCATGACGCGGACTGCGAACGCTACGACGACCTGGTCGTGCGCGGATGGATCGTGCTGCGCTTTACGTGGGAGAAGGTCATGCACCGCCCCGAGTACGTGCTCTGGTGCCTTCGGGGCCTCGCAGCTCAACAGCGGGGTGAGGCGGTCCCAGTGCCGGCAGGGCTGCCCTGAGCGGCGACGCCGGACGGCGAGGATTGAGCGGAGCGACCCTGCCGCCAAGAAGCGCGAGCATGGTCAATGAGGCGTCGGCTCACGCTGGCGAACATTGGCGACCAGGCGTCATACGGGTGGATTCTGGTGAGTTCGCCAGCGTGGCTTGACGTTCGCCACCCAAGGATGGGTGAGGGGCGGGGCCGGATGGCCCCGCCCCTCACCTGCGCTCGCTGTGCTGGCTGGAGCCTCAGCGCTCGAGCCTGAGGTCGCGCTTCGTCAGCGCTCGACGGAGCCCTGGATGAATGCCTCCACCTGCGCCCGGCCGATGTCGTCGGGGCGCTGCTCCGGCGGGGACTTCATCAGGTAGGCCGCCGGGGAGAGCAGCGGGCCGCCGATGCCGCGGTCGAGGCCGATCTTGGCCGCCCGGATCGCGTCGATGATGATGCCGGCGCTGTTGGGGGAGTCCCAGACCTCGAGCTTGTACTCCAGGTTGAGCGGCACGTCGCCGAACGCGCGGCCCTCGAGCCGGACGTAGGCCCACTTGCGGTCGTCGAGCCACGCGACGTAGTCGGACGGGCCGATGTGGACGTTGCGGTCACTCTTCTTCCCACCCAGCGGACCGTGCAGGTTGGAGGTGACGCTCTGGGTCTTGGAGACCTTCTTGGACTCCAACCGCTCGCGCTCGAGCATGTTCTTGAAGTCCATGTTGCCGCCGACGTTGAGCTGGTAGGTGCGGTCGAGCACCACGCCGCGGTCCTCGAACAGCTTGGCCATCACCCGGTGGGTGATCGTGGCGCCGACCTGGCTCTTGATGTCGTCCCCGATGATCGGGATGCCCGCCTTCTCGAACTTCGCCGCCCACTCCGGGTCGGATGCGATGAAGACCGGCAGCGCGTTGACGAAGGCCACACCAGCGTCGATCGCGCACTGCGCATAGAACTTGTCGGCCTGCTCCGAGCCCACCGGCAGGTAGGACACGAGCACGTCGACCTTGTTGTCCTTCAACGTCTGCACGATGTCGACCGGCTCGGCGTCGGACTCCTCGATGGTCTCCGAGTAGTACTTGCCGAGACCGTCCTTGGTCACGCCCCGCTGCACGGTGACACCGGTCGGCGGCACGTCGGCGATCTTGATCGTGTTGTTCTCCGAGGCGGTGATGGCCTCGGACAGGTCGAAGCCGACCTTCTTGGCGTCCACGTCGAAGGCCGCCACGAACTCGACGTCGCTGACGTGGTAGTCGCCGAACGTCACGTGCATGAGGCCGGGGACGTCCGTGCCCGGCGCGGCGTCCTTGTAGTACACGACGCCCTGCACCAGCGAGCTGGCGCAGTTGCCGACGCCGACGATGGCGACGCGGATGGAACCCATGGGTTACTCCTTGAGGTGGGAATCAGGTGAGTTGGCTTCCGACGTATGACGGTCGGTCGCCCGGGTGGTCGCCGGCGAGCCGGCAGGGTCCGCGGCGGAGGCGCCCGCAGCGTGTGCCGAACGCTCGGTCTCGATCAGCTCGGTGAGCCAACGGACCTCTCGTTCGGTGGAATCGAAGCCGTGCCTCTGCAGCTCGGCGGTGTAGGCGTCGGCGCGCTCGCGACGCTGCCGGCTGGAGGCCCGCAGGTCGTCGAGGCGCTCCTCGAGCCGGCTGCGCCGACCTTCGAGGATGCGCAGCCGCACGTCGGTGTCGGTGCGCCCGAAGAACGCGAAGTGCACGTCGAACGTGCCGTCCTCCCAGGCCGACGGACCCGAGCGAGTCAGCAGCTCCTGGAACTGGTCCTTGCCCTCGGGCGTCAGCTCGTAGACGATCCGCGCCCGCTTGCCGCGGCCGCCACCAGCTCCGAGCCCCGCTGACTTATCGGACTGCGCCGCGCCCGGCCCGGCGGAGCCGGCCTCGGCGATCCAGCCGCGCTCGAGCAGCGAACGCAGGCACGGGTAGAGCGTGCCGTAGGAGACGACGCGGAACGCACCGAGCACGGAGGACAGCTGCTTGCGCAGCTCGTAGCCGTGCATCGGGGCGTCGTGCAGCAGCCCGAGGACGGCGAGCTCGAGGATGGCACTGCGCCTGCTCACGCGGGGTCCCCGCGAAGTATCGGAGCGCAGCGGAGAACTTTGTGGGGTTGCCTCACCGGAACTCACCCGCCCGTCCGTCGTTGGATTGATCGTGACCAGGGACCACGGCGATATATCGGATCGATATATCGCTAAGCACGATGGTAGACGGTGACGACCGCGTGCGCCAGTCCGCTCACGCCGCGGCGGGTCCCGCAACGGCATACTGAACGCCGACATACTGGCGGCAGGGGACCCGCTCCCGATCCCTGCTGAACCGCTCACCCGTCCGGAAGTAGGCCCGTGAACCCCAGCTCGAGCAAGCCGTCGGCCACCAAGAAGGGCCAGAAGCGCTCGAAGAAGCGCAAGGCCCTTCTCGGATCCCTGTGGGGTCTGCTGACGCTGATCGTCCTCGGCATCGGCGCCTTCGTGGTGAGCTACCTGGTCATCGACGTCCCCACCCCCAACCAGCTGGCCAACGCCCAGAGCTCGATCGTCTACTACTCCGACGGCAAGACCGTGATGGACCGGATCAGCGCGGCCGGCGGCGCCCGCGAGTCGGTGCCGATCACACAGATCCCCGACACCATGCAGAAGGCGATCCTGGCCGCCGAGGACCGCAGCTTCTACGAGAACAGGGGCATCTCGCCGACCGGCATGGCCCGGGCGCTGTGGAACAACCTCACCGGCGGCTCGACCCAGGGCGGCTCGACGATCACCCAGCAGTACGTCAAGAACTACTTCCTCAGCTCCGACCAGACGATCTCGCGCAAGTGGCGTGAGGCGATCATCTCGATCAAGGTGGACCGGCAGCAGTCCAAGGACACGATCCTGGCCAACTACCTCAACACCATCTACTACGGTCGCGGCGCCTACGGCATCCAGTTCGCCGCCCAGGCCTACTTCCACAAGAACGCCTCGCAGCTCGACCTCAACGAGAGCGCGTTCCTTGCAGGCGTCGTCCGCGGGCCGACCTACTACGACCCGGCCAACGGCCCGAAGGCTGCCGCCGACGCCAAGGCGCGCTGGCAGTACGTCATCAACGGTATGGCGTCCGAAGGCTGGATCACGCCGCAGCAGAAGGCGCGTGCCCACTTCCCGGACGTCAAGAAGCCGCAGCGCTCGGGGGACGCGGGCCCGAAGGGCTATATCACCGCCGAGGTGCGCAACGAGCTCAAGAACAAGCTCAAGCTGAGCGACGCCGACATCGACCGCGGCGGGTTGCGGGTCACGACGACCATCGACAAGCAGGCACAGGAGGCCGCCGTCGCTGCGGTCGACAAGGACATGCCGACCGGCAAGAACACCGAGCACCTGCGCGTCGGGCTGACCGCGATCAAGCCGGGTGATGGCGCGATCGTGGCGATGTATGGCGGGAAGGACTACTCCAAGAGCCAGTTCAACGCGGCCACGCAAGCCCACATGCAGGCGGGTTCGACGTTCAAGCCGTTCGGTCTGATCGCCGGTCTGCAGGGTGACATCAGCACCCACGACCGCTTCCCGGGTTACAGCCCGCAGTACTTCCCGGAGTTCGAGAGCGCGAGCAACCCCCGGGGCAAGGTCACCAACTTCCAGAACGAGCAGTTCGGCGACATCAACCTGGTGACCGCCACGGCGCACTCGGTCAACACCGTCTTCGTCCAGCTCAACCTCCAGGTCGGCCCCGACAAGACCATGCAGGCAGCCATCGACGCCGGCCTGCCGAAGGACACGCCCGGCCTGCTGCCCAACGCCGCCAACATCCTTGGCACCGCGTCGCCCACCGTGACCAACATGGCGACCGCCTACGCGACGATCGCCGCGCAGGGCAAACGAGGCACGCCATACCTGGTCAGCAGCGTGAAGTCGGTCGACGGTGCCATCGACTACCGGGCCAAGCCGCAGACCCAGGGGGTCTTCGACAAGGACGTCATGGCCGACACGACCAACGCGATGGAGCAGGTCATCCAGCAGGGCAGCGGCCGCACCGCCCAGCGGCTCGGCCGTCCCGCGGCCGGCAAGACCGGCACCTCCAGCGCCAACCTGTCGGTGTGGTTCAACGGGTTCACGCCGCAGCTGACGGCAGCGGTCGGCATGTACAACGACGTCAACGGCACCCCGAAGCCGATGCAGGAGATCGGCGGCTTCGGGGGGCTCACCGGCAGCACCTACCCGACGAGCATCTGGACCGACTTCATGATCGGGGCGCTCAAGGGCGAGAAGGTCGAGCAGTTCCCGCCGCGAGCCGGCGTCAACGACGACAAGGTGCCCACGACGGCGCCGACCACCGCGTCCACCTCGGAGGCGCCGACCACCACGGAGGTGACGACCACCGTGACGTCGACGGCGACCACCGCGGCCACCTCGTCGAGCTCGTCGTCGACCTCGACCGAGACCGCGCCGCCGCCTCCGACGTCCAACTCTGCGCCGAACACAGCGACCGCGTCGAGCACGTCGGAGCCGAGCACGACCAGCACCGCCCGCGGTGGGGACGCGGGCAGCCGCGACCACACGCGGACCGAGCCGCCACCGGCTCCGCTGTCCCCCGAGCCGAGCACCACGTCTCCCGCCGGCGAGGAGAAGGCGGTGCCGGACGACGCGCTCGTCCCAGCGCCGTAGTCTGCCCACATGCCCTCGACCGATCCGGGTCTGGCCCCGTCGCGGCAGGACCGGGTCGTGGCCGCGGCCACCGAGCTCGTCGGCGGTCCGCTGGGAAGCTTCGCGCGCGTGTCGCGGACCTGGCAGCCGGCCGCGGCCGTGCTCGCCGCGCTGTCGAGTGTGTTCATCAGCCTGGGGGTCGCCGAGAAGGCGCACTGCCTCCTCTACGGCTGGAAGGACCCCGACCAGTACTGGCACATGTGCTACTCCGACCTGCCGCTCAGCCTCCCCGGGGTCGGCTCGCACGCGACCCCCTACCTATCCAGCGGTGCCTCGCCGGGTGAGCCGGTCGTCACCGGCTTCGCCACGTGGTTCATCGGCCTGCTCGTGCCGTCGGGGCGGACCGGCTCCGTCCACCAGCAGTGGTTTTTTGCGCTCGCTGCCGTCGCCGTCACCATCCTGCTCATCCTGCTGGTCGTGGTCACCGCAGCCACCGTGCCGGAAACCCCGTGGCGCGCCGCGCACGTCGCGCTGAGCCCCGTCCTGGTGACCGCCGGGCTGGTATCGCTCGACCTGCTGGGCGTGCTGCTGGCCTCGTTGGGTCTGCTGGCCTGGAGCAGGCGTTCGCCGGCACTGGCCGGGGTGGCGCTGGCGCTCGCCGCGCTGGCCCGCACCTACCCGCTGGTCATCATCCTGGCCATCGGCATCGTGGCCTGGCGGGACGGCCACGTGCAGCGCTTCGCCAGGCTGGCCCTGGCGGCGGTCGTCACACTCCTGGTCGTCCTCGTACCGCTGGTCGTCGCCAGTCCCGGCTCAGGGCGCACCGACCCGGTCTTCTCGGCCTACGTCAGCTGGTGGGACGGCGCGGTCAGCTACGGCTCCCCGTGGCTGATCCCCACGCTCTTCGGCCGGGAGCTGCCGGTGACCGTCGTTACCATGCTCGCGGTGCTGGGCTGGATCGCCGCCGTCGCGGTGGGTGCGACCTTCGCGATGGGCCCCGGACGCCGTCCCACCGTCGCGCAGGTGTCCTTCGTGATGGTCGCCATCGTCCTCGTGACCGGCAAGTCGGTCACCCTCCAGTCGGTGCTGTGGCTGCTCCCCCTCATCGCGCTGTGCGGGTTGCGCTGGCGGGACCACCTGATCTGGGCCTCGGTGGAGGTGACGGCGTTCCTCGCGACCTGGCTGTATGCCGCGCAGGCCTTCGACGCCAACCGCGCCCTTCCCGGCCGGGACTACGCGATCTTCCTGGTCGCCCGGATCGTGGCCGTCGCCTGGCTCGGCTACCAGGTCTGGCGCGGCCCCACGGCATACCCACCCCGTCGCTTCCAGCGAGCGCCCGAGGCGTCACGATGACCGGGGGCGAGGGCGATCACCCGTCGATGACGATCAGCTCCTTCGCGCGCGCCACCGGACTGTCGCCGAAGGCCCTGCGCCTGTATGCCGAGTCGGGGCTGCTGCGCCCGGCTCACGTCGATCCCACCAGCGGCTACCGCCACTACCGGCCGGGGCAGGTGCTGCGCGCGCGGCGGATCGGCCTGCTGCGGCGCGCCGGCATGCCGCTGGCCCGGATCGGTGCCGTGCTCGGCCCGGCCGAGCCCGAGCCGTCGACCGAGCCCGAGCCGTCGACCGGGCCAGCCGCCCCGGCCGAGGCCGTGACGGCACTGATGGAGTGGTGGCGCGAGCAGGAATCGGTCGTCGCCGAGCGCCGCGGCCTCGTGGACTACCTGCGGTCCTCCTTGCTGGAGGAGGCCGCACCGGAGCACGAGGTCACCGCGCGGTCGGTCCCCGACCGGTTGGTCGCCACCAGCACCGCGCACGTGACCCAGGCGGACCTGGTCCCCACCATGGGGCGGCTGCGAGATCATCTGCGGTCGCACCTCGACGGCAGTGGCGCGACGCGGGGCGTGGAGTGGTGGGTGATCTACCACGGAGCGGTCACCCCGGACGACGACGGTCCGATCGAGGTGTGTGTCCCCTACGGGGGCTTCGCCTCGCCCGGCCGGGAGGTCGCGCTGCGGGTGGAACGGTCGCACCGCGAGTCGTTCACCCCGCTCCCGGCGGCGGGGTGCCGCTACCCGCACATCCTGCACGCCTTCGATGCGGTCGAACGGTGGACGGCCGAGCGCGGCACCGCGGTCGGCCCGCCCCGCGAGGTCTACCCGGTCGAGTGGGACGACCGGCCGGGCGCCGGACCGGTCGTCGAGATCGTCCAGCCCTTCGAGCCCGACGCTGGACCTTGACCCTGGGGCAGGGCCCACGCTGTCCGACGTGACGACGACTGGAAACCCGCAAGCGACCAAGACCCCTCGAACCATCCCGTCCACCCGGGCGACACCCTCCCGGTGGGCCGAGCACACGGCATACAGCGATCCCGGCCCGTATGCCGCGCGCCGTGCTGCGTCAGCACGGGGTCCCGGCGCGCGGACGGATCGGCTTCGCGGGCTACTTCGCGGACGACTACTGGCATGACCACTTCGTGGTCGAGGCATGGGAGCAGGGCCCGTCCGGTGGCCGGTGGCGGCGGTTCGACCCCGAGGTGACCGAGGCCGACGGGCTGGTGGCGGGTCCGATGGACCTGCCGACGGGGCCGCAGTCGCCCTTCATGACCGCGGCCGAGGCGTGGCTGGCCTGGCGGTCCGGCGACCTCGACGTGACCAGGTTCGGCGCCGGACCGGGCGTGGTCCCGGAGGGACCGTGGTTCCTGCAGGACTACGTGCTGCGCGAGCTCGCCCACCTGCAGGGCGACGAGCTGCTGCTCTGGGACGTCTGGGGCGCGATGTCCGGGCCGGACGCGCCGATCGAGGACGCGGTGCTGGCCATGACCGACGAGGTCGCGGCACTGCTGGTGGCCGCGGACGCAGCCGAAGGAGTCGGGGACCCGGCGGGGAGCCAGGGGAGGACGGCGGGCCTGAACACGGCCAGGAGCCGCCTCGGCGAGTGGTATCGGTCCGACGCACGCCTGCACCCCGGCGGGACGATCCTGCGCTTCGACCCCTTCGCCGGTCCCGGTGAGCCCCCCACCCCGGTCGAGCTCGCGCCCCACGACAGGAGCGGAGAAGGCGTCGGATTTCGTATGGCGGGTGGCCGGCGGGTATCCTCATCCGGTTCGCCCCGGCACCCCTGACCGCCTGCCTGTGGACGGCCCGGACGGGCTGTCACCGACAGATGGCACAGTATGCCGTGGTGGGACGCTGCAACCCTCCTGTCACGGAGAGACCGTGACCGCCAAGACCAAAGGAGGTGGGTTAACGCATGCGTCAGTACGAGCTCATGATCATCCTCGACCCCGATCTCGAGGAGCGCACGATCCAGCCGTCGCTCGACAAGTTCCTCTCCGTCGTCACCAAGGACGGCGGGACCGTGGACAACGTGGACCTCTGGGGTCGTCGCCGGTTGGCGTACGACATCAAGAAGAAGTCCGAGGGCATCTACGCCGTCATCAACATGTCGGCCGAGTCGGCCACCGCCAAAGAACTGGACCGCCAGCTCGGGCTCAACGAGTCCGTCCTGCGGACCAAGCTCCTGCGCCTCGGCGCCTGACTCAAGTAGGGACTCGATATGGCTGGCGACACCGTCATCACGATCATCGGCAACCTCACGGCCGACCCCGAGCTGCGGTTCACCCCGTCCGGCGCGGCCGTGGCCAACTTCACCGTTGCCTCGACGCCGCGCATGTTCGACCGGCAGAGCAACGAGTGGAAGGACGGCGAGACGCTGTTCATGCGCTGCTCCATCTGGCGTGACGCGGCCGAGAACGTCGCCGAGTCGCTCCAGCGCGGCGCCCGCGTCATCGTCTCGGGGCGGCTGAAGCAGCGGTCCTACGAGAAGGACGGCCAGCAGCGGACCGTGGTCGAGATGGAGGCCGACGAGGTCGGTCCCTCCCTCAAGTACGCCACGGCCAAGGTCAACAAGACCCAGCGCGGTGGTGGCGGCGGCTTCGGCGGGCAACAGTCCGGCGGCTTCGGCGGCCAGCAGGGCCAGCAGTCCGGTGGCCAGCAGTCCGGTGGCCAGCAGTCCAGCGACCCGTGGGCCACCGGCCCCTCCGGCGGCGGCCAGAGTGCGCCGGCCCAAGGTGGTCAGCAGGGCGGCCAGCCGGGCGGCTGGGGCTCGGGTCCCTCGTATGACGAGCCGCCCTTCTAGGGGCTTCGTCAACTCCACACCAACTCAACTCGCTATCCCGAGCACCACGCTCGGGCTCTTTCCCACTAAGGAGAGCACCACGATGGCCAAGCCCGTTGTGCGCAAGCCCAAGAAGAAGGCCAACCCGCTGAAGGCGGCGAAGGTCGAGAACATCGACTACAAGGACACCGCGCTGCTGCGCAAGTTCATCTCCGACCGCGGCAAGATCCGCGCTCGCCGGGTGACCGGCGTGTCCGTCCAGGAGCAGCGGCTGATCGCCACCGCGGTCAAGAACGCCCGCGAGATGGCGCTGCTGCCCTACTCGTCCTCGGCTCGGTAATCACCCCACCAAGTTCTCCGCTCGTTCCTCGCTCCGATACTTGGCGGGGACCCCGTCGCGGACTCATTAAAGGATGCATGATGAAACTGATCCTCACTCACGAGGTGTCGGGTCTCGGCACCGCCGGTGACGTCGTCGAGGTCAAGGACGGCTACGCCCGCAACTACCTCGTCCCCCGCAGCCTCGCCACGCCGTGGACCAAGGGTGGCGAGAAGCAGGTCGCCGCGATCCAGAAGGCCCGCGAGACCCGCGCCGTCGCCACCCTCGAGGAGGCCCAGCAGATCAAGGGCGACCTCGAGGCCCGCACGGTGACGGTCGAGGCGAAGGCCGGCGCGAGCGGTCGACTCTTCGGCGCCGTGACGACGGCCGAGATCGCGGCCGCGGTCAAGGCCGCCGGCGGCCCACAGCTCGACCGCCGCAAGATCGAGGTTCCCAACCCGATCAAGACCACCGGAGCCCACCAGGTCCTGGTCCGCGTGCACCCCGAGGTGCAGGCCAAGGTCGGCCTCGAGGTCGTCGCCGGCTGAGGAAACGCACCACCGGCCGTCGCATGACGGCGGTCACGCGCCGACCCATCACGCAAGGGCGCGACACCCGGTATGCCGGGTGTCGCGCCCTCGGTGTCTGCTGGCCACACCCCCCACGTAACGATGGTGAAAATTCTCCGGCTGCGGGGTGTCGCAGGTTCACAGCGGAACCCTGATGCAGCATCATGCGTAAACATGTGGGTCATGTGTGGTGCGGCAGGCTGCCGCCGTGACGAGGGACCACGTCCCGCGTGACCCAGACGACCGTGCTGACCGAGGAAGCCAGGCCAGCAGCACCCCGCAGGTCGCGCCGCCCTCGCGGCGCCGCGGCGATGGCCATGCTCTACCTGCTGCCGGCTCTCGCGGTCTTCGGCGTCTTCATGTTCTGGCCGCTGGTCAAGTCGATCATCATCTCGATGCAGGGCACCGACATCATCGGGCGCCCCGGCGGCTTCGTCGGCCTCGAGCACTACCGGCACATGTTCTCCGACCCGGCGTTCGCCAAGGTCATCGGCGTCACCGCCGGATTCACGCTGCTGACCGTCCTGCCCAGCATCCTGATCGCCCTCGCCATCGCGCTGCTGCTGCAGGAGAGGATCCGCGGACTGCGGTTCTTCCGCTCAGCCTTCGCGCTCCCGTTCGCCTTCTCGGTGGCGACCGCGTCGGTCATCTTCGGCGTGCTCTACAACCCCGCCTCCGGCGTGATCAACGGCCTGTTGTCGTATGTCGGGATCGGCCCCTTCGGATGGTTGACCGACCCCGACATGGCGCTCATCTCGGTCTCCCTCGCAACGGTGTGGATGCAGCTCGGCTACAACCTGCTGATCCTCAGCGCCGGACTCGGGGCGATGCCCGAGGACGTCCTCGAAGCAGCCCGGCTCGACGGCGCCACCGGCCTGCGGCTGCAGCGGTCGGTCGTCATCCCCCTGATCACCCCGCAGCTGTTCTTCCTCATCGTCACGGGGACGATCCACTCGCTGCAGAGCTTCGGGCAGATCTACATCCTCACCAAGGGCGGGCCGGAGAACAACACGACGACCCTGGTCTACTCGATCTACGAGCAGGCCTTCGCCTACAACAACTCCAACTTCGGCTACGCGTCGGCGCAGGCGATGGTGCTGCTGCTGGTGGTGCTGGTGATCACCGCGATCCAGTTCGGGGTGCTCGAGCGGAGGGTGTTCTACCGATGACCACCACAGCCGCCCAGACTCCACGGACCGACCGGCCCGCGCGTCGGCGCCGTCACTCCCGCGGTGTCGGCAGGGGTGCGGGGCCCCTCACCTACGTCGGCATCATCGTGCTGTTCCTGATCGTGCTGTTCCCCGTCTACTACGGGATCATCGGCAGCTTCATGAACACCCAGGACACCAACTCCTACCCACCGGCGTTGTGGCCGAAGCACGGCATTCACCCGCAGAACTACAGCAACGCGCTCGACATCGTCCCGCTCGGCCGGCAGTACCTCAACAGCATCATGCAGACGGCTGCCATCACCATCGGTCAGGTACTGACCAGTGTGCTCGCGGCATACGCGTTCGTCTTCCTTCCCCTGCGCGCGCGCAACTTCTGGTTCGGGGTCTTTCTCGCGACGATGATGATCCCCTACGAGTCGATCATCATCCCCAACTACCTGTTCGTCACCGGACTCGGCCTCTCCGACACGATCGCCGGGCTGGCGCTGCCGTTCCTCGCCTCCGGGTTCGGGACCTTCCTGCTGCGGCAGTCGTTCCTCGCCTTCCCGACCGAGTTGCGCGACGCCGCCCGGGTGGACGGGGCGGGACACCTGCGGTTCCTGTGGTCGATCCTCACGCCGCTGTCCAAGCCGACGCTGGCCGCGCTGTCGATCTACTGCGCCCTGTCCGCGTGGAACCAGTACTTCTGGCCGCTGCTGATCACGACCCGCTCGGAGCACCAGACCATCCAGATCGGCATCGGCCAGCTGCAGTCCTCCGACACCCAGGACCCAGGCATGGTCCTCGCCGGTGTCGTGCTGGCCCTCCTGCCGACCCTGCTGCTGGTCGTCTTCGGCCAGCGGTTCATCGTGCGGGGCCTGACCGCAGGCGCCGTCAAGTGAGCGACCACCGAAGGCCGACCGGCCCAACCCCAAGGAGACAACAGTGATCCGGACACACAGCACGAGGCGCCGGCTCGGCGTGGCCCTCATCAGCGGCGCGGCCAGCGTGTCGTTGCTGCTCAGCGCCTGCGGCGGCGACGGAGGCGGCTCAGGCGACGAGGTGAGCGCCCCGCAGACCGGCGCGCTCGAGACCGGCAAGGTGCAGAAGGTCAGCTTCTGGCACTCGATGGACGGCACGAACGCCGAGGTCCTGAACAAGCTGGTCAAGGACTTCAACAAGCAGAACAAGGGCAAGATCCAGGTCGAGCCCACCTACGTGGGCAAGTACGACGACGGCATCGCCAAGTACAAGGCGTCGATCCAGTCCAAGTCGACGCCCGACCTGGTGCAGATCTACGACATCGGCACGCGGTTCATGATCGACGCCAAGCAGACGGTGCCGATGCAGCAGTTCATCGACCGCGACAAGCTCGACGTCAGCGACCTGCAGCCCAACATCACCGGCTACTACTCGATCGACGGCAAGCTGTACTCGATGCCGTTCAACACCTCGATGCCGGTGCTCTACTACAACAAGACGCTCTTCAAGAAGGCCGGGCTCGACCCCAACAAGCCGCCGACCACCCTCGCGGAGATCCGCAAGGACGCCGAGAAGCTGTCGAAGAAGAACGGTGGCCCGGCGCCGTACGGTTTCGGTGCCGCCATCTACGGCTGGCTGCTCGAGCAGTTCATCGCCACCGACAACCAGCTCTACTGCGACAACGGCAACGGCCGCGACGGCAAGGCCACCAAGGTGATGTTCGACTCGCCAGACACGGTCAAGATCGTGAGCTGGTGGCAGAAGATGGTCAAGGACGGGCTGGCCGCCAACACCGGCCGCGACACGTCCCAGGCGCAGAAGGCCTTCAGCTCGGGCCAGACCGCGATCACCTTGGAGTCCACCGGTCAGGTCGGCTCCTTCACCGAGGCCGCCAAGGCCGGCAACTTCGAGCTGGGCGTCGGCTTCTACCCCAAGCTGAAGCCGGGTGACGGCGGCCCGATCATCGGCGGCGCCTCGCTGTGGATCGACGGTGTCGGCCACAGCGACGCCGAGAAGGAGGCCTCCTGGGAGTTCGTGAAGTTCCTCGCGGAGCCCAAGAACCAGGCGATCTGGCACACCGGCACCGGCTACTTCCCGGCGTCGAAGAAGGCGCTGCAGGAGCCGATGGACGTCAAGTGGCGCAAGCAGTACCCGCAGTTCGACGTGGCCGTCAAGCAGCTCGAGCAGACCAAGCTGTCCAAGGCCACCCAGGGCTGCCTGCTCGGCGTCATGCCCCAGTCGCGCAAGCTGTCCGAGGACGGCCTGGAGAAGGCGATCAACGGCGCCGACGCGAAGAAGTCGATGACCGACGCGGCCAACGCGCTGCTGCCGGCCATCAAGCAGTACAACGAGTCCGTCAAGTAGCAGCAGGACTCACCGGGGAGACGCCCAGGTCGTACCAGGGCGTCTCCCCGTGGCGCGCCATGGCCGGCCCTCCTCAATGGTGGAGAGGGTATGGCGGAGGCGCGGCAAGGCGCGTGGTCTCGCCTCTGCATGGGGTCGCCGGCGGGGTTCCAGACGCCTCAGCGCTCGTCGACCATGAGGTCGACGGTGTAGTCCTGGGCGCGATAGCAGTGGTCGCCGAACTCGACCGCGTTGCCGCCCGCGTCGAACGCACTGCGCGTCATGGTCAGCAGCGGGTGACTGCCCCGGATCTTCAGGTGCCGGCGCTCGGTGGCCGTGGGCATCCGGGCGCCCACGCTCTGGTGGGCGACGACGGGGCGACCGCCGCGATCACGCAGCAGGGCATACAGCCCGGACGTCTCGAGGTCCTCCCGGGTGAGGTCCGAGTAGGCCGGTGGCAGCCAGTTGTGCAGGATCGCCAGGGGTGAGTCACCCGCCGAGCGGAGCCGCACGATGGACAGCAAGGGGGTGTCCGGAGGGAGGTCGAGCGCGATCGCGGCCCGCTCGTCCTCCCTGATCTCGTGCTCGAGGATCGTGGTGCGAGGGTCGCGCCCCTCTCGGGCCAGGTCGTCATACAGGCTGCTGAGCTTCAGCCGGCGGTGGACCATGCGCCCCGCCACGTGCGTCCCGACCCCGCGGCGGCGGACCAGGAGGCCCTGGTCGACGAGCTCGCGGATCGCCCGACGCACCGTGGGCCGAGACAGCTGGAGCCGGGCGCTGAGGGCGACCTCGTTCTCGAACGGGTCCCCCGGCTGGAGCGTGCCGTCGGCGACTGCGGCGCTGAGCTGTTCGGCGAGCTGGTGGTAGAGCGGCACAGGCGAGGCCCGATCGATCTGCACCGCAAGAAGCTGGGCCGACATGACCCAGAGAATACGCCAAACCGTCCTGTCATAGGGACATCAGAATGTTAGGACAAAGTATTGACAGGTGGATGGGGGTCGGCCAGAGTGATGGGGACCACGCGACGCAGCAGAGCAGGAGAATGCACCATGCGAGTCGGGTTGGCTGGAGCCGGGCGGATCGGCGCCTTCCACGCGGAGACGCTGCACGCTCTCGACGCCGTGGACGAGGTGGTGGTGACCGACGTCGACGGCGCCGCAGCCCGGCGGGTGGCCGAGTCCCAGGGGTTGGGTCTGGCCCCGGATGTCGAGACCATGCTCGCCTCCGGGATCGACGCCTTCGTGATCACCACGGGCACCCTGGGGCACGCTCCGTTGCTTCGGCAGGGCGTCGCGGCAGGCGTGCCGACGTTCTGCGAGAAGCCGGTGGCCGCCACCCTCGCGGAGACGATCGAGTTGGCTGACCTCGTGGCGACCAGCGACGTGCCGGTGCACGTGGGTTTCCAGCGGCGGTTCGACGTCGGCTACCTGCGGGCTCGGGAGGCCGTCCGGTCGGGCGAGCTCGGCTTCATCCACACGGTCCGGGCCAACACGCACGACCAGTCACCACCGCACGCCGGCTACATCCCCACCAGCGGTGGGATCTTCCGCGACTGCAACATCCACGACTTCGACATCCTGCGCTTTGTCCTGGGCGTCGAGGTCAAGTCTGTGTATGCCACCGGTGGCAACAAGGGCGAGGCCTATTTCGCCGAGGCCGGCGACGTGGACACCGGGGCCGCCGTGCTGACCCTCGAGGACGACACCATGGTGCTGGTGTCCTCGACCCGCTACAACGGCGCGGGGCACGACGTGCGCCTGGAGGTCCTGGGCGAGAAGGGTGCCATCGGAGTCGGCCTCGACGACTCGCTCGCCCTGCGCTCCGCAGAGCCAGGTGTCGACTTCCCGCGCGGACCCCAGAAGTGGTCGTTCATGGAGCGATTCCTCCCGGCCTACCGCGCCGAGCTCACCGAGTTCATCCGGCTGGCCGCAGGGGCTGTGCCCAGCCCGTGCACGGTCGCCGACGCATTGCAGGCCTTCCGCACAGCGGAGGCCTGCGAGCTGTCCCGGGCCGAACGCCGCCCCGTTGCCCTCACCGAGATCAAGAACGCACCGTGAACACACCTCTCACCGAGCGCATCGCCGCCGCCCCGATCTCCTGGGGCGTCTGTGAGGTGCCCGGCTGGGGTTACCAGCTCGGGCTCGACGCCGTCCTCACTCAGATGGGTGAGATCGGCATCACCGCAACGGAGTTCGGCCCTGACGGGTTCCTGCCCGACGCACCCGCCGACAAGGCGGCGACGCTGGAACGCTACGGTCTCGCGGCGGTGGGGCAGTTCGTGCCGGTGGTGCTGCACGAGGCGGACCACGACCCGTTGCCCCAGGTGCAGGCCGCGGTCGACGGGCTGGTCGCCGCGCACGCGGGGACACTGGTCCTCGCGGCTGCCACCGGGGCTGTCGGCTATGACGCGAGGCCGGTCCTCGACGACGCAGGATGGTCCCGGTTGCTCGGCAACCTCGACCGGATCGCCGAGTTGGCCTCGCGCCACGGCCTGACCGCCGCGCTCCACCCTCATGTCGGCACCATGGTCGAGAGCGGCGTCGAGACACAGCGGGTGCTGGACGGCTCGTCGATCGGCATCTGCCTCGACACCGGCCACCTGCTGATCGGCGGTGGCGACCCGGTCGCTCTGGCAGCCTCCCATCCCGACCGCATTCCCCACGTCCACCTCAAGGACGTCCTGCTGTCCTGGGCGCGGCGCGTCCAGGACGGTTCGGTCAGCTACACCGACGCGGTGGCCGGTGGCATGTACGTCCCGCTCGGCAAGGGGGACATCGACGTTGGCGCCATCGTCACCTCCCTGGAGAAGAGCGGGTATGCCGGGTGGTACGTCCTCGAGCAGGACACCGTGCTGCTCGAAGACCCCGCTGGGTCATCCGGGTCGTCCGGGTTGCCTAGGTCGCCTGATCCGATGGCGGACAGCCGGGCCTCCATCGCGCACCTCAAGGCGCTGGCTGAGGCGGCGACCGGCTGATGGCTCACGACCTGATCACGATGGGCCGCACCGGCGTCGACATCTACCCCGTCGACCACGGGGTGGGCCTCGAGGACGTGCGAACCTTCCGCAAGTTCCTCGGGGGCAGCGCGACCAACGTGGCGGTCGGCGCCGCCCGCTACGGCCGGGACGTCGCGCTCATCACCCGCGTCGCACCCGATCCCTTCGGCCGATACGTGCGCCAGGAGGCCGCGCGCCTCGGCGTCGACCCGGCATACATCACCAGCATCGGCGCGGACGGACCCCCGACACCGGTGACGTTCTGCGAGATCTTCCCGCCCGACAACTTCCCCCTCTACTTCTACCGCTACCCGATCGCACCCGACCTGATGATCGAGCCGGAAACCCTTCCGCTGGAAGCGATTCGCGCCGCTTCCATCTTCTGGGCCACCGTCACCGGCCTGTCCCAGGAACCGAGCCGATCCGCCCACTTCGCAGCCTGGGAGGCGCGCGGGCGACGGGAGCACACGGTGCTGGACCTCGACTACCGGCCGATGTTCTGGCCCCACCCGGACGAGGCCAGCGCCCAGGTGTCCAAGGCCCTCGAACACATCACCGTCGCGGTCGGCAACAGCGAGGAGTGCGAGGTCGCGGTCGGCGAGACGGAGCCCGAGCGTGCGGCCGACGCGTTGCTGGACCGAGGAGTTCACCTGGCCATCGTCAAGCAGGGCCCGAAGGGTGTCCTCGCGAAGACGCGCGACGAGCGGGTCGAGGTGCCACCGTTTCCCGTCGACGTGGTGAACGGCCTGGGAGCAGGTGACGCGTTCGGGGGAGCGCTCGTGCACGGGCTCCTGTCCGGCTGGGAACTGCGCCGGACCCTGGAGTTCGCCAACGTCGCCGGCGCGATCGTCGCCTCCCGGCTCGAGTGCTCCACGGCGATGCCCGACCTCGCCGAGGTCTCGCAGGTCCTCGCCGGACACGGACTGCAGCGGAGGGGAGAGGGCTCATGATGGATGCCGCGAAGATCACCGAGGTGCGCGCCCGTGAGCCCCACCGCATCACCGAGGCCTGGGCAGGCCGCAGGCGGCGACCACTCGTCGGTGACGACGGCCAACTGCTGCTGGTGGCCGCCGACCACCCGGCCCGCGGCTCCCTCGGTGTGCGCGGCAACGCGTTGGCCATGGGCAGCCGCACCGACCTGCTCGACCGGTTGGCCACCGCACTGGGTCGTCCGGGCGTGGACGGCGTCCTCGGCACGCCGGACGTCCTGGACGACCTGCTCCTGATGGGTGCGCTGGAGGGCAAGGTCGTGATCGGGTCGATGAATCGCGGTGGGCTGCAGGGTGCCTCGTTCGAGTTGGACGACCGCTTCACGGCATACACCGCCGAGGCGATCGAGGCGGCCGGTCTGGACGGAGGCAAGACGCTCACCCGCATCTGCCTCGACGATCCCGGCACCGTCTCGACGCTCGAGGCCACGGCGCACGCCGTCAACGCCCTTGCGGCGCGTGGGCTGATGGCGATGATCGAGCCGTTCCTCTCGGTGCGCACCGACGAGCGCGTGACCAACCTGCTCGACCCCGACAACACCATCAAGTCGGTCCACATCGCGAGCGGCCTCGGGGCCACCAGTGCCCACACCTGGCTGAAGCTGCCGGTCGTCGACGAGCTCGAGCGGGTCCTCGACGCCACGACGCTGCCCACGCTGTTGCTGGGTGGCGACCCCGCCGGCGACCCCGCGGACACCTACGCCGCCTGGGCGAGGGCGCTGTCGCTCCCGGCAGCGCGCGGACTGGTCGTGGGACGGGCGCTGCTCTACCCGCCCGGCGGTGACGTCGGGGCGGCGGTCGACATCGCGACCAAGCTGGTGCACACGGGAGCACGGCCGTGAGTGCCGCCGCCCGCGACAACGCCTCATGGGTGCTGCCGGCCGGGACCAGCGGGTCCGTCGGCTGGGAGGTCGAGGTCACCGATGCCCGCGAGGGCTGGCAACACACCGGTCTGCAGGTCGCCACGCTGAGCGGAGACGACTCGCGGGCGCTCGACACGGGAGAGCGGGAAGTGATCGTGGTGCCGCTGTCCGGGTCGGTGGCAGTGCGGGTCGACGATGCTGCCGGGGGGCACGAGATCGTGCTCGCAGGCCGTGAGAGCGTCTTCGCCGGAGCCACCGACGTGGCCTACGTCGGTCGTGACTCGCGGCTCGAGCTGGCCGCAGCCGGCGGTGGTCGGGCTCGCGTCGCTCTGGCGCTCGCCCAGGTCACGCCAGGTTCTGCGCCGAAGCCCCCGCGGCACCTGCCTGTTGCCGATGTCCCGATAGAGCTGCGAGGTGCAGGAGTCGCCTCGCGGGAGGTGCGCAACTTCGGTGTGCCTGCCGTGCTCGACGCGGACTCGATCATCGCCTGCGAGGTGATCACGCCGGCAGGCAACTGGTCGTCCTACCCGCCGCACAAGCACGACGAGGAGCGGCCCGGCGAGGAGACCGCACTCGAGGAGATCTACTACTTCGAGCTGCAGACCCAGCGCGGTGGCCCGAGTGACCATGCGGGCCGGCCCGGTGGAAATGGTGGTGACCACAGCGCCGGGACCACGGAGGGCAGAGCACCGCGTGCGGTTGCCTACCACCGGGTCTACGGGACCGCCGACCGGCCGATCGACGTGCTGGCTGAGGTGCGCAGCGGCGACGTCGTGCTCGTCCCGCACGGCTGGCACGGGCCCTCGATGGCACCGCCGGGCTACGACCTCTACTACCTCAACGTGATGGCCGGCCCCGGCGCCGAGCGCGCGTGGCTGATCTGCGACGACCCCGCGCACGGCTGGGTCCGTGACACCTGGACGTCCCAACAGGTCGACCCGAGACTGCCGTTCGGGGGGACTCGATGACCGGCCCCGGCACCGTGCGGCTCACCGTCGCCCAGGCCACGGTGCGCTTCCTCGCGGCCCAGTGGTCCGAACGCGACGGGGAACGCCAGCGTCTCTTCGCCGGTGCCTTCGGCATCTTCGGCCACGGCAACGTCGCGGGGATCGGGCAGGCGCTCCTGCAGCAGGAGCTCGCGGCCGGCGGGCACCCCGAGCTGCCCTACGTCCTCGCCCGCAACGAGCAGGCGATGGTGCACAGCGCGGTCGCCTACGCGCGACAGAAGGACCGGTTGCAGACCTGGGCCTGCACGGCCTCCATCGGCCCGGGCTCCACCAACATGCTGACCGGTGCGGCGCTTGCCACGGTCAACCGGATCCCCGTGCTGCTGCTCCCGTCCGACACCTTCGCCACGCGCGTCTCGGCGCCGGTGCTGCAGGAGCTGGAGACGACGTATGGCGGGGACGTCACCGTCAACGACGCGTTCCGTCCGCTCTCGCGCCACTTCGACCGGGTCGTCCGGCCGGAGCAGCTCCCGTCGGCGCTCTTGTCGGCCATGCGGGTGCTCACGGATCCTGTCGAGTCCGGCGCGGTCACCCTCGCTCTGCCCCAGGATGTGCAGGCCGAGGCGCATGACTGGCCCGTCGAGCTGTTCACCGAGCGCACCTGGCACGTCGCACGGCCGCCTGCGGAACGGGCCCGCATCGACGAGGCGGCGGAGATCGTCCGCACCGCCCGGCGCCCGATGATCGTGGCCGGTGGCGGAGTCCACTACTCACGGGCCGAGGCGGCCCTGGCGCAGTTGGTGGACGCGACCGGGATCCCGGTCGGTGAGAGCCAGGCAGGCAAGGGATCGCTCCCCCACGGCCACCCTCAGCAGCTGGGAGCGGTCGGTTCGACCGGCACCACCGCTGCCAACGCGATCGCCGCCCGCGCCGACGTGGTAATCGGGGTGGGGACCCGCTACGCCGATTTCACGACCGCGTCGCGAACGGTCTTCCAGGACGAGGGAGTCCGCTTCGTCAACCTCAACATCGCGGACTTCGACGCGGCCAAGCACGCTGGCCTCACCGTCGTCGGCGACGCGCGCGAAGCCCTCACGGAACTCACCGCAGCCCTGGACGGATACGTCGTCGACCCGGCATACCGGCAGGAGCAGGCGTCGCTCTGGCAGGAGTGGGACGAGCAGGTGGAGCGGGCCTACCACCCGTCCGATGAGGTCACCGACGCGCTCGCGCCCGGCCTGCTGACCCAGGGCGAGGTCATCGGTGTCATCAACGAGCACAGCGATCCTCGCGACGTCGTCTTGTGTGCGGCCGGTTCGATGCCCGGCGACCTGCACAAGCTGTGGCGGGTGCGGGACCGCAAGGGTTACCACGTCGAATACGGATACTCCTGCATGGGATACGAGGTCCCGGCCGCGCTGGGGATCCGACTGTCCGACGAGTCGCGCGACGTCTTCGCCATGGTCGGCGACGGTGGCTACCTGATGATGCCCACCGAGCTCGTGACCGCCGTGCAGGAGCGGGTCAAGGTCATCGTGGTCCTGGTCCAGAACCACGGCTTCCACTCGATCGGTTCCCTGTCGGAGTCGTTGGGGTCGCAGCGGTTCGGGACGCAGTACCGCTTCCGCACCGATGACGGGCGGCTCGACGGGGACCACCTGCCGGTCGACCTGGCCGCCAACGCCCGCAGCCTCGGCGCCCACGTCATCGAGGTGCACTCCCGCAAGGAGCTGGAGGATGCCGTCGCCGAGGCCAAGGCGGCGCCGCCGGACGGCGGGCCGGTCGTCATCCACGTCGAGACCGATCCGCTGGTCTACGCTCCTGATTCGAAGGCCTGGTGGGACGTGCCCGTCAGCCAGGTGTCCGAGCTCGACTCCACCCGGGACGCCTATGTCGAATATGCCGAGCACAAGGCCAGTCAGCGTGGCTACCTGCGGCCCACGGACAGCAAGGACCCCGGAGGGGGAGTCTGAGATGACGACACCGGCCTTCATCGGCACCGCCCCGGACAGCTGGGGCGTCTGGTATGCGGACGACCCGTTGCAGACGCCGTGGCAGCGTTTCCTCGACGAGGCCGTCGAGGCCGGCTACATGCGGATCGAGCTCGGGCCCTATGGCTACCTGCCCACCGAGCCCGAGCGACTGCGCGACGAGCTCGGACGACGCGGGTTGACCATGACCGCCGGCACGATCTTCGAGCACCTGCACCGGACCGAGTCTTGGCACTCGACCTGGGCAGCCGTCGCGGCCGCCGCTCGGCTCACCGCGGCGATGGGCGCCGAGCACCTCGTGGTCATCCCCGACTTCTGGCGCGACCCGGCCACCGGTGACGTGATCGAGGAGGCGACGCTCAGCGATCGCGAGTGGGCGTCATACGCGCAGCAGATGAATCGGCTGGCAGGCGCCATCCGGGACGAGTTCGGGCTGCAGATCCAGTTCCACCCGCACGCCGACAGCCACGTCGACACCCAACCTCACATCGAGCGGTTCCTCGCCGAGACCGACCCCGACCTGGTGAGCCTCTGCCTCGACACCGGCCACGTGTCCTACTGCGGCGGGGACAACCTGGAGCTCATCCGTAGCCACCCCGACCGGATCGGCTACGTGCACCTCAAGCAGATCGACCCGGCCGTGGTGGAGCGCGTGCACGCCGACGGCATCGGCTTCGGTGAGGCAGTGCGCCTCGGTGCGATGTGCGAGCCCCCGCGCGGCATACCCGACCTGGGGGCCGTCCTCGAGGCGGTGGCCGATCTCGACCGTGAGGTCGTCGCCATCGTCGAGCAGGACATGTATCCCTGCGAGCCTGACCAGCCCCTCCCGATCGCGACCCGAACACTCAAGACGCTCCAGGCTTGTGGGCCACTCCGATGACGCAACTCAACCCATCCCCTCCAGTGACATCGCCGCTCACGGCGGTGCCTGTATCGAAAGGCAGGACACCATGATCCGCTCCAACCGCGCGGCTGCGGCCGCACTGGGCGTCACGGTTGCGCTCAGCCTGGCTGCGTGCAGCTCTTCCGGAGGCAAGCCACAGGCCACCGGAGACACCGGAGCTGCCGCTGGCAAGGCGAACACCCCACGGATGACCATCGCGATGATCACCCACCAGCAGCCCGGCGACACCTTCTGGGACATCATCCGCAAGGGTGGAGAAGCCGCCGCCCAGAAGGACAACGTCGACCTGCAGTACTCCAACAGCAACGACGCGTCCAAGCAGGCTCAGCTGATCCAGGCGGCAATCGACAAGAAGGTCGACGGGATCGCGGTCACCGACCCGAATACCGGCGCCATCGGGCCCACGATCAAGAAGGCCGTCAACGCCGGCATCCCCGTCACCATGTTCAACGCCGGTGGGGACGATGCGTTCAGCCTCGGTGCGCTGGGCTACTTCGGCCAGAACGAGAAGGTCTCCGGCCGTGCGGCCGGAGAACGGCTGAAGAAGGAGGGCGCCAAGAACGTGCTCTGTGTGATCCAGGATCAGGGGCAGCAGCAGCTCGAGGATCGCTGCGACGGCGTCATCGCGGGACTGGCCGGCTCTGGCAAGGTCAAGCGGGTCTACGTCAACGGGGCGGACAACAGCGCGGTGACGAGCACCCTGAACGCTCGGCTGACCCAAGACAAGTCCATCGACACGGTCATGACGCTCGGGGCCCCGATCGCGCTCGACGCGGTCAAGGCGCTGAGCCAAGGCAGCAGCAAGGCCAAGGTGGCCACGTTCGACACCAACAAGGAACTCGTCGGTGCGATCCAGAGCGGCGACGTTCAGTGGGCGGTCGACCAGCAGCCCTACCTGCAGGGGTACTTGGCCGTCGACGCCCTGTGGCTGTACAACACCAACGGCAACACCATCGGCGGTGGGCAGGCGGTGCTGACTGGTCCCTCGTTCATCGACAAGAGCAACATCGCCAAGGTCGCCAAGTACGCCGAGAAGGGTACCCGGTGAGTGGTCATGGCCGTCGTCGCACCGCCATCCACTGACGACCGGGTCACGCACCGGTCCGTCACGGCGACCCTGCTGTCGCGTCCGGAGATCGGCGCCTTGCTCGGGGTCATCATCATCGCCGTCATCTTCCTCGCGGCTGCACCGGCCTTCCGGAGCGTCGACAACATCGGGACGATCCTCTACGGCAGCTCGACCATCGGCCTGATGGCTGTGCCGGTTGCACTGCTCATGATCGGTGGCGAGTTCGACCTCTCCGCGGGCGTCGCCGTCACGACGTCTGGTCTCGCGGCGGCGCTGTTGAGCTGGAACTTCGGGCTCAACGTGTGGCTCGGGGTCTTCCTCGCACTGCTGATCTCGCTCGCCATCGGTGCCTTCAACGGCTGGCTGCTGCACGCGACCGGGTTGCCCAGCTTCCTGGTCACCCTGGGCACGTTCTTCGTGCTCCAAGGCGTCAACCTGGCCGTCACCAGGCTTGTCACCGGTGGCGTCTCGTCCAACACGATCAGCGACATGCAGGGATGGAACAGCGCCAAGGCGGTGTTCGCCTCCAGCCTGAAGATCGGCCCGGTGGACCTGAGCATCACCGTCTTGTACTGGGTGCTGTTCACCATCGTCGGTGGCTACCTGTTGCTGCGGACCCGCGCAGGCAACTGGATCTTCGCGGCTGGCGGCGATGCCGCTGCCGCGCGCGCCGTCGGCGTCCCGGTCACCCGCACGAAGGTCCTCCTGTTCATGGGCGTCGGATTCGGGGCCTGGCTGACTGGGATGCACATGCTGTTCAACTACAACAACGTGCAGTCGGGAGCGGGCATCGGCAACGAGTTCATCTACATCATCGCCGCCGTCATCGGCGGCTGCCTGCTCTCCGGAGGCTACGGCTCCGTGGTCGGTGCCTCGCTCGGTGCGCTGATCTTCGGCATGACCCAACTCGGCATCTCGTATGCCGGGTGGAACCCCGACTGGTTCAAGACGTTCCTGGGCGCGATGTTGTTGTTCGCCTGCGTCGCCAACGTCTATGTCAAGAAGAAGGCTGATCAACGATGAGCACTCTCACGGAGAACCGGCAGGAGCCCTCCTCCTCTGACGACGGCACGCCGATCCTCGAAATGGAGGACGTCGGCAAGAGCTACGGCAACGTCCGGGCCCTGCGCGACATCAACATGCGCGTGCGTCAGGGGGAGGTGACGTGCGTCCTCGGCGACAACGGGGCGGGCAAGTCCACCCTGATCAAGATCGTCTCGGGTCTGCACGACTACACCGACGGCGTGATGAAGGTCAACGGGATCGCGCGCCGCTTCGGCTCGCCCCGGGTCGCGCAGAACACCGGCATCGCCACGGTCTACCAGGACCTCGCCCTGGCGCCGTTGATGTCGGTGTGGCGCAACTTCTTCCTCGGCAACGAGATCCGCAAGGGCATCAGCCTGGACATCGGGCAGATGAAGCGGATCTGCAACGAGGAGCTGACCAAGATGGGGATCGAGATCCCCGACCTGGACCGGCCGGTCGCCGGACTCTCCGGCGGGCAGCGCCAGTGCGTGGCGATCGCCCGTGCCATCTACTTCGGCGCCCGCGTCATCATCCTCGACGAGCCGACCGCTGCACTGGGAGTCAAGCAGTCGGGAGTGGTGCTGAAGTACATCGTCAAGGCCCGAGACGCCGGTCTGGGGGTCATCTTCATCACCCACAACCCACACCACGCCTATCTCGTGGGCAACCACTTCATCATCCTCAAGCTGGGCCGTGTCGCGCTCGACGCCCCTCGGGACGAGCTCAGTCTCGACCAGCTCACCGCTGAGATGGCCGGTGGCCAGGAGCTGGCGGAGCTCAGTCACGAGCTGCGCGGCGCTGATCCGGGCAGGATCGTCACGCCGAGCAAGGTGGGTCACGGCAAGGTGCGCGCACCCGATGCCGAGGAGCAGGCCTCCGATGAGCCAGCTGATGTCAATCCTGCGAAGGAGAGCTAGATGGCGGTGCAAGCCCTGCGCGTCGGGGTGGTCGGCGTCGGGATGATGGGCGCCGACCATGCCGAACGGATCGAGCGCCGGATCGCCGGTGCCAGCCTTGTGGCGGTGTCGGATCCGGACGAGGATCGGGCGGCCGACCTGGCCGGGCGGTTCGATGGTGTGCGGGCGATCGCCGACCCGCTGGCGCTGGTCGCCGACGACCAGGTCGACGCGGTGATCATCGCGTCCCCGGGGTTCGTCCACGAGGAGCAGGTGCTCGCCTGCCTCGACCACGGCAAGCCGGTCCTGTGCGAGAAGCCATTGACCATGGACTCGGACTCGTCTCTGCGCCTGGTCGAGGCAGAGGCCAGGGGCGGGCGACCCCTGGTGCAGGTGGGGTTCATGCGCAGGTTCGACCCGGAATACGTGCAGCTGAAGCGGGCCGTCGACTCCGGCGCGATCGGACGGCTGCTGCTCGTGCACAACACTCACCGCAACAAGGACGTGCCCCAGGGCTTCCGCTCGGAGATGATCGTGCGGGACTCGATGGTGCACGAGGTGGATGTCGCCCGGTTTCTCTTCGATGAGGAGATCGCCGAGATCACTGTCCTCTCACCGACGCCCACGGGTGCGCAGCCCGAGGGCGTCGTCGACCCGCAGGTGGCGCTCTTCACCATGGCGGGTGGAGCGATCGTCACCTCCGAGCTGTTCGTCAAGAACCAGGTCGGCTACGAGGTGCGCTGCGAGGCGGTGGGCGAGCGCGGCTCGGTCATCGCCGGTGCCAACTGGAGTGGCCTCTACAGCACAGGCAACGGTGAAGGCGGGGGCAGCTGGGGCGGCAGCATTCCGGCCGACTTCCGGGTCCGCTTCGAGCGCGCCTACGACCTCGAGGTCCAGGCCTGGGTGGACGCCTCACGTCGGGGCGAGGTCGTGGGCCCGACGTCCTGGGACGGCTACGCCGCGACCGTGGTCTGCACCGCCGGAATGGAGTCGCTCGCCAAGGGCCAGCCCGTGACCGTGGAGCTGCCGCAACGGCCGGTGGCCCCGTGAAGCTCGCCCTCGACCCCTACATGCTGCGCGACGTCCCCCTGCTCGAGCTGCCGGGCGTCGTCGCCGGCCTCGGCTACGAGTGGATCGAGCTGTCCCCCCGCGAGGACTTCACCCCTTTCTACAACCACCCGCGGGTGGATGACGGCACGGTGGAGAAGTTCCGGACGGCGCTGCGGGCAGCGGGAGTCGGCATCTCCTCGGTGCTGCCGCTCTACCGGTGGAGCGGCCCCGACGAGGACGATCGCCAGGCAGCAGTGCGCTACTGGAAGCGCGCGATCCAGATCACCAGCGACCTCGGGGTCGACACGATGAACAGCGAGTTCAACGGCAGCAACCAGGACGTGGTGCGCTGCGAGGGGCAGTTCTGGCGGTCGATGGAGGAGCTGCTGCCGGTCTTCGAGCAGGAGGGAATCCGGCTGGCGCTGGAGCCGCACCCCTATGACTGGGAGGAGGACGGCATACGGGCCGTGGACCTGGTCCGGGGCATCAACAGCCCCCTCGTGTCCTTCCTGTACTGCGCCCCGCACACCTTCCACCAGGGCGACGACTGCGCAGGCATCATGGAGCGTGCCGGAGACCTGTTGACCATGGTGCACGTCGCCGACAGCTTCTCGCACACCGCGAGCTCCGGGCAGCGCTACATCGTCAACCCTCCGGGGGCCAAGGTCACCGTGCACCAGCACCTCGACATCGGCCAGGGCGAGGTCGACTTCAACGAGTTCTTCTCCACCTTGGAGAAGGTCGGCTTCGACGGGGTGATGAGCTCGAGCGTGTTCGCCTGGGAGGACCGGGCCAGGGAGTCGAGTGTCTTCATGCGCGAGACCATGACCGACTATCTCTCGCGCTGGTCGACGCCACCCACCTTCGAGTCCCCTGGCTGACCACTCGGCACCGAGCCCTTGGAGGGTGGTGGGTCCCTGACGCGACAGCCCACCGACCAAGCGTGTCAGTCGTGGCAGCCGGCGACGTTCTGGTCCCAGTCGATCACCGATCCGGTCACGACCCCGCTTCGCGCGGAGAGCAGGAAGACCACGAAGTCGGCGATCTCGTCGACCTGACCGAGTTTGCCCATCGGGAGCGAGTTGTTCGCCCGTTCGACCCAGTCGTCCCCGGCGCCGTGGAACTGACGTTGGGTCGCGTCCTCACCCTCGGTCTCGGTCCACCCGATGTCCAGGCCGTTGATGCGGATCCGGTCCCACCGGTGCGCGTGGGCCACGTTGCGGGTCAGCCCCGCCAGCCCGGCCTTGGCAGCGACGTAGGGCGCGAGGTACGGCTGGCCACCCAGCTCCGAGGACGAGATGACGTTGACGATGGTGCCCGGCGCGCCGCGGCGCACCATGTCGGCCACGGCAGCCTGCATGGTGAAGAACGGGCCGCGCAGGTTGACCGCCACGTGCTGGTCGAACAGCTCGGGCGTGGTGTCCAGCAACGTCCCCCGCGAGGTCAGGCCGGCGGAGTTGACCAGACAGTCGGTGCGTCCGAAGCGCTCGATCACCTGCTGCACCATGGCGCGGGCACTCGCAGGGTCACCCACGTCGCCCTGCACGTATGCCGCCTCGGCGCCGGCGGCTTGGAGCTCACCGACGAGCGCCTCGCCGGGCTCCACGCGGCGGCCGCTCACGACGACGATGGCACCCTCGCGCGCAGCCGCGCGAGCCACCCCGGCACCTACGCCGGTTGTGCCGCCCACGACGAGCACGACCTTCTCGTCCAGCAGTCCCATCTCGGTTCCTCTCTCCTGCTCGGTCTCGTGCCTCGTGCGACCAGCGCCGTGGTGAATGTTCGTGACGTCTCGGTCGGTGTGGGCGACGGTATTGCCACGGAGGTCCGCCCGGAGGGTGTCACACCGGGGTCGGTCGACGTGGGGGCAGGCCGGCCGCGGCGTAGGCCGCATCGACGAGCTCCATGGACCGCACCGAAAACTCGGCGTCGGTGATGACCGGTGTCCCTGTGCGCACCGCGGCCGCGAAGGCCTCGAGCTGGTAGGTGTAGCTGGATCGCCGGCCCAGGTGCTCGACGCGCTCACCGTCGGCAGCGCGCAGGACGAGCGAGTCGTCGAGGTGCGGGCGCGGGAAGTCGGGGACGTGGATCTCCCCGGTGCTTCCGGTGACGGTCAGGTGGAAGTCCCACTCGCTCGCTGCCATGTCGCTGCCGGCGACACCCGTCACCCCGGAAGGGAACTCGAGGTCCGCAAAGAGACACTCGTCCACCCCGTCCAGGCCGGGCCGTTCCCGGGCTCGACCCGACAGGACACGAGGTGACCCACCGGCATACCTCTGCCCGAGCAGGTGCAGGCAGGACAGGCTGTAGCAGCCGAGGTCCATGGTGGATCCGCCGGCCAGGTCGAGCCGCCAGCGCGGGTCGGCCTTGTCGGGGGCGGGCATCCGCAATACCGCCTCGAGGTGGCGCAGCTCGCCGACGGCGCCAGCGTCGATCAGCTCGCAGACCCGCTCGAAGAGCGGGTGGTAGGGGTAGTGGAAGGCCTCCATGAAGACCGTGCCCGCTCGCTGCGCGGCGGTCCGCACGAGCCGCGCCTCGGCCGCGTTGGCGGCGGAGGGCTTCTCGCTGAGCACGTGCTTGCCGGCGTCCAGGGAGCGCTGGTTCCACGGCCCGTGCAACCCGTTTGCCAGCGGGTTGTAGACCGCCTCGACCTCGGGGTCAGCGAGCACGTCCGCGTAGCAGGCGTGGACGCGCTCCACCCCGTGCCGGTCGGCAAACTCCTTCGCCCGGCTCTCGTCACGTGCGGCGACGGCATACAACCGGTGCCCGGTGGCAGCCGCCGGCTTGACGATGGACAACTCGGCGATCCGGGCGGCACCGAGGATCCCGATCCGCAGCGATTCCGCCGGTGCTGGCCGACCACCCGAGGAGCCGTCGGTCACAGGGCGGTCTCGGCGTCGAGCAGCGTCCTCGCGGCCGTGCGCAGGCCCTCCATCTGGTCGAGCTCCTGGTCCTCGTGCTCGATGTTGACGGCCATGTCAGGATCCACCTCTTTCAGCGCACGCAGGAACTCGGTCCAGTATGCCGTGTCGTGGCCGCGTCCCACGGCGACAAAGTCCCACGACGACTGCTCCGGCCAGCGACTCAGCGAGTAGCGGCCGCCGAGAGGGAGGTAGGCGGGATCGTCCGGTGCGACCCGGGTGAACCGGTCGTCGAGGACCCCGTTGACCTTCGCTGCCTCGTTGATGCGGGTGTCCTTGGCGGCCGCGTTGACGACGAGCTCGCCGAGAGAGCGCACGGCGAGGACCGGGTCGATGCCCTGCCAGAACAGGTGGCTCGGGTCCATCTCGGCGCCGATGTGGGTGGCGTCGACTTCGGTGACCAGCCGCTCGAGGGTGCCGGGGTTGTAGACCAGGTTGTGCGGGTGCATCTCGATCGCCACCTTGACGTCGGCGTCGGCCGCGCGGGCCTGGACCTGCTTCCACCAGGGAATCGCGACCTCGTTCCACTGGTAGTCACGCGCATCGAGCGAGGAGCTCTCCCACGGCAATACCGTCCAGCTGGGCAAGGAGGCGTGCGCATCCACACCCGGCAGGCCGGACATCGTGACGACACGCTTCACGCCGAGCAGCGCGGCGAGCTCGATCGAGTCGAGCACGTCCTGGCTGTGCTTGGAACGCACCTCCGGGTCAGCATGCAGCGGGTTGCCGTTGCAGTTCAGAGCGGTGAGGGTGATGCCCGCATCGGCGAAGGTGCCGAGGTAGTCCTGCCGTGCCTCCTCGCTGGCCCGAAGCTCCCCGACGGGCAGGTGCGGCGTCCCGATGAAGCCGCCGGAGTTGATCTCGGCGCTCGTGAGGGCGAGCTCGCGCAGCGTGGCGAGCGCCTCGGGCAACGGCAGGTGGTGCAGGCAGGCGGTGTAGGCGCCGAGGTGCATGGCGAAGTTCCTTTCGACGAAGTGAGGATGCTGGTCAGGCCGGGACGTCGACGGCGGCGCCGCCGGTGACGGCGGAGCGCCGCACCGCGTCGATGACGGTCAGGTCTCGAACGCCGTCGGCGAAGGGCGCACAGCGCGGCAAACCGTCGATGCCGGCGACCTGCTCGAGCAGTGCCCGAGCCTGGTAGCCGAACAGGTCACCGACCCCGTAGGACACGCCCGGGAAGTCCATCGGCAGGCCGCCGCGTACGTAGGGGTGAGCCGGCCCCACGAGCACGGTCCGTGGCCCGTCGAAGCCGTCGTCCGCGAGGTCACTGAGGACCGAGAACTCCGCGGGCCGGTCCATGTCCCAGCTCAGCGAGCCCCTCGACGCCATCAGGTCGAATGCGAGTGAGTTCGCGTGTCCTGGGGCGATGCGGGAGATCGAGAAGGTGCCGACCGCTCCGGACGCGAAGGTGGCGGTGAAGGTGGCGACGTCATCATTCTCCACTGGTTCCAGCACGTCGCTGAGCTCGGCGCGGGCATGGCCGTAGGTCGTGCCGACCGGAACGGCTCGTTCGGTGACGCGCGTGGCGAGAGCAGCGCCGCCGACAGTGGCGATCGGGCCGCAGATGAACTCGGCGGTGTCGATCAGGTGGCTCCCGATGTCGGCGAGCGCACCAGTGCCCGCCCCTCCCTTGTAGCGCCACGTCATCGGAGCCCGGGGGTCGAGGGCATAGTCGCACCAGTAGCGTCCGTTGAAGTGCGATGCCTCGCCCAGTCGCTGGGTGAGTAGGTCTCGCGCCGCGGCCACGGCCGGCTGGCGGCGGTAGACGAAGCCGGTGGCGGCCACCTGGTCACGGTGCTTCTCCGCGGCGTCGACCATCGCCCGTGCGTCGTCCAGGGTCGCAGCAAGCGGCTTCTCGCAGAGCACGTGCTTGCCGGCATCGAGCAGGGACTCGGCGATCTCCCGGTGCAGGTGGTTGGCGACGACGACGCTGACCACGTCGACATCGTCGGCCTCGAGCAGCTCCCGCCAGTCGGTGCCGGATCGCTCGAAGCCATAGCGCATCGCTGCGTCGCGGGCGACGGCCTCGTTGGCATCGATGACCGCTGCGTAGTGAATGGGTGGTAACCGAGGATCGAACAGCGTGGGTGCTGTTCGGTATCCGGCGCAGTGCGCGCGGCCGGCCATGCCGGCTCCGATGACCGCGACACCGATGCGTTGCTGCGTCATGTCCATGCTCTCCTCGTGTCACCCGCGCACGTGATCTGGTATAAAGCGCTTTAAGAAAGCGTGGACCGTGTCCGTCCGGGTGTCAAGGCTTTGTCCGGACATAGGTGCCGGAGCAGGAGAGGAGGGCGTGTATGCCGCGTGCTCGCCTGGCCGACGTGGCCACCCGGGCGGGGGTGTCGACCGCGACGGCGTCGCTGGTCCTGCGCGACCGTCCGGGACCGAGTGCCGGCGCCCGCGAGGCGGTGCGGCTCGCGGCGGAGACACTCGGATACCGCCCCGACCGCACTGCCAGTGTGCTGGCCAGTCACCGCAGCCGGCTGGTCGGCGTGCTGCTCGACGTGAGCAGCACGTTCCACGCCGAGCTCGTCGACCAGTTGGACGCGGAGGCCACGCGGCACGGCTACGACCTCGTCCTGTCGACCGTGACCTCGGCTCGTGGAGAGCGCCGAGCCGTGGAGACGCTGGTGGACTTCCGTTGCGAGGGCCTGGCTCTGCTGGGCCCCACGATGCCCGAGAGCCAGCTGAGGGCGCTGGCCAGACTCTGCCCGGTGGCGGCGGTGGGCCGGCCGGCAGGAGACGGCTTCGACGGTGTGCTGGCGGCGGACCGCCCGGGCATGGCAGCGGCGGTGGACCACCTGGTCGGGCTCGGGCACGAGGCGATCGCCTACGTCGACGGACCGCGTGGGCCGATCGCCACTGCGCGACGGCGCGGTTACCGGGAGGCCATGCGCAGACACGGGCTGGGGGCCGCCGTCGACGTGCGGGCCGGTGGTGACCACGAAGCCTCCGGGATGGGCGCCGGGCAGGACCTGCTCGGGAAGCCTCGGACTCGTCGCCCGAGCGCGGTGGTGACCTTCAACGACCGGTGTGCCGTGGGTGTGTTGAATGCTGCGCTCCGCCATGGTGTGGACGTGCCCGGCGACCTGTCCCTGGTGGGATACGACGACAGCCCGCTGGCGCGTCTGGCGACGGTGGATCTCACCTCGGTCAGCCAGGACCCGGCGGCGCTGGCCACGGCCACCATGGACGCGTTGGCTGCTCGGCTAGACGGGGCGGCGGCCGGATCCCGGAGCGCGGCGGGTGAGACCGTCGTCGTCGCTCCGGCGCTCATCGTGCGCGGATCCACTGCTTGTCCAGCATGATTCGAGCCGACGCGGCGTCAGTTGCTGCGCGTCCGCCAAGCCTGCTGAGCGAGTTGACCACCGAGCTCCTCCGGTGAGGCGGAGGCGTCCAGCGCGTCCAGGACGGTCTGCGCCTGGGTGCGGGGCGACATACCATCGACCGGCTGGTCTCGATCGAGGTTGGTAGGGAAGGCGTAGCCCTCGGCGCTGGCAGCCACCGCGTTGGCGAGGTCGCGGCGGCTGGCACCGATTGCCTTGCGGGCCAACAAGGCCGGATAGACGGACAACACTACGCGCGTGCGGTCGACGGTCTCCATGGCGCGTCCGAAGGCCGACGAGACCTGCAGCAGGTTGGCCATCCGGTGCACGCCGGCCGAGTGGTTCGACCCGGCGGCGTGGAACAGCGCAGGATTGAAGAACACCGCGTCGCCCTTGGTGAGTGGGAGCTGCACATGGTGCTGGACGAAGTAGTCCTGGAACTCCGGAAGCCAGTAGGCCAGGTAGCCGTGCGAGTACTTCTGCGAATGCGGCAGGTAGAGCGTGGGTCCCGTCTCGACCGGCATGTCGCAGTGTGCGACGGCGCCCTGGAGGGTCAGCACCGGCGACAGGGCGTGGACGTGCGCGGGGTAGGCGGCTGACACCTCGGGCGACTGGAACCCCAGATGGTAGTCGCGGTGGACCGTCTGTCCCGCGCCGCCCGGGTTGACGACGTTGACCTGCGAGGTGACCTGGTATGCCGGGCCGAGCCAGGCGGAGGCAGCGAGAGCGAGCAGGTCGTTGGCGTAGTAGTCGACGAACGACTCGGGATCGGCGACCGCCAGCTTCTCCAGTGCGTTCCAGACCCGGTCGTTCGCCCCCGGCTTGGCGAAGTGGTCGCCGGCCCGGACACCCGAGGCGTTCTGATCGGTGATGAGCTGCTGGAAGGCCGAGGTGGTGCGGTCCACCACCTCCGGAGCGAAGGCGCCCTCGAACACCACAATGCCGGGTCCGTCGGACAGCGCTCGCGCGACCTCGCCCTCGACTTCCGTGCGACGGGCCGGATCGGTGATCACACCGCGCAAGCGGTCAGACGCGTAGACGACGACCCCTTGATCGACGCGCGAGGCATGGGGGTAGTCGGACAGTTCGGTCGGCTCGGCGAGCACCGCGAGCAGGTCCTCGAGGTGGCAGTCTTCGGCGCGGAGCCGACCGGCGATGGCGGCGGGTGAGGGGGTGGTCACGGGTCCTCCTGACGAGATGCTGCGGATGCACACGGGGATCTGCTCCCAGCATGCAGCGAGAACCACGTCGGGAGACCGCCGAAATGACCTCAAAAAACCCTCATGACGAGCGGAGCCGGTGTTGTCTCAGACCCTACGATCAGGGGATGGCCAGAGGTCGCCGTGGCCCCCATGGGCCGCACCGCGTCGCGGACATCGCACAACAAGCCGGTGTCAGCGCCGCCACCGTCGACCGCGTGCTGCACGGGCGGGCCGGCGTGAGCGCTCGGGCGGTGTCCCAGGTCGAGCAGGCGCTGTTGGAACTGGACCGGCAGCAGACCCAGTTGCGGTTGGCCGGTCGCACCCTCCTGCTGGACCTGGTGATGCTGGCGCCGAGCCGCTTCAGCGCTGCGGTGCGGAAGGCTCTCGAGCAGGAGCTGCCGGGTCTACGGCCGGCCACGGTACGTGCGCGCTTCCACCTGCGCGAGAGGGGGGCCGCGGCTGATCTGGTCGACATCCTCGACCGTCTGAGCACGCGTGGCCCGGACTGCCAGGGACTCCTCCTCAAGGCGCCGGACGACCCCGGCGTGGTCGAGGCCGTGAATCGCCTGGTCGAGCGCCGCATCCCGGTGGTGACCTTGGTGACCGACCTGCAGGCGAGCAGGCGGACGGCATACGTGGGGCTCGACAACGCCGCCGCGGGTGACACCGCGGCATACCTGCTTCAGCAGTGGCTCGGCCGACGGCGCGGCGCCGTGCTGGTGACGTTGTCCCGCTCCACCTTCTTCGGCGAGCAGGAGCGGCTCGCCGGATTCGAGGCCACGCTGGCCCGGGTGGACCCGACGCGTGAGGTCATCGTGCTCTCCGACGCGGACGGGCTGGACGAGGGGATGACCGGTCTGGTCCGAGAGCTGTTGCGCGAGCGACGCGACCTGGCCGCGGTCTACTCGATCGGCGGCGGAAACCTCGGCATCCGGGGCGAGCTGGACCGTGCCGGCGTCCACCCGCACGCCTATCTGGCACACGACCTCGACGAGGACAACGCCTGGCTGCTGCGAGCCGGCGGGCTCTCCGCGGTGTTGCACCACGACCTGCGGAGCGACCTGCGGCTGGCCTGCGAGCAGGTGCTGCGCTTCCACCACCTCCTGCCCGGGGCGCCGACCTCCTGGCCGGCCCCCGTGCAGGTGGTGACGCCGTTCAACGTGCCGTCGCGACTGGGCGGGTCCGCGGAGGGGCGGCAGGCTCCGCCTGCGGCACGGGCTCCCGGGCAGCCGGCATCCCGGTCGTCCCGTCGGGGCGGATGAAGGTCATCGGCAAACCGGCCGCGAACCACGGCCACGGATGGTCCTGCAGCTGGACATGCACGTGCGGTTCGGTCGAGTTGCCGGTGTTGCCGACCTCCGCTATCTGCTGGCCGGCCAGGACGCGGTCACCTCTGCGCACCCGCGCACTGTGCCGACGCAGGTGCGCGACGACCGCATAGGTGTCCGGGGCGATGCGGATGACGACGCGGTTGCCCAGGACGAAGCGGGAGCCTCCGAGCTCGCGGATCGCGCCGAGCAGCATGAACACCGCCAGCCCGACCGGGCCGAACCAGGCCCGGGCGTCGGGTTGCCAGTCGGAGACGGCGACCACCTCACCGTCGGCGACTGCGACCACCGGCTCGCCGAACCCGCTGAACGTCTCCGGCCTCGGGTGCCAGGATCGCCAACGCCGTTCGCTGGGCGAGCGCCCTGCGTCTGCGCCGGAGGTGGGCACGTGCACGAGGTCGACGGCGTGGCTCTGCCCGTAGGCGACGACCCCGTGGCTGGGGACATGGTCGGCCGGGCTGTGGAGCGCGAGCCAGTGCCCCCGGACGGGAGTCAGCACGGGGTGTGCCCTGCCGCGGCGCGGCACCAGACGCGCATACAGCGCGAACCCCGCGAGCACGGTGCCGACGCCCAGCCAGACCGGCGGGTGCCAGCCGAGCGTGACGACGTGGCCGAGGCGAGGCGAGAGGGTGAGCACGGCGCCGGCCAGCAACAGCGGCAGTCGCAGTCGGGCGCAGGCGGTGGCCAGGATGTTCATGGGACCTCCCTCGAGACGGGATCGGGCGTGGCCGCCCGAGCTGCACAGTGTCAAGTGTGCTTAATACAGTCAAGGGTGCTTGACATTTGTCCTTGGTGTCAAGCACCCTTCACACATGCAGAACCGGGTGCGGGAGCTGAGGCAGAGCCTCGGTCTGTCCCAGGCGGCCCTGGGCGAGCACCTGGACGTGTCGCGCCAGACCGTCATCGCGATCGAGACCGGGCGCTACGACCCGTCGCTCAAGCTCGCTCTGCGCATCGCGCGGCAGTTCGACCTGACGGTGGAGGAGATCTTCGATGACCAACAGTGAACAGCGTCGTCGCGGCTACCGGGGCGTGATGGCGGTGTGCCTGGTGGGCGGGCTCGCCTACCTGGCCGTGGGGGTCGTCACCGGCCAGGTGTGGTTCGGCGTCTTCGGACTGGCCATCATGCTCACGTATGCCGGGTGGCTGACCTGGCGACGCGGCCGCACCGAGGAGGAGACCATCCTCGCCGGCGAGGGCGTCGACGAGCGACAGCAGGCGATCAACGCCCGGGCGACCGTGGCGATGGGCAACCTCATGCTGCTGGCCGTGCTCGCCGGCTTCTTCGTCTCGCTGTTCCTCCAGTGGGACAGCGGGGTCTGGGTGTTCGGCGGCCTCGCGGCGTTCGGCGGGGTGTCCTACGCTGCCGCCCTCGCCTTCTACCTGCGCCGCTCCTGACCTGCCCTCATCCAGCCCAGTCTGCTTCCCGACGAGCTGCGACGGTGGGCGCCGGGATGGTGCACCGGCGACCGACCTTGTCCGACCCGTGACCTGCGATGCCAGGACCGTGGGAGCCGCGACTCGGCATACTGGCGCGGTGGGCAAGCGGATCGTGGTGGCGCTCGGGGGCAACGCGCTGCTGCGCCGGGGACAGGTCCCCGACGCCGATGCCCAGCTGGACAACATCGTGCGCGCAGTCAACGCCCTGGTGCCCTTGGCCCGCGACCACGACCTGGTCATCACCCACGGCAACGGACCGCAGGTCGGGGTGCTGGCGATGGAGAGCGCGGCCGACCATCGGCTCACCGCGCCCTACCCGTTCGATGCGCTCGGCGCGCTCACCCAGGGGCTGATCGGCTACTGGTTGTTGCAGTCGTTGGAGAACGCGTTGCCGGGCCGGCCGATCGCGAGCATCATCAACCAGACCCTGGTCCGCAGGGACGACCCCGCGTTCGACGATCCCACCAAGTTCGTGGGGGAGGTGTATGACGAGCTTGAGGCCAAGCAGCTGGCGGACCGCCTCGGGTGGCAGGTCCGGCCCGACGGCGAGAAGTGGCGCCGGGTGGTGGCGTCGCCGCGACCGCTGGCGGTGATCGAGTCCGAGCTGGTGCGACAGCTGATGGACGCCGGCACGCTGGTGATCTGCGCGGGCGGCGGCGGGGTGCCGGTGGTGCGTGGCGAGGACGGCTGGCTGCGCGGTGTCGAGGCCGTCGTCGACAAGGACCTGACCGCGGCCCTGCTGGCGGAGTCGCTGCACGCCGACCAGTTGCTGGTGCTCACCGACGTGCCTGCGGTCATGCACGGCTTCGGCACCGACGAGCAGGCGCCGATCGCGCACGCCACCGCCGAACAGCTTCGGGCAGAAGGGTTTCCGGCCGGGTCGATGGGGCCAAAGGTCGATGCTGTCTGCCGATTCGTCGAGCACACCGGGATGACGGCGGCGATCGGCCGGCTCGAGGACGCCGTGGCGATGGCCGCCGGACATGCCGGCACCACCGTCACTCCCGAATGACGGCGTGCTGGTCGAACGGCGTGCCGATCAAGCCGCTCAGCGGGTCGCGCCGGTCACGAGCCAGCTGTCACCCCTGGCTCGCCAACCCAGCAGGATCCCGCGAATCACCATGAAACCCACGAAGACCCACCACAAGACGACCAGCGCGTGCGCTTCGGCCGCAACCTGATCGGCGCCCGCGAGCAGGGAGCCGGTCGACGCGTGCACCCACAGGACCAGAGGCAGGTAGAGCACGAGCATGACCACCTGCGCCACCGCGAGCCACCGGCCGTCTCCGGCCCCGATGAGGACGCCGTCGAGGACGAAGACCACGCCGGAGATCGGCTGGGACAGGGCGACCACGACCAGCGCCGCAGACAGAGCCGACTGCACAGCCCGGTCGGTGGTGAAAAGGTCTGGCACGACGGTGTGCCCGGCCAGCACGAGCAGGCCCAGGGCGAGGCCGCCCCACACTCCCCACCAGACCATGGTCCGCGTCGCCGACCGGGCCCCTGCCACGTCACCGGCGCCCAGGGCCTTGCCGGTGAGCGCCTGCCCGGCGATGGCGAGCGCGTCCAGGGCGAAGGTGAGGAAGCTCCACACGGTCATGGCGACGGTGTGGGCCGCGAGGGGCACGTCGCCGAGCCCGGCCGCCACCCAGGTGGTCACCACGATCACGGCCCGCAGCGCGAGGGTCCGCACGAGTAGTGGCACACCCTCCCGTGCCGCATGCAGCACCCGGCCGGGGTGCGGGTGCAGGGAAGCGTCGATCGCACGTGCGTGGCTCGTGACGACGATGACCAGGCCGGTCGCCATACCGGTTTGGGCGATGACCGTGCCGAGCGCGGAACCGGCGATGCCCAGGCCCAGCCCGTAGACGAACAGCACGTTGAGCACGATGTTGGAACCGAACCCCACCACCGACGCGACCAACGGCGTCCGGGTGTCCTGCATCCCGCGCAGCACCCCGGTCACCGCGAGGACCACGAGCATGCCCGGTATGCCGATCGCGGACACCCGCAGGTAGCTCACCGCGTGCTCGAGCGCCTCGGGACTGGCGCCGAAGAGGTGGGCGATCGGGGTGGCGGCGAGCGCGACCACCACCGCCGTGACGAGGCCGAGACCCACCGCCAGCCACACCCCCGCGATGCCTGCGGTGACGGCGGTCCGCTCGGAGCCGGCACCGATCTGGCGAGCCACGATCGAGGTGGTGCCGTAGGCCAGGAAGACGAAGATGTTGGCCGCCGTGACGAGGGCAGCCGACGCCACCCCGAGGCCCGCCAGCTGGGTCGTGCCGAGGTGGCCGATGATCGCCGAGTCGGCCAGCAGGAACATCGGTTCGGCGACGAGGGCGAGGAACGCCGGGACCGCGAGGCGCAGGATCTCGCGGTGCTGGGACTGTGGTTGCGCTCCCCGACGCCCCCGGTCGCCGCTGTGTCCTTGGCCGCGGCTCCTCGGCGGCGGGGTCGCGCCGCTCCATTCTCGCCCCTCGTCGTCGCCGTGGCCCGGGGGACTGGCGCGGTCGCTCACCCGTGCAGGGTAGGCGACGGCCGGCGCCGGCCCGACGTCCCACCGCCGACGGTGGTTTCCGCCGCGAGAGAACCGACCTGCGAGGGGGTCAGGGTCGGGCGTAGCCTTGAGGTGAACACGAGTTCACTCGCGCGAGTCCGGAGAGGTGATGCATGCATGACCGTCGCTGAGGTCATCAAGCCGTTGGTGGGTTCCACGCTCGGCAGCCACGACACGATCCACGTGACCTGCTGGGACGGCAGTGAGTTCGGCCCTCCGGACGCCCCGGCACAGGTGGTGTTCAAGCGGCGCAAGGCACTGCGGCGGCTGATGTGGGCTCCCAACGAGCTCGGGTTCGCCCGTGCCTACGTGGCGGGGGACATCGAGGTCGAGGGTGACCTGCTGGAGACACTCCAGGCGCTCGACAAGTTTGCCGGGTCCGAGGAGGGCCCGAGCATCGTCGTCGACCGCGACGTCAAGCGGCAGATCATGCGGGCGGCAGTGCGCCTCGGCGTGGTCGGGCCACCGCCGAAGCCGCCGGCCGAGGAGTCACGGCTGCACGGCGGCCTGCACTCCAAGAAGCGCGACGCCGAGGCCATCGCCCACCACTACGACGTCGGCAACGAGTTCTACTCCATCGTGCTCGGATCCTCGATGGTCTACTCCTGCGGCTACTGGCCCGAGGGACCGAGCGTGGACTACGACCTCGCCGACGCCCAGATCGGCAAGTGCGACCTCGTCGCCCGCAAGCTCGGCCTCGAGGAGGGCATGCGCGTGCTCGACGTGGGCTGCGGCTGGGGCACGTTCGTGATCAACGCCGCCAAGAAGTATGGCGTGCAGGCCGTCGGCGTCACCCTCTCCCACGAGCAGGCCGCCTTCGCCCGGGAGCGGGTGCGGCAGGAGGGACTGCAGGACAAGGTCGAGATCCGGGTGCAGGACTACCGCGACGTCGAGGACGGACCCTACGACGCGATCGCCAGCATCGGCATGGCCGAGCACGTGGGCCTTGCCATGCTGCCGACCTACACCAAGGACCTCTATGCGCTGCTGCGACCGGGCGGGCGGCTGCTCAACCACGCGATCGCCCGCCGGCCCGGGCCGCGAGCCGAGACCGCATCCAAGACGTCCTTCATCGAGCGCTACGTCTTCCCCGACGGCGAGCTCGAGCCGATCGGCGTGATGGTCGCCGCGATCCAGGAGGCCGGCTTCGAGGTGCGCGACGTGGAGTCGTTGCGCGAGCACTACGCCCTAACCCTGCGCGAGTGGGTCAAGAACCTCGAGGGCGACTGGGACCGCGCGGTCAAGCTCACCAGCGCCGGCCGGGCGCGGGTGTGGCGCCTCTACATGGCCGGGTCGGCCCTGGCGTTCGAGGACAACCGGATCGGGATCAACCAGGTGCTGGCCGTGAAGCCGCTCGCCAGGGGACGCAGTGGTATGCCGCGCAGCCGGCACTTCATGCTTGCGGACCAGGTGGGGTCCGGGCTGGCACCGGGGGCCTCGACTCGCGGGGACGCGGGGCCCGATGAGGAGCCCGTGGCGGGGATCGCCACCTCCTAACCCGCGCGTACCGGCCGGCCCTGTTCGCCCACTTCGGGCGTCCGCCTGTCCTGACTTCTGGCTTGGCTTCCGGTCAGCCGACGGCGGCCCGAGACGCGCCGGGCCACCGGCAACTTTCTGTTGTCCACAGGCGGTGGATGACGTCGACGCACGCCACACCGGGTGCCGGCCGACCGCCCTCACCCTTGTCCACCGCGTTGTCCACAGGCCGTGCACAGCCATCCACGGCGTGGTGCACACCTTGTCCACACGCCTGTCCACAGGGCCCCGAGGACGACACGCCGACGCGCGTTGGCCCGGAAGGCACCGGGGTCCTAGCGTGGGTGACTCGCCTGCGAAACGGCCGTGTCGACATACCTCGACGGTGACTGTCGGTGCGGGGTGCTGTGCTGTCCTCGAACGGTTGTTCGCGGTCTCGGTCGTGGCGTGCGGGTTGCGCTGTGAGCCGCTGGGTCCTCGGTGAAAGGGGTGCGTGTGTCGATCGCGGAGCTGGAGTCACAGACCTACGACGGACCGTCCGACCGTGACCAGGGCATGGTGCCGCCGCAGGACGTGCACGCGGAGCAGAGCGTGGTCGGCGGCATGCTGCTGTCCAAGGACGCGATCGCCGACTGCATCGAGGTGCTCAAGGGCGTCGACTTCTACCGACCCGCGCACGAGCTGATCTTCGACGCGATCCTCGACCTCTACGGGCGGGGTGAGCCTGCCGACGCGATCACCGTCGCGGACGAGCTGACCAAGCGGGGCGACCTGTCGCGGGTCGGTGGGCAGGCCTACCTGCACCAGCTGATCTCGTCAGTGCCGACCGCGGCCAACGCCGGCTACTACGCACAGATCGTGGCCGAGCGTGCCGTGCTGCGGCGGTTGGTCGACGCCGGCACCCGGATCGTGCAGATGGGTTACGGCACCGGCGGCGGTGACGTGGAGGACATCGTCAACGCGGCGCAGGCGGAGGTCTACGCCGTCGCGGACAAGCGCGGTGGCGAGGACTACGCGATCCTCGGCGACGTCATCGAGGCGACCGTCGACGAGATCGAGCACGCGTCCGGCTCTGCGGGGGAGATGATCGGGGTGCCCACCGGGTTCACCGACCTCGACGCCCTGACCAACGGCCTGCACCCCGGTCAGATGATCGTTGTCGCGGCGAGACCGGCCGTCGGCAAGTCGACTCTGGGACTGGATGTGGCCCGGTCGGCCGCCATCAAGCACAAGATGGCGACCGTCGTCTTCAGCCTGGAGATGAGCCGGACCGAGATCACCATGCGGCTGCTGTCTGCCGAGGCGCAGATCCAGCTGCAGCACATGCGCAAGGGCACGATGCGCGACGAGGACTGGACGCGGCTGGCCCGCACCATGGGTGAGGTGTCGGACGCACCGCTGTTCATCGACGACTCGCCCAACATGTCGCTGATGGAGATCCGGGCCAAGTGCCGACGGCTCAAGCAGCGCAACAACCTCAAGCTGGTGATCATCGACTACCTGCAGCTGATGAGCTCGGGCAAGCGGGTCGAGTCCCGCCAGCAGGAGGTCTCTGAGTTCTCCCGTGCGCTCAAGCTGCTCGCCAAGGAGCTCGAGGTGCCGGTCATCGCGATCTCGCAGCTCAACCGTGGCAGTGAGCAGCGCACCGACAAGAAGCCCCAAATGAGCGACCTTCGCGAATCTGGCAGCATCGAGCAAGATGCCGACATGGTCATCCTGATTCACCGAGATTCGTTGTATGAGAAGGAGTCTCCGCGGGAGGGGGAGGCCGACCTGATCGTCGCCAAGCACCGCAATGGCCCCACCGACACGATCGTGGTTGCCTTTCAGGGGCACTACTCGCGCTTCACCAACATGGCCAGCAGCTTCTGAGCAGAGACGCTCACCCGTGGAGCCACCGGAGCGGCGTCACTACCGGGTTGCGGCCTCGATCGCGCCGAAGATGCCGGGCAGGGCGCCCGCGTCGGCCATCGTGAGGTCGGCGAGCTCGCACGGCTGGAACCATCGGAGGTCGTCGTGCTCCTCGGGTGCGACGTTGTGTGGCTCGCCATCCCAGCGCGTGACGAGAAACGCGTGCAGGTCGAGCGTGGGATCACTGAAGGGCATCGGGATGGGCTGGGGATCGTGGACATCGACGCCGAGCTCTTCGAGACATTCCCGGACGACGGCTTCGACAGGCTGCTCGCCCGGCTCGACATGCCCGCCGACGAGGTCCCAGCAGTCGGGGTACCACTGCCGTGATGGATGGCGATGGGCCAGAAGCACGTAGCCGTCGCGCACCAAGGCAGCCACGCCGATAGGGGTGCGAGCGACCATGGCAGCAGCCTAGGCCGGGACGCCCGCTGCTACGGCAGCCTCTGGGACTACGTCCGCGCCGATCAGCGGGCCATCAAGGATCCTGCCCTCGAGGACATGCTCGCGCGGCCGGCCGTCGCCATCGACCGGATCGCCGAGGCCGCGCAGGAGTTCTGGGAGGCTGCGCTCGCGCCACACTGGCCGGGGCTGCGGCGTCACCTCGCGGTGCTGCGTGAGTGTGGGCTGGTTGACAGCATCCGCGAGGGCAACACCGTGCTGCACTCTCGGACCGTGCTCGGCGATGCGTTGACCATGCCGTCCTGAACGGCATCGATGGCGTTCGGGCGCTGGTCACCGACGCGCCGCCGGAAACGGCGCCGCCTCAGACAGCGAAGAGCTGGGCGGGATCCTGGAAGGCCTTGAACTCCATGGCGTTTCCCGACGGGTCGAGGAAGAACATGGTCCACTGCTCGCCCGGCGTGCCCTCGAACCTCACATAGGGAGCAATGACGAAGTCGGTGCCCTGCTCGGTCAGCCGATCGGCCAGGTCACGGAACCGTGCGACGTCGAGCACCAGCCCGAAGTGCGGCACGGGCACGTCATGCCCGTCGACCGGGTTGGTGCCGGCGACGGGAGCCCGGTGCCCGTCGACCTGGTGGGTGACCACCTGGTGTCCCGCCATGTTCCAGTCGGTCCACCGCTCGTCCGACCGACCTCGAGCGAAGCCCAGCACCTCGCCGTAGAAGTGGCGGGCGGCCTCGATGTCATGCACCGGGATCGCCAGGTGGAACGGGGGCAACGTGGCAGGGTCGGTCGTCATGACGGCATCGTAGTGCGCCGAGCCGCCCGGCCCTCCGGCGCCAAGCGCCACGCGGCGCCGTCCGACGACCTTGCCGGCAGCGCGTGGTCGGAGCATGGTGGGCCCATGACGTCGTATGCCGTGCTGGGTCCCGGAGGTGTCGGTGGACTGCTCGCGGCGGTCCTGGCCCGACACGGCCACGAGGTGGTCTGCCTCGCCCGCGAGGAGACCGTGGAGCATCTGAGGGAGGACGGGATCCGCGTCCGAAGCGGGATCTTCGGTGACTTCACGGCTGCTGTCGACGCGGCCACGGTGCTGGACCGCTCCGTGGACGCCTGCTTCGTCGCGACCAAGGCCACCTCGCTGCGCGAGGCCCTGACCCGCCTGCCGCGCCCGGCCGTCGGGAACGCCCTCGTGATCCCGCTGCTCAACGGGATCGACCACGTCGCGATGCTCCGCCGGGCGTACGACCCGGGGAGCGTCGTGGCCGGCGTCATCCACGTCGAGTCGACGCGGGTGTCGCCAGGGACCATCGAGCAGGACAGCCCCTTCGCGCGCGTCTCACTGGCCAGCGACACGACCCCTGCGGGCCGGATCCGTCCCGTTGCCGATGACCTGTCCGCCGCGGGATTCGAGGTGGTCACGGACGCCGACGAGACCACGATCCTCTGGTCCAAGCTGTCCTTCCTCGCCACGACCGCGCTGCTCACCACCCGCCACCGGGCGACCGTGGGCGAGGTGCGCACCGCTCACCACGACGAGCTGGTCGCCACCGCACGGCAGATCGCAGCCGTGAGCGGCGCGTCCGGTGGGCCGTCCGACGCCGACGCGATCCTCGCTCTCGTGGACGCGTTCCGGGCCGACGGCAAGTCCTCGATGCTGCGTGACCTCGAAAACGGTCGACCGCTCGAGCTCGACGCGATCGGTGGTGCGGTGCTGCGCGCGGCCGACGCCCACGGCATACCGGCGCCGACCGTGCGATCCCTCGTCGCCGCCCTCGACGGAGGGTGACGCTGCAACACTCTGGCTCGAGCGCGACGATCGATGAGGAAGTGGAGTGTCCGGGACGCGTCGTACTCTCGGCGGCATGGACATCATCCTGATCGCCGGACTGTGGCTACGCGAGTCGATCTGGGCCGACGTGACCGCCGAGCTCGAACGCCGGGGGCACCACCCCGTCGCGGTGTCGCTCCCCGGGGCCGACGACGGCTCGACGAGCGCGACCCTGGACGACCAGGTGGCCGCCATGGTCGCGGCCGTCGACGCCAGCGACCGCCCGTTGGTCGTTGGCCACTCGGCCGCCTGCACCCTCGCGTGGATCGCCGCCGACCAACGCGTTGCCGCGGTCTCCGGACTGTCCCTCATCGGTGGCTTTCCCAACGCCGACGGGGAGGCCTACGCCGACTTCTTCGAGACCACCGACGGGGTCATGCCGTTCCCGGGCTGGGAGAAGTTCGAAGGTCCCGACTCAGCCGACCTGGACGACGCGGCGAAGGCGCGGCTCGCGTCCGGCGCGGTCCCGGTGCCCGAAGGCGTGTCGAAGGGAGTGGTCCGGTTGACCGATGAGGGCCGTTATGCCGTCCCGGTGCAGCTGGTCTGCCCCGAGTTCGGCCCGGACGAGGCCAAGGAGTGGATCGCCGCCGGAGACCTGCCCGAGCTGAGCCGCGTGGAGCACCTCTCCTACGTCGACCTCGATTCGGGGCACTGGCCCATGATCACCCGGCCGGCCGAGCTCGCGGCCGTCCTCGACGAGGCCACCCGCTCGTCGTGAGGGAGCGGCCGGTGCACCGGCTCACCCGCGCCCGGGCACGCCGGATCGCGGTGCGCGCACAGCTGCTCTCGGCACCACGGCCGCGGGAGCTGCTCGACGTGCTGCGCCACCTCACCCTCATCCAGGTCGAGCCGACCGCCGCAGTCGTGCCCAGCGCCGAGCTGGTCGCGTGGAGCCGGCTCGGGAACGCCTATCGGGTCGGCGACCTCGATGAAGCCGTCTCGGCCGGGAGACTCGTGGAGCTGGAAGCCGGACTGCAACCCGTTGATGACCTCCCGCTCCACCGCGCCGAGATGGAGCTCTGGCGCGGGACCGGACCGATGCAACCGTGGCAGGAGGAGACGCGCGACTGGGTGGCGGTCAACGACGATGCGCGTCGCGAGATCCTCGCCATCCTGTATGACGACGGTCCGCTACCGACCTCGGCCCTCCCGGACGCGACCTTGGTGCCGTGGGAGTCCAGCGGCTGGAACAACAACCGCAGCCTGAGGGTGCTGCTGCACCAGCTGGTCCGCCGTGGTGAGGTGGCACTCGCCGGCCGGGACGGGCGCGACCCGCTGTGGGACCTGGCCGAGCGGGTCTACCCGGACGGCCCCACCGTGCCGCTGGAAGAGGCGATGCGGATCCGCAGCAGCCGGCAGCTGCATTCGCTCGGGCTGGCGCGGGTCCGTGGCGTCAAGACGCCGCGCGAGCCGCACGACCTCGGCCCGGTCGGCGAGCCCGCCGTGGTGGAGGGAACCAAGGGGCAGTGGCGGCTCGACCCGTCATACCTCGATGGCTCGTTCCGGGGCCGGACCGTCCTGCTCTCGCCGCTGGACCGGCTGGTCTTCGACCGCGAAAGGATGGCCGACCTCTTCGAGTTCGACTACCAGCTCGAGATGTACAAGCCTGTCGCCAAACGGCGTTGGGGATACTGGGCGATGCCGGTGCTGCACGGTGACCGGCTCGTCGGGAAGGTCGATGCGACCGCCGACCGACGGGCCGGCGTGCTGCGGGTCGGAGCCATCCACGAGGACGTGCCCTTCACGGCCGCGATGTCGACCGAGGTCGCCGCAGAGCTCGACCGCCTTGCGCGATGGCTCGGACTCGACCTCGCCGGCGACTGAGTCACGGTGCGGCGTCGCGGCACGAAGAACCGGGCCGCTCGATCGAGCGACCCGGTGATTTCGGCTGATCATCCCAGCCCGTGAGCGACTGCCTCAGCCCTTCTTGCCGGGGTGGGCGTAGCGCTCGATGACCTCACCGTAGGCACGGTTCTGCTCCAACCAACGCTGGAACCGCGTGGTGACGGTCTTGGCTCCTGCGTGGCGCGTCTGCGACTTCACTGTTCCTCCTCAACAACGATCGGCGTGGCGGCTCCGGTTTGCCCGGACGGACGGGGCCGGTCTCGAGTCGGCATCCCGTCACACACGTCAACACCCAGCCGCGCCAGTCTCTTCCACCAGTCGGGCGGATGTGACTCACTTCTCCTCCGCGCGGTCGTTGTTCACCGCGGGCGCCAGTCGGTAGGTGGTGAGGTGGTGGGACACGAGTCAGACCCCGAGGCCGGCGAAGACGTCGTCGGCCTCGGGGCCGTCGAACGGGAGGCCGCCCGCCAAGCGGAAGCACTCCTCCCACATCGGCCCCGGGGGTGCGTCCTGGAGCTTGAAGAAGAACTCGTCGGCCGGGATCTGGGTGGCATGCGCGCGCAGCGCCGCGAAACGTCGTGCGGCATAAGGGTATCCGTCGATGCGCACCGCGATGTCGGAGTCGCGGACGCTCATCATCGGCGGCTCGTCGGAGTCGAGGTCGAACGAGTCGAAGAACTCGTCGGACTCACCGGCCGCCCGCGCCTGGGTGATCATGGTGCGGACCATGCTCTCGGACATCGCCGTCCACAGCGTCCGCTGCACCTGCCACGGGGTGCCCAGGTCCTTCCGGTAGGAGGGGATCCCGGCCAGCGACACGGCATACATCGCGACGCGGTGCGCCTGGATGTGGTCGGGATGCCCGTAGTGGCCGTTCTCGTCATAGGTGATCAGCACCTGGGGGCGACGGTCGCGGATCACGGTGACCAGCTCATTGGCAGCCTCCAGCAGGTCTGCGCGCCAGAAGGACTCGTCATGCACGTCCTTCGCCGGGACCACCCCGCGCTTCTCGTCGTAGGCCATTCCCGAGTCGCGCCAGCGGCCGTCCCCGCCCAGCCGGACGAAGTCGGTCACACCGAGCTCGGCCATCGCCTTGGTGAGCTCCTCCAGCCGGCACGGTGCGAGGGCGTCGTCCCGATCGGCGTGCAAGTGGGCGAGCTCGGGGACCACCACCTCACCGAGCTCCCCGAGGGTGCAGGTGACGAGGGTGACGGCGGCCCCCGCGGCCGCATAGTGCGCCATCGTGGCACCGGTCTGGCTCGACTCGTCGTCGGGATGGGCATGGACCAGCATCAGCCTGCGGGCGGGAACCGGCATGGCTTGGATCTGGGGATCGACAGTGCTCACACCACCACGGTAGCCATCGGCGGCGCCGGGACGCCCGCCAATTTCGCCGCGCGTGCGGACGGCCCCCAGGAAGCACTCGAGAGGTCGGGGGCACGCGTTCTCCGTCCCGGGGACGTTCCGAGCGGCCCGTGCGTCCAGGTCATCCCCGAGAGCGCAGGAGCGCTCCGAGGTCGGCGACCGGCCCCAGGTGCGCCAGCTTGTCGGGGTTGGCGATCGCGCTGATGCCGGTGATCTGGCCATCGGTGACCTCGAGCGCCAACACGGTGATCAGCCGCTGCTCGCCGTCGAGGTAGATCGCGCCCGGACCGCCGTTGACGTCGACCAGGCGCGACGACACCTGGGGCAGACCCTGTGCGAGACGCATCCAGTTGACGACCGTGCGTGCGACGCGGCTGCGCCCGCGTTGCGACCGTGCCAGCGCAGGAGCCTTGCCGCCGCCGTCACCGGTCAGTGACACGTCGTGCGCCAGCAGCGACTCGAGGCCGGCGAGGTCGCCCTGCTCGGCGGCCGCGAAGAAGCGCCGGGCCAGCTCGTCACGTTGCTCTCGCGTGGTCTGGAACCGCGGTCTGCCCATCCTGACGTGGCGTCGGGCGCGGGTGGCGAGCTGGCGCACGTTGTCCTCGTTCTTGCCGACGATCGCCGCGATCTCCGGGTAGTCGTAGTCGAAGACGTCGCGCAGCAACAGCACGGCTCGCTGCTCGGGAGAGAGGCTCTCCAGCAGCACCAGCACGGCGAGCGACAACGAGTCGGCCCGCTCGGCGTGCGTCGCGGGGTCATCCCCGCGGTCGGTGATGATCGGCTCCGGGAGCCAGTCGCCGACGTAGCGTTCGCGGCGTGCGCGGGCAGATCGCAGCTCGTTGATCGAGAGCCGGGTGCTCACCGTGGCCACGAACGCTCGAGGGGAGGCGATCTGCTCCCCGGCATCAAGGGCCTGGTGCACCCGCAGCAGCGCCTCCTGCACCACGTCCTCCGCCTCGGTCACGCTGCCGAGCATCCGGTAGGCGATCGCAAAGGCGACCGGCCGCAGCTCGTCGAGCAACTGCTCCCGCTCGGTCACGCCGCGAACCCCTGCCGCCAGCTCGGGTGCGCCGGACGCCATACGAGCTCGCGCTTGGCCTTGGCGTTGGAGGCGCCGCGGAGCTCGGTCATCATCACCACGCCCGTCTCGCCCGCGAACAGGCGCCCGACGAACCGTGGCACGCGCATCGGCGCCTTGGCGCCCAGGGTCTGCGCCAGGGCCGGCAACCACTCGGCGACCGGAGCCGGTTCGTCGTCGACGATGTTGTAGATGCCGCGGGTGCCGCGCTCGACGGCAGCTGCGGTCGCGTCTGCGGCGTCCGCGACGTGGATGAACGACCACACGCCGGCACCGTCGCCGACCAGCGGGAACCTCCGCTTGCGCACCATCTCGGTCTGGTCGCCGCCGGGTGCGAGGGACGTGCCGGGCCCGTAGAAACCGCCATAGCGCAGCACGATTCCCTCCGTCCACTGCGCGCCGAGGACGGCCTCCTCGAGGTGCAGGATCGCCGCCACGGTCTCACGCATCTCGCGCGCCGGCGACGGGTCGACCGCGTCGTCCTCGTTCTTGACCGGACCGCCGGTGCGCGCGTAGGCCGCGAAGTAGCTCTGTGCCACGAACCGTCGCACGCCCACCGCCTGCCCCGCCGACAGCAGGTTGTCCGTGCCCTCCGTGCGCAGCCTGTTGGTCGCCGCGAAGCTGCGGTCCATCTGACGCAGGTCCAACCCGCCGATGGCGGTCAGCTCGTGCACGATCACCTCCGGACGCGCCCGGCCGACCGCCTCCGCGACCTGGTCGGGATCCAGCGCGTCCGCGACCACCGGCACCGCTCCGAGCCCGCGCAGGAGGTCCTGCTTCGACTCGCTGCGCGTCATGCCGTGCACCTCGTGTCCTGCCGTGACCAGTCGGGGCACGAGCTGCCGCCCGATCGCACCTGTCGCCCCGGCGACCAAGATCCTCATCACTGACTCCCATCTCGTGAGATTGACCGTTACCCCCACATGACAAGACAGCAGCCCCGGCTGTGACACTTCTGGACGACTCGCTCGCACGGGCGGCGGGAAGGCTTGGTCAGAGCCGCGCGGCCTCGGGGATGATCCGCTCGCCGAAGAGCTCGAGCCAGGACGGGTCCGACCCGTCGCCAACCCGGCTGTGCACGTGGCTCACCCCGAGCGCCGCGAGGTCCTGCAGGTGCGCGAGGACGGCGTCGACGTGCTCACCGTGCTGGCCCGGATCGATCGGCAGCATCACCGTCTTGGCGATGTCGTCGTAGTCACGGCCCACGTCCTCGCAGTGGCCGCGCAGCACGTCCAGCTTGTGCTCCAACGACGGGTCGTCGAACAGGTTGCAGGCTTGGGCGTACTGCGCGACCAGCCGCAGCGTCTTCTTCTCACCACCACCGCCGATGAGGATCGGTGGGTGCGGCCGTTGCACGGCCTGCGGCGAGTTCAGGGTGCGACCGAGCTGGTAGTGAGTGCCGTCATACGGCTCCTCGCTGTCGCTCCACATCTGCAGACAGATCTGCACCGTCTCCTCGAGCCGCTCGAACCGCTCTGCAGTCGGGGGGAAGGGCAGCCCGAGGCCCTGGCACTCCTCCTCGTTCCAGGCGGCGCCGATGCCGAGCCAGGCCCGACCACGTGAGAGCACGTCGAGGGTGGTGACCTCCTTGGCCAGCAGGCCCGGCTCGCGGTAGACGGCGGCCGTGACCCAGGCAAGCAGCTCGATGCGCTCGGTGACCGCCGCGAGGTAGCCCAGCGTGGTGTAGGCCTCGAGCATCTCGTGTTCGCGGGGCCCCACCGGCCCGATCTGCCAGACGTGATCCATCACCGAGAGCTTGCGGAAGCCCACGTCCTCGGCCAGTTTGGCGGTCCTGCGGAGGTCGTCGACCAAGCGGTGCGGACCGCCCGACCAGGTGAAGTTCGCGAGGTGCAGTCCCACATCCATTCTGGTGAGCGTACGCCTCGACTCCGCGATCGGCACGGCGCGGGAGCTCACCCGGGCGATGGCGCCCGTGCGGCATCCCCGAGCGCGGAGTGGAGGGCGCCTCGACTCACAGTTGTTCGACTGAGCGGCGCTCACCTGGTGGCGAGATCCCTTGGCGTTGCACCCGGGCCGCGCGACGATTGAGGTAGCGCTGCTCGGGCTGGCTCCCGGTCAGCTGCGCGGCCCTGCGGTAGGCCGAGACCGCCTCATCAGGCCTGCCGGCCATCTCCAGCAGGTGGGCCTGCACGGCATACGTGCGGTGGTGGCGCCGCATCGCGGGATCGGCCAACAAGGGCTCGATGAGGGCGAGCCCTTGGGTTGGCCCGAGCGACATCCCTTCTGCAACAGCACGATTGAGTACGACCGCGGGACTGGGTGCGACCTTTTCGAGCATCTCGTAGAGCAGGCTGATCTGCAGCCAGTCGGTCTCCTCGGCGCTCGTTGCCTCGGCATGCACGGCGGCGATCGACGCCTGCAGCTGATAGCGGCCGACGTGTCCTCGTGGCAGCACTTCCTCGAGGAGGGCCACACCTTCGGTGATCAACGCCCGGTCCCACCGGGCGCGGTCCTGCTCCGCCATGGGCACGAGGTCACCGCGGTCGTCGGTCCGAGCATCGGCGCGAGCGTGCGTGAGCAGCATCAGCGCGAGCGCACCCGCGACCTCGTCGTGGTCGGGCAGCAGCCCGCGCAGTCGTCGGGTGAGCCGGATCGCCTCCAGGGCCAAGGTGCGGTCGAGCAGCGTGTCGCCTCCACTGCGGGTGTGCCCCTCGTTGAAGACCAGGTGGAGGACGTCCAGCACCGCGGCCACGCGACCGGGGACGTCAGGCTCGGCCGGTGCCTCGAAGCGCGCGCCCGCCGAGCGGAGGGTCGCCTTGGCCCGGCTCACCCGCTGGGCCAGCGTGGCCTCGGGCACCAGGAAGGCGCTCGCGATCTGCGCGGTGCTCAGGCCGGCGACGGCGCGCAGGGTCAGGGCGACCTGGGACGGTCGGCTCAACGCCGGGTGGCAGCACAGCAGGAAGAGCTGCAGCGTGTCGTCCGTCCCGGGGGCGCGGTCGGCGTCGGCGGGCGGAGCCTGCTCGGCGTCGCGCGGCTGCGCCACCGCGGCGGCCTGCTCGCGGGCCACCCGCGCGCGGGCGGCCCGAGCGTGATCGATCAGGCGACGGGAAGCCACCCGCACCAGCCATCCCCGTGGGTTGTCCGGTATGCCGTCCCGCGGCCACTGCTGCGCGGCCGCCGCCAGCGCCTCCTGCGCGGCGTCCTCGCAGTCCCCGAAGTCACCGTGCCGGCGCAGCAGCGCCCCGAGCACGTGCGACGACTCGCGTCGCCACACGTCCTCGAGGAGCTGCGGGTTCACTGGTCGTCGCCACCCGGCCACATGGTGGGCCGCAGCTCGATCGTCTCGCCCGGGCCGGAGAACTTCGCCGCGATCGCCTCGGCGCGCGCCTGGTCCCCGACGTCGATGAGGAAGAAGCCGGCCAAGTGCTCCTTCGCCTCGGCGTAGGGCCCGTCCGTGACGAGGGGGTCGCCGTCCGCCCACCGGTAGAGGCGAGCGTTCGCCGGGTCACCGAGGGCCTCGGCGCTGACCAGCTCGCCGCGCTCGGACATCTCGCTCATCACCTTCTCGAAGCCCGCTTCGAGTGCCTCTCGCTGCTCGGTGGGCAGCGCCTTCTGCTCGGCGATGAAGTCGCCGGTGGGGTGGCCCCACGGCTGGGGGTTGGAGTGGATCAGGATGACGTACTTCATGGTGTTCTCCTTCGAGGTTCAGGAGGGGCCGGACGGCCTCTCACCCGGGACGTCGGAACCACCGCGCAGATCTCGACACACAGTCTGGCACCGGCTTTCGTGCGCGCGCCGCAACTGCGGCACGAGGTCAGCGCGATCGACCGGGCCCCTGAAGCCCGCGGCGACGTCGATGACCTGCACCGAGCCGGACTCCACCTCTGTCGCGCCGAGGACCGCGATGAGGCAGTCGCGCCGCCCCCGGCTGGCCCTGATCCGCGCGCCGAGCGAGCCGTCGACCTCGAGACGGGGGCGAAGACCGGCGGCGACCAGCTCGTCATACAGCATCCGGGCAGCCTCGTCCTGCTGCGGACCGACGGGCAGGACGCACAGCTGGACCGGTGCGAGCCAGAGCGGGAGGCGGCCCTGGTAGCGCTCGAGCAGCGAAGCCACGACGCGTTCCATCGCCCCCACGGTGCCACGGTGGATCATGACGACGCGCTGGCGGGAACCGTCTGCGGCGTCGTAGGACAGGTCGAAACGCTCGGGTTGGTTGAAGTCGAGCTGGACGGTGGCGATGGTCTCCTCGTGCCCACGCCCGTCGCGGACCTGCAGGTCGAGCTTGGGCCCGTAGAACGCGGCCTCGCCCTCGGCTTCGAGCAGTTCGAGCCCGCGGTCGGCGAGCCCGACGGCGCGGGCTGCCTCGCGCAGCGCCTGCTCCGCCTGCTCCCACTGCTCGGCAGAGCCGAGGTATGCCGGGTCGTCCCCGCCTCTGGAGAGTCGCACGTAGCCGACGGGGAGACCGAGAGTCTCCTGGGCGCGCAGTGCCGAGCGCAGGGCGCGGGCTGCCTCCCCGGCGATCTGGTCGGGTCGAGCGAAGACGTGGGTGTCGTCGAGGTTGATCTGCCGGACCCGGCTCAGGCCGGCCACGACACCGGAGCGTTCGGCGCGGAACATCGGCGCGAGCTCGTGCAGGCGGATCGGCAGCTCGCGGTAGGAGTGGCGGGAGGCCGCGTAGATGAGGGCGTGGTGCGGGCAGTTTGCCGGCCGCAGCACCAGCTCGTCTCCACCGACCGGCATGGGCGGGAAGATGTCATCGCTGAACTTCGCCCAGTGGCCCGACCGTTCGAAGAGGGCGCGCTTGCCGAGCACCGGGGAGTAGACGCCCTGGCAGCCGTCGGCCCTGGCGATCTCCCGGGCGAGGCGTTCCAGCTCCGCCCGGATGATGGCGCCGGCCGGGAGCCAGAGCGGCAGCCCGGACCCGATGAGCGGGTCGCCGGCGAAGATCCCCATGTCCTGGCCCAGGTCGCGGTGATCCAGGGCGATGGGGTTGGAGTGGTTCATGTCGGTCTCCTGGCGTGGTGAGGAGCCGGCCAGGGGACGACAAGGCCCCGGAGCCGAGCTCCGGGGCGGAAGGGTGCAGTCAGTGCATTCAGTGCAGCCTGGCGGCGCCGGAGGGGTCCGGCGTCGTCGTCCGCTGCGCGTGGCACATGTCAGGAGCGTAGGTCACCCGGGGGTCCCGCCGCCAACGCTTTCGACCGCTGACGCCGTGGTCCGGGGACCGGACCGTGCTTCGATCACCGGGTCGTCCGCAGGGTGCTGCGGATCGAGGTGGCCGGCTCGAGCAGTGACCCGGGAGCGCTCGTCACCGCCGACCGGAGGTGCGGTAGCCCTTGACCGCACGCTGCGACTGGGCCGACATCACCGACAGGTCGGACTGGTGCGACATGGCAGACCCGCGGGACATGTTGGACAGCGCCGACAGCATGCTCATGGAGGAGCCGATCGAGCCGATCGACGCGAAGGAGCCGATGGAGCCGATCGACAGCACGGAGCCGACACTCCCGATCGACAGGATCGAGCCGGTCGAGCAGATGGACAGGATCGAGGCCCGTGAGCGGAAGGACCACCTGGACCGGGGCATGCCCTCAGCGTAGCCCCGAAGCTCGGACCTCCACGGTCGTCAGGTCCGGGGGCGCGGTGAACCGGAACCGATGACGCGGCTCAGTCCGGCGGGGGGCCGTCCGGCGCCGGCTCCTCGGTGAGCAGCTGACCCAGCAGCACCCCGAGTGCCAGGTCGTCGACCTGGCCGAGGTGCACGAACCGGAGCCGCCCCGTCTTGTCGATCACCAGGGTCGTGGGGGTGCCTTCGAGGCCGTAGCGGCGCATGGTCGCGGGCAGAGTGTGGTCGTCCTGCCGGTCCACGGCCACGGGGAAGTGGATACCGAACTCGTGGAGGAAGACCTCGAGGGCGTCCGGACCCGTCACCTCGTGGTGCTCGAAGACGGTGTGCAGCCCGACCACCGCCACCCGCGGGAACATCCGACGCACCTTCTGTGCCTGCGGCAGGCCGTAGCGGATGCAGCCGGGACACAGCATCTGGAACGCCTCGATGAGCACCACGCGCCCTCGCAACGACTCCAGCGGCGTCGGCTCACCGAACCACTGCGAGACCTCGAGCTCGGGTGCCAGCGGAACGGTGCGGGGAACGGTGGTCATGACCTCACCGTAGGAGTCCTGCCCACCCCTGACCAGGGTTTGATCCGACTGTCAGGATGGCCCCCATGCACGGCTTCGGAATGCAGCCCCTCGACGGCGGTTACAGCGGCGAGACGTTCGTGGCAGAAGCGGACGGGGAGCGCACGGTCGTGCGGATCTACGCCCAGCGCGGTGCGCGTCGCGGGATCGCTGCTGTCGAGACCGATGCCGCGGTGCTGCGGCTGGTGCGAGGTCTGTTGCCCGTGCCCGAGGTGCTCGACATGCGGCGGCCCGACCCGGGCGCCGACGAGCCGGGCCTGCTGGTCACCTCGTTCCTGCCCGGGGAGCGGCTCGACCTGCTGCTGCCACGGCTCGACCAGCGAGGCCGCACCACCGTGGGTCAGGAGCTGGGCCGAACCCTCGGTCGTCTCGCCCAGATGCCGATGCGCCGCCGCGGGCAGTTCGTCGACGGTGACCTGACCATCGAGCCCTGGAAGGAGGGCGTCGACCTGCTGGATTTCGTGTCCCACCAGCGTGACTCGTCGGCCATCGCGGAGTGGTCGGACGACGACTACCGCCGCTTGCAGGCAGTCGCCGAGCGTGCGCAGGACGTGCTGGACGAGACTGAGAGGGTCTGCCTCGTGCACAGCGACTTCAACCCCAAGAACCTACTCATCGACCCGGAGACGGGGGCGCTGACCGGCCTGCTCGACTGGGAGTTCGCCCACGCCGGTATGCCGTTCGCGGACCTGGGCAACCTGCTGCGGTTCGACCGAGACCCCGATCTGGTGGGAGGCGTCGTGGAGGGCTACCTCGAGGTGGCAGGTCACCTCGACGGGCTGGACGAGCCGGGTGGTGCCGGAAGACTGCTGGAGCGGGCACGTGCCGCCGACCTGCTGGCCCTGGTCGAGCTGGCCGGACGCCGCGGGCAGAACCCTGTGGCCGACCGGGCCGACGCCCGGCTGCGAGCCATCGCGACCTCAGGGGACCTGCACGCGGTTGCCCACGGGTAGAGCTCGGCGGCACCACGGCCCCAACAAGAGCCTTCCCGGCCGGTCGAGCCCGAAGCTCGTCCGGCCGGGAAGGTCCCGTGTTGCTATGAAGTTGTCGGGGTGCCCGGCGCGGCCGGGCTGAAGTCACTTGAGGTTGACGTTCATCATCCCGTTCTGGTTGGTGCCGACGACCTGCAGCTTCATGCCGGAGCCACGGACCTGCACGCTGCCCTGGGGGTTGTCCGCGTCGTAGTAGGCCATCGGGTCGGAGTCGTCGAACACTGCAACGCCGGCACGAGACGGCACGTCCGCGGTCTGCGTCTTGACCTCGGCGCAGGAACCGTCGTCGGCCCGGTCGGCGCAGTACTCCTGGTGGAAGGTCACCGGGTCGGTGGCCTCCAGGCCGAAGGTCGCGTCGAACGGCTGGAACCGGTTGCGCAGCACGTCGCCGGTGTCACTCCACTTCAGCGCCTGGGGGTGTGAGTCGACCGGCAGAATCAGGCCGTGTCCCGGGTGCTGAGAGGTGTTGTTGTCACCGTAGGCGGTGTCCCAGTACCAGACGAGCAGGCCGTTCTGGTAGGGGAAGTGCTCCACCCAGTTGGGCTTGCTGGCACCGAACCCGAAGTTGTACGGGCCCTGCGCCAGCGTGGTGTCGTAGCCCACGTACTGCCGGTTCTCGGCGACGTAGTAGTTCTTGAACTGCTTGGTGTATTCACCGGTGGTGGTGATGAACTTGTCCAGCGTCCAACCGGAGTCATCGCCCTCGAAACCGGCCGACAGGGCGTCACCCACGTGCACGTCGTCGACCAACAGGCCGAGGTTGTGCGCGGCGGCGTCGTTGACCGTCTCGAACCGCACCTGCACGTCCTGGCCGGCGTAGTCGCTCAGGTCGGCGGTCAGGTCGACCCACTGCTTGCCGCTGGTGCCGGTGATGCCGTAGCCGTGGTTGTTGCCGTTGGGGTTGGTCGACGTCGACCGGTTGGTCGCCACCGGGGTGAAGCTCGCACCGCCGTCGGTGGAGACCATCAGGTAGCCGTAGTCCCAGTCGAGCTCGAGGTCGTAGTTGACCTTGGCGGTGAGCCCGCCGCCCACCGGGACGGTGAACGAGGGGCTGGTCGCGTCGGCCGTGCGGTCGTCACCGGTGCCGGAGTAGAGGTACTTCTCGCCCTCCGGGGCAGTGGCGCCCAGGTTGGTGGTCACCGACTTGTCCGGCAGCAGCACCACGAGCGCCTGGGCCTTCTTCGTGGCGTGCTCGGCGACACCGAGCGTGTGTGAAGACTTGGTGCCGGCCCTGGCGACGTCGTAGTCCAACCAGCCGAGCTGCAGCTTGTCCCACGCGTTCATGTGGCTCGGGGTGGTGCCGATCGAGTCCTTGCCGTGGCCCATCCACGACCCGGAGCTCATCAGCGTCCAGAAGCCGGTGCCGTTGTCGCCGCCCGCCGTGTCGTACTCGTCCGGCAGCCCGAGGTCGTGCGCGAACTCGTGGGCAAAGACACCGAGGCCACCGTTCTCCGGCTCGGTGGTGTAGTCACCGATCCAGTAGCCGGTGTTGCCGATCTGCACACCACCCAGCTTGTTGGCGTCCGGGCCGGTGCTGCCGATGTCCTTGACACCGACGTACCAACGGTGTGCCCAGATGGCCCACGAGGGTGCGCCGGCGGACTCGTCCTCACCGGCGCGGATCGACTGGAAGTGGTCGATGTAGCCGTCCGGCTCGTTGTAGTTGCCGTCACCGTCGTAGTCGTAGCGATCCCACTGGTCGAACTGCGCCAGGTAGTCCGCGACGTCGGCGTCGGACTTGCCCTTCGCCTCCTGGTCGGCGACCCACGCGTCGGCCGCCTGCTGGGTGAAGGCGGTCATGTCATCGTTGGACTCGTTCTCGCCGAAGCACGCCTCACCGTCCGGGATCTTCACCCAGTCGCTGACGTCGCCGCCGATCTCGAACCGACCGCTGGACAGCTCCTGGTAGAAGCCCTTGAAGGACTCGCCGCCCTGGTCGGGCAGGCCCTTGTAGAACATGTCCAGGTAGTGCTCGCGGTTGAAGTCGGGCTCCCAGTACGTCGTGTTGTCCATGCTGCGGTCCGGCTTCGGGATGTTGTTGTGGACCGGACCCCCCTTGGGGTTCATGTCACACGTGTTGCCTGTCGGGCTGCTGTAGCCCGTCCCGTCCCCGAAGTCGACCAGGAACGTCAGGATGTCGGTCGATTCCTGCACGCCGTACTGGGCCCACTGTCCGGGGGCCACCTTGACGACGTCGACGCCGTTCTTCTTCTGGACCTTCGCCTTGCCGCTGGCCACCAGCTCGGCAGCCTTTCGCTGCTCGGCCCGTTGCTTCTGGATCGGGGCCGCCGGGCGGTCGTCCAGCTTGTGCTGGGCGTTGGTCTGGTGATCGGGCGAAGCCACCTGCGGGGCCGGACTCGCTGCTGCCGCAGGGATGGACAGGGCCGTCACTGCGGCAGCCGATGTGACCAGTCCGATCAGGACGCTGGGTGCGCGTCGTCTCACGAGTTCCTCCAGGGTCGAGTCACACCACGATGAGCACCATCGACCACTGCCTGACGGCAGACGAGTCCCCCGACTACACACTCTGCGGCGACGAATACATCGCGGTAGCAGCCCGGGCGGGTTGCTGGGCAGAGACTGGCACAGCCTGCCGCCTCTGTCGAGGGTGCCCGAAAGTCCTTGCCGAAACGTTACCCAAGGCAACGAAGCGGCCTCGATTCCTCGGAACTGCTTGGCTCCAGCGACGGTTCGCCCGGAGCGGAGAGCGTGAGCACCGCGCGCTCGACCATGTCGCGGCGCGCCAGTCGTGATTCGACCGTCTGCATCAGCGTGGCCAGCTGGTCCTCGGGCGGGTTGCCGGTCAGGTCGACCGCGGCCACGAGGAAGAGCCGCCCCGGCCCGACGTACTCCAGGTGCAGGAAGGTGACGTGGTCGACCTCGTCCATGGCCATAAGCGCTCTGAGCGCCTGGTTCCGAACCCGCCGGCTGGCGGCCTGACCCGTGAGGAAGTCTCGGTTGCGACCGATGAGGAACATGGCCACGGCCGCCAGCAGCAACCCCACGGCGATGGAGCCCAGCGCGTCATACATCGCGTTGCCGGTGGCTTGGTGCAGCCCGATGCCGAGGGCCGCGAGAACGACTCCGATCAGGGCCGCACCGTCCTCCGCGAAGACGGCTCGCAGCGTGGGATTGGATGTCGCGGTGACGTAGCGCAGCGGGTGCAGGCCCACCGAGCCGGCCGCACCCCTCGTCTGCCGCAGGGCCTGCAGGAAGGAGACTCCCTCGAGGATGAAGGAGATGGCCAGCACGACGTAGGCCCACACGTAGGAGGTCTCACCTTCGTGGCCGCCGATGAGCTGCTGTATGCCGTGACCGATGGAGACCACGGCGCCCACCATGAAGAGGCCGAAGGCCGCGAACATCGACCAGACGTAGGCCTCGCGACCGTGACCCAGCGGATGGGCCTCGTCGGCAGGCTTCGCCGACTTCTTCTCGGCGACCAGCAGGAAGACCTCGTTGCCCGTGTCCGACCAGGAGTGCGCGGCCTCGGCGACCATGGAGGCGGAGCCGGTCATGACGGCCACGAGGCTCTTCGCTGCGGCGATGAGCGCGTTGGCGACCAGGGCGACCACGACCGTGAGCAGGCTGTCACCACCGCCCGAGTGCGCCTCTTCCTCTGACGCCATCGACCACCTCCTCGGTGTCAGGGGTCCACTCTGCCACGCCGTCTCCGGTGCAGCAGGCCGTCCAGGGGCGAGCGGCGGGCCAGCGCCACGTCCCGGACACCGCCAGCCGGGCCTTCGGCCGCCCGGTCAGCCGGCGAGCCCCCGGAGCGGATCCCGAGGGCGAACAACAACGGCGCGAGGACGAACAGCCCGATCGGCGGGATGCCTGCGCCGGAGTCGTTGGCGAAGAAGCCGAGGGTCCAGCAGATGGTGGCCGCAGCCAAGCCGTGGCCGAGGAACGGCACGCTCTCCCAGAGCCGTTGGACGGGGCGCAACCACCGCAGCGGCGGCGCGACGAGGAGCGCGATCGCGAGGACCAGGAGAAGGGGGCTCAACGGCACGTACCAGGCTGACGTCAGCAGCTTCCAGTTGCCCTCGACGATCTGCCCCACGCCACCCCATCGACCGTCTTCAAGGAGGCCCGCCACGAACTCGCCGAGGTGGGTGCGGTAGCTCGGCGGACGTAGGTAGTCGGCGAACGCCACCAGAGCGACGATGCCCGCGGTCGAGCTGCCGATGACGGCCACCCGTTGCCATGTGACCTTGAGGCCTCCCGCGTTCATGGCGAGGTAGGCGAAGGCCGGCAGCAGGGCGGCAGGTCCGCCGCCGTCCGCCCCCCACTCCGGGTAGCCGTCGACGATGATGACGGGAACTCCCACGATCAGGACCGTCAGGGCGGCCAACCACCGGTGGCCCGCACCGCTCGCGTGCCCGGCAACGCGGGCATGTCCGGCCAGGATGGCGGCGAACACCAGGGCGGCGGTCGCCATCATGGCGAATCCGACGTTGCCCACGCCGTAGAACCTGCCGCCGTAGACGGGCTGGAGCCCCAGCATGGAGGTGAACTGCAGACGGGAGCCGTGGACGACGTCGAGTGCGACGGTCAGGGCGGTGATGCCGAGGATCACGCACATCGGCCCGGGGCGCCACCGCCGCCACGGCCCGAAGTAGCCGATGGCAGAAATGGTCACGGCGATGGCGAGGACCCCGGCCGTGAGCGCGAGACCCGGATGTGGCGCGTCCCACCACGGGACCAGGCCGACCAGGAAGGTCGATGCGGGGATCGACGACATGGCCCCCGCGATCCAGGCGCCCAGGCCACGCAGTGGCCGTGACCGCTGCACCGACACACTGTTGCGGTGGGCCCATCGTCGGTAAACCACCACCGCGAAGACACCGACAGCGAGGATGAGGCCCGCGATGGTCAGGGATCTCAGGAAGAAGGTTTGAGCTACGGAGTACTCAACCGAAAGTTGCTTCCCCAGGTCTTTCACGGAGTCGAAGGGGCCGTCCACGTCTGTCGTCGGCAGGACGAGGGGCTGCCTCGCCTCTGTTTTCGGCGGTCCGACGTTCGGGGCCTGGAGCAGAAGGAGTCGCGCAAGATCGGCGGTGGTCACCACTCCCGGCTGACGGGTGTTCAGCGACGTGAGCCGGCCGTGCGGGATTCCCGGTCCTGTGATCACTGCGCCCCGCAGGTGCTCGGGCGACCTGTCGTCCGCAATCCCGGCCACGATGACGGTGGCGTTGTCGGGGATGCGCTTCAGGAGGGAGGGAAGCAGCTCCGCGCTGGGCGTACCGAGGCTGACCAGGGTGAGGGCGCAGGCATTGAAGTCCACCTGGCGGGGGTCGGCGACGTAGTGGCGCACCGTGCCGGTGCGGTTGGCAGCGCCGATGGCGGCGGCGGGGCCGGCCGCCATGATGCACTTGTCGGAGAGGTCGAACGATGAGCCCAGGAGGCCGAGATCGACCTTGGGGTTGACGTTGTGGGTGGCCCGACGAATATCGGCCCACGTCGGGAAGTATGCCGAGGGGCCTTCCTGCAGCGGCCGGGGAATCGGTGGGCACGGCCCAGGCTCCTCACCCGGCTCCGTCGCGTCCGGCCCCGGAAAGACTCCGGTGCGTGCCACGGCCGAGACGGTCAGCCAGGAGTTCTTGCTGCAACTGTGCCCGCGGTAGTTGCGCACCAGGACCCCTCCCACGGCGCCACGGCGCGTCATGGCGTAGACCTGCGGATGTTCCTTGTGGGTGGTGGAGTCCCACTTGAGTGCGGGGACCGAGATGAACACCACCTGCCCGGAGGGCTTGATCGCGACCGACGGATGGTGGCGGGTGTTCAGGGAGATGCCGAAGGAGGTCCCCAGAACGACGATGGCGGCGACGGCACACCAAGCAATCCACCGACGCAGCACCTCAGCAAGATTAGACGGTCCGCTCGTGGGGGTGGGGCTGGGCGCGCCCGCGAGGCTGACCGTCAGTCCCTTCCTGCATCATGGCCCCATACATCGTGGGACGGAGGTGGACGGATGGGTCCAAGACGTGGTCGGCCAGCGGCGTTGCCACTCGACACCACCCCGTTCGACGCGCCGGTCGTCGATGTGGGCAGCAGGGTCGCCTGGCTCCTGCGCAGCAGCCGCCTGCGACACCACGACCGCGAGGTTCGTTCGCAGAGCCTCTTCGCGGCCCGTCTGCGAGCGAGAGGACTGACGGCCGACGCGGCCCGCGTCTCCGCTTGGGAGAACGGTCGGGTCGTCGTGCCCAAACCCGTCCTGATGGCCTATGCCGAGGAGCTCGGCCTCGCCTACGGTTCCTTGCGTGCTGCGCACTCCTCGTTGCGGAGGGTGCTCGCCTGCCCGGGCCAGCGCACTCGCGCAGTGAGAGGAGCATCGCCCTCGGCCACGCAGACCAGGGTGGACGCCGTCTACTCCCGGCTCGGCCACGAGCCCAGCGGTGGCGACTGGCTCGACCTGGCCGAGCTGATGTCGGGCGAGGCGGGGGTCGTCCTGCCGACCTCCCTGATGGAGGAGCTGGTGCTGCGGCTCCTGCGGGAGACCATGCGTGGCGTCGGACCCGCCTACACCACGCGGATCGATGCGCTCACCCGGCTGATCGCCACGCCCCGGCTGACCGCACTGGTCACCCGGTGCACCAACGCCGTCGTGCGGGAACCCGGGGCGCAGGGGGTCGCCGACCTGGTCGCCCTGCTCGGCGAGGTCGGCGACGTCGAGACCACGCGCCTGCTCCTCGGCCACCTTCGTGAGGGCGCACGGACCGTGCGGGTCGGTGCGACTCACGCAGTCCTCAACCTGGTGACCACCGGCCTGCTGCCCTCGGGGGAGGCCAGACGCCTTGCGCGCACCCTGGACGAGCTCGCTGCTGCGGAGCAAGACGGCCAGGGAGTGGCGATCTCGCAGATGATCGGCTCGCGGCTGGCCTGGTCCGATAGGGCCGGGACAGCTCAACCGAGGAACCCCGCGGGCCCGCTGGCGCCGGGTGCTGGCCGCCCTCAACGCCTCGTGGACGATCGGGAGGCCTCTCGTCGTGTGCTGGTCGCGTTCGAGGCAGCGAGCCTCGAACGTGGTCTGCCGGCAGATGGGATGTACCTCCGGCTGGCGCAGGAAGCTCTGTCCAGCTGGTTCATCGAGCGACAGCGTCACGCCGGACTGCTGTTGATGATGAGCCCTCACCGGCAGGCGGCGGCCGACGGTGCACTCGTCATAGCGACGAGCGACGCCTGCCGGCCACTTCGCTCACGTGCGTTGACGCTGCTGACCTATGTCGCCACGCCGGCGCAGGCGCCGGCTCTCGTGCCGTGGCTGGAAGATCCTGACCGTGACCGCCAGCGCGCTGCGCTGCTCGCGCTGAGCCATGCCGGCGCCCTCCCCACCGGCGCCGACCTGACTCGCATCGGGCGGGACGACCCGGCGCTCGCCGGCACGGTCTCCTACGCCGCGGGGATGTCGGGACATCCGATCCTGGAGGTGTGGGCCAAGGACGATGCCGCCACGTCCCGGTGGCGCACGACCGCACGGTGGTGGCAGAGCACCGGCTCCGCCGTGCGGGACTGAACGGCTTGAGGCCGCGGCGGGTGGCACGCGGTCACTGCGGTCGGTCTCTGTCCGTCCCGGCGCCGGGTCGGCTGTCCCCGTGCCAGACGGGCAGCGCCGACGGAACCAGGCCGTCCTCGCAAGCACGGTGGTAGAGCTCCAGCTTGGTGCCGGCCGACCGGCTGAGGAGCGCGTACTTGCGACGCACCCGCTTGAGGTACTCCTTCACCGAGCCCTCCTTGATGCCGAGTCGCCGTGCGACGGACTTCGACGGCAGGCCGGACACGTAGAGGCACAGCACGTCCCGCTCGCGGGTGGACAAGGCAGGACGGTCTGGCCCGAGTCGTCGCTGGTCGATGCCTCGTTGCTCGATGGTGGCGGTCACAGGGGCGATGCAAGCATCGGCTCGGCTGCAGCGCCTCATTGTTCGGAGATCTCGTGCAACACATAACAATGTCGCAGCGGCGGCGACATCTCGTCCCCTCTTGGGGATACACCCACGCACGGCAGAGCCGACGAGTGTGTCAAACGCCAGACGCGAACGCACCGAATCCCTAACGTTCCCAACGCCCAGCCAGGGCAGACGAACACGAGGGAGCACCATGAACACCAGCGTCAAAGCACGACTCGCGGCAGCCACGGCGACCCTGGCGGTCGCCGGCGGGCTCGCCGTCGCAGCGTCCGGCACCACCGGCGCCTACTTCAGCGACACCGCGAACGGAGCCATCAGCGGCACCATCGGCACCGTCAAGGTGGAGACCGGAGGCGGCACGGGGGCAGACCTGCTCAACGTCAACTTCACCAACCTGATGCCGGGTGAGGCGCAGACCGTCAAGGCCACCTACAAGAACACCGGCACAGGCAACCAGGACATCTGGGTCGTCTTCCCGAACGACATCGCTCTGTACGCCCTCAACGACCTCGGCTCCTACGGACACCTCAAGATCTCCTCCACCAGTGCCGGTCAGGTCTTCGCGTCCGACAACCTGCTCCACGGGGTCACCTGTTACACCGCGGCACCCGACGGACGCCCGGACGCCTGCCCGCTCGGGACGCAGTACAAGCTCGCGTCGAACCTCGCCCCCGGCGGCAGCGGCCGGATGGACTTCACCTTCGCCTACGACGGGCGGCTCAACAACGACTCCCAGGGCACGAACTTCAACCGCTACCCGGTGGATGCCCCCACGAACAGCGGGCTGCCCTACCAGATCGTGGCCACCCAGCCGGGTCAGGCTCCCGGAGCCTGACCCCGTCCGCGGGTGGGGCCGCCGACCCGGCCTCACCCGCTGTGACGGCCAACCGGCCGTCACAGACCTGTTCGCCGCGGCACAGTGGAGGAGACGATGGCTCGATCGCGCGGTTCGGTGTGGTCCGTGGCGGGTTGGCTGCTGCTGGCGGTCTGCCTGGGTGCGGTGCTGTTCATCGGTCTGCGGGCGCCATACGCCTTGTATGCCGTGCGGACCGGATCGATGACCCCGACCATCACGCCGCGCAGCGCGGTGCTCGTGCACGAGGGTGACTACCACGTCGGCCAGACCGTCTCGTTCCGGCACGACGGTGGCGTCATCACCCACCGCCTGGTCGACACCAAGGATGACGGCACGGTCGTCACCAAGGGCGACGCCAACGAGACGCCCGACCCGTTCATCGTGCACAGGTCCGACATCATCGGCGGCGTCGTGGCGGCGCCTCCGGCGCTGGGCTACTGGCTCGTCTTCCTCAAGGACCCGGCAGGGGCGGGGTCCTTGGTGCTGGGCCTGGTGGCGATCCGGCTGCTCTGGTCGTCGGCGGGTCAAGCCGGGCGGCAGGAGTCGGGGCCCTCACAAGCGGGTCGGCGTGGTGCGGTGGACGGGCCGGTGCCAAGCGAACCGGCTCACCAGCACGCCCTCGCTGTGGGTGAGGGTCGGTAGCCGCTTGCTCAGCACGTGCACCTGCGCGGCGGTGTCATCGATGCTGCCGACTTCGTCAATGACCCCGGCCGTGTGCAGCAGCCGCTCGGTCAGGCTGGTCTTACCGGCATTTTGCCGGGCGTCGACCCCCTGTCGACCCCTCGCCCGATGGCCCGGGCCAGAAATCCATGGTGCCGATGGCCCCGGCCAGAAATCCATGGTGCGGGTCTCGGCTGCGGAACTAGTCTGGGAGGTCCGACACTCGACGACAGGAGCACGCGATGGCCTCTCGACTCAACCCCTACATCGGCTTCACCGACAATGCCCGCCAGGCGATGGAGTTCTACGAGAGTGTCTTCGGTGGCACCCTCGCGCTCAACACCTTCGGCGAGGCCGGTGGACCGCAGACCTCGGACGCCGACAAGGACAAGATCATGCACGGCATGCTCGAGACCGAGGCGGGCTACACGATCATGGGAGCCGACACCCCCGAAGGCATGGAGCACCACGCCGGCACCAACATCTCGGTGAGCCTGAGTGGGGACGACGCCGACCAGCTGCGGAGCTACTGGGAGAAGCTGTCCGCCGGTGGCACGGTGACGGTGCCGTTGGAGAAGCAGGTGTGGGGCGACGAATTCGGCATGTGCGTGGACCAGTTCGGCATCGGCTGGATGGTCAACATCGGGTCGCCACAGACCTGAGCTAGCCGTCTCGGTTTGCGGTGCCTATCTCGACTCTGACGGTGAGCGAAGGCCAACCGTGCCTCCTCTGCTGGACGACGGCGCCGGTGTTGTGAAGAGGGCTCGGGGTGTGTGGACAGCGGGGCGTTCGCGGAAGGAGATGTGGATAAGCGTAGGGCGAATTCGACTGATAAATATGAGGATTCGTTGTTGATAAGTATCCCGGTTGTCGGTTGGGACGGGTAGTCTGGATACATGTTCGAAGCCCAGTCCGCTGCGGAGGCGTACCCGCAGCCGCCCGAGACGGCCGCTGCCGGGACGCTGTCTGGCGGGCGTACGGCGGCAGGCGCGGACCACGCTGACCCGGCAGAATCGGCGGCGCCCGTTGCCCAGAGTGAGGGGCGTCCGGTGTTGGGTGGGGTGGTCGCGGCGGCGGCCGCGTTGGCGACCGCCGTGGGGGAGCCGTCGTGGCGGCTGCAGCAGGACGAGCTGGGGATGGTGTTGGAGGGGTTGGCCGCGGTGCGCCGGGACGCGGAGCGGCTGATGGTGGCGGTGGTGGGCGATGCGGCCGGCCGGGCGACGCCGGAACGGGAGGAGCACTCCTCGGGCGCGGACTACGTGGCCGCGCACAGCCCCGGGTTGGACTCGGCTGCGGCGCACCAGGTGGTGCGGGTGGCCAAGGCGTGCGAGGAGGCCAAGCATGCCCCGTTGGCCGCGGCGGTGCGGGCGGGGGAGGTGCCGGTGCGCAAGGCGGACCGGGTGCTGCGGGCGCTGGAGCAGGTCGAGCCGTTCCTGACGTTCGAGGAGTATGTGGCCGACCAAGAGATCATCCTGCCGGTCGCGATGAGCGGGACCGAGCGGCAGCTGCGGCAGGTGTTGCGCTACCTGGTGGAGTGCGCCCGGCCCGAGCAGGACAGTGACGACTTCGAGGAGAGGCAGCGCCGGGGTCGGGGGTTGTCCGAGCGGGCGGTCGCCGGGGGACTGGCGGAGTTCGTGTGGCGGCTGGACTCCGAGGGCGCGGCGTTCGTGCGGGCCGCGATCGGACCGCTGGCCAAGCCGGCGCCGGACGGTGACGGGCCGGACCCGCGGTCGCCGCAGCAGCGGCGCTCAGATGCGTTGATGGCCATTGTTCAGCGAGGCATGACCTCGCCCGGGCAGGCGGCCACCACCGGCAACGCGAAGGTGGTGATCACGATCTCGTGGGAGCAGCTGGTCGGTGAGCTGCGCGGGCTGGGGCGCACGATGACCGGGGAACAGCTGAGCGTGCGGGCGGTGCGCCGGTTGGCGTGCCAGGCCGACCTGATCCCGACCCTGCTCGGGAGCGACGGGGAAGTGCTGGACATGGGCCGGCAGGTCCGGTTGGCCACCCCCGCGCAACGCCGCGCGTTGTGGCTGACCCAGAAGGGCTGCACCTACCAAGGCTGCTCCATGCCCGCGCAGTGGTGCGCCGCCCATCACGGGGTCTGGTGGTCCCGCGACGGAGACACCGACCTGGACAACCTCTACCTGCTGTGCCCGCGGCACCACACCATCGTCCACGACCGCGACCTGAGACCCGTCGAACACGACGGCCACTACGGCTGGCAACCCTGACCACCCCGCCCCCACCCCGCCCCCTCAGGGCGGGGACGCACCTATGTCCGCCGGCCGACGGGGTGCCGTTCGGCCAGCCAGGGAAGGCGGGCCGGCGCATCCTCCGAGGCTCCGAGGCTCCGAGGCTCCGAGGCCCCGTGGGCACGCGGCATGCGGGGCACAAGGACGCGTGTGTCCGGGTATGAATGTCAGGCCGGAGCGGTGGCGGGCTCCACAGATCGCCGGTCGGTCGAGTCGGCTGTGGCTTCCGGCCTGGTCGCACCGGGGCCACGTTCCATCGATCGGACCTTCCACCCGCGACGGTCGGCGAGCAGCAGCACCGCATCGTGGGCCTGCAGCAGCTTGTGCTGCCACAACGTCTCGGGCATCCCGGGCGGCAGCGGCTCGTGCTGACCACCGAGCATCTTCACCGCGATGGCAGCGAGGACCGCGTCGATCACGTCGTCGGTGGCCCCGGTGAAGAGTCGCGCTTCGAGCCACGGCGTGACGTCGAGACCTTGACGGTGCGCCATCGGCAACAGGCCGACGAAATCGACCCATGCTGGCCCGAGACATACCCAGTTCCAGTCGACCAGACGCGCCCGGCCGCGCCGGTCGACAAGGATGTTGTCGGGCCGGACGTCCTGGTGCAGCAGGTGGGGGCCGGTGATCGTCCGGCTCGCATCGGCGAGATCAGCCAGCTCGGCACCATGGGCCGAGACCATCGCGTCCAGCCACGGGTTGTCGCCGTGCGCGGCGGGACGCCGGCACGAGCCGCTGCGGATCTCGCGGATGTCCGCGCCGTGGCGGTCGCCGCGGTGGAAGTAGGGACCCCACGGCCGCTCGGTGTAGGTCGTCGGCGCACGGACCCGGGAGAGTGCGAGACAGGACGCGTAGACCGCGTCCAGGTGCTCGAGGCTCCACGGGAACCCGGGCATCGTCCCGTCCACGTGCTCCAGGGCGAGCAGCGCCCAGCCGTCGCGCGAGACGCGGGCAAGGGGTCGGCAGTGGGGCACCGACGAAGGCAGCCGGCGCAACACGGCCGCCTCGAGCTCGAGGCACGACGCCTGGTAGGCGATCCAGGGCGGAGCCGCCTTGACGAAGACCCGACGCCCGTCCGCGAGCCGCACGTCCCCGGCATACTGACCGCCGAAGCCCGCCCCGACCGGCGGTGAGGCATGGATCACCGCACTGTCGAGCGCCTGCCCGAGTGCGCGCACGACGCCTGCGGGGACCTGGCTCCAGCCGTGCCGCCGTGCCGTCTTCGTGTAGTCCAAGCTCACGCGCGCGACTCTATGACCGACCACCGACAACGACTCCTGGCTCGGGGCCGCGACGTCGATGCGCGACCGACGTGACGGGTACGCCGGCGAGAATTCGTGCTGGCGCGGCGGCCGAGCCTCCGACACACTCGCCCCCATGGGCACCGTCGTCGACCTCCTCCCCTCGCTCGGGCTGCGGATCACCGCGGGCCCGACGGAGCTGCGCGGCCTCACCGACGATGACCTGCCTGTCCTGTGCGCGCTGGCCGAGGAGGGCATCCACCCCGCGGACCAGATGCCGTTCTACTTTCCCTGGAGCCAAGCGCCACGGGGAGAGCTGGCGCGCAACACCGCCCAGTTCCACTGGCGGGCCAGGGCGACGTTCTCCCCGCGGGCCTGGTCCCTGCATCTGGGTGTCTGGCACGAGGGCGAGCTGGTCGGCAGCCAGGGCTTCGACACCACGAACTACCTCGTGACCCGCACCGGTGAGACCGGCTCCTGGCTCGGGCAGCGCTTCCAGGGCCGGGGCATCGGCACGGTGATGCGCCAGGTCATCTGCGCGTTCGTCTTCGACCACCTGGAGGGCGTCGAGGTGACTTCGGCAGCCTTCGTCGACAACCCCGCCTCCCTGGCCGTCAGTCGCAAGGTCGGCTATCGCGAGAACGGCATGATGCGGAGGCAGCGACGGGAGGGCGAGCTGGCGCTGCTGCAGGGCCTGGTGCTGCGCCCCGACGACCTCGTTCGTTGCGAGTACCCGCTCGAGGTGCACGGTCTCGAGCCCTTCCAGCGTTCGATCGGTCTCGAGCCCCGCTGAGCCCGAGTTGCCCCGTCCTTTCCCGCGTCGCGGTGTTCACGGGGTGGGCAGCGTCTGTCCCGCGGTCTCCTCGGGGCGCTAGCGTCTCCGCATGAGCATGCTTGACCGCGGACGGTTGGCGCGGGTCCTCCAGGTCGAGCAGGGCACCTATGTCGCCCGGAACCCGCGCAGCGAGAAGTTGTATGCCGGAGCCACCAACCTGTTCGGGCGCGTTCCGATGACGTGGATGAACATGTGGTCAGGCGGATTCCCGCTCTACCTCGACTCGGCGCGCGGCAACCGGATCGCCGACGTGGACGGGCACACCTACGTGGACTTCGCCCTCGGCGACACCGGTGCCATGGCGGGCCACTCCCCGGTCGCGACGACCGCGGGGGTAAAGCGCCGCCTGGCGGAGCTCGGTGGGATCACCACGATGCTGCCGACCGGGGACGCGCAGTGGGTCGGCGCAGAGCTGACCAGGCGCTTCGGTATGCCGTTGTGGTCCTTCACCTTGTCGACCACCGACGCCAACCGGTGGGCAGTCCGCCTTGCCCGGCTGACGACCGGGCGGCCGAAGATCCTGGTGTTCGGCCACTGCTACCACGGCTCGGTCGACGAGGCGTTTGCCCTGCCGGGGCCGGACGGCAAGACCGAGAGCCGCCCCGGCAACGTGGGGCCGCCGGTCCCGCTGGAGCTGACGACGCGGGCTGCCACGTGGAACGACCTGGCCTCCGTGGAGCGCGAGCTGGCGCACGGCGACGTCGCCGCGGTCCTGACCGAGCCGGCGCTCACCAACATCGGCATCGTGCTCCCGGAGCCAGGCTTCCTCGAAGGTGTCCGCGAGCTCGCGACGAGGTATGGCGCGCTGCTCATGATCGACGAGACGCACACCTTCTCGGCCGGCTGGGGCGGCGCCACGCGAGCCTGGGGCCTCGAACCTGACATCCTCGTGGTCGGCAAGTCGATCGGCGGCGGGATTCCCTGCGGCGCCTACGGGCTCAGTGCGTCCGTGGCTGCTGCGGTCACGCGTCACACCGATGCTGGTGATGCCGACATCGTCGACGTCGGTGGGGTCGGTGGCACCCTCGCGGGCAATGCCCTGTCCACCGCGGCCATGCGGGCCACCCTGGACGAGGTGCTCACGCCGGAGGCGTTCGAGCGGATGATCGGGCTGGCCGATGCCTTCGTCGTGGGGGTCCAGGAGACGATCGACGAGCTGGGCCTGCCCTGGTCGGTCGCTCAGGTCGGGGCGCGGGCCGAATACCGCTTCGCTGCACCGGCGCCCCGCAGCGGGGAGGAGTCGGCTGCGGCCGCCGACGAGGAGCTGGACGCCTACCTGCACCTGGCCATGTGCAACCGCGGCATCCTGATGACCCCTTTCCACAACATGGCGCTCATGTGCCCCGACACCAGCCGAGAGGACATCGATCGGCACACCGCGGCGTTCCGCGAGGTCGTGGCAGCGCTGCTCACCCGCTGAGGCAGTCTCCGGACGCGGTCCGGGTTGCGCCGTCGGATCGCCGGGCAGGGTCGGGCAGCGTACCTTGGGGCCATGTCTCCCGAGATTGCACGGCACACACTCAATGACGGAAACACCCTGCCCGCCATCGGCTTCGGCACGTCTCAGGTCACCGGCGACGAAGGCATCGAGGTGATGCGAAGCGCTCTCGAGGTGGGTTACCGCCTGATCGACAGCGCGGTCAACTACGGCAACGAAGAAGAGGTCGGAGAGGCCCTGCGCCGGTCCGGTGTGCCGCGCGAGGACGTCCAGATCACGACCAAGATCCCCGGTCGGCACCACGAGAGGGCGCTCGCCACGAAGTCGGTCGAGGACTCCTTGGACAGGATGGGGCTCGACTACGTCGACCTCGTGCTCATCCACTGGCCCAACCCGAGCGTCGGCAAGTACGTCGAGGCGTGGGAGGCGCTGGTGGACCTGCAAGGGCGAGGCCTCGTCCGCTCCATCGGGGTCAGCAACTTCACCCGCAAGCACCTCGAGGACGTCATCGAGGCGACCGGGGTCACCCCTGCCGTGAACCAGATCGAGCTGCACCCGTACTTCCCCCAGCAGGAGATGCGGATCGTGGGCGCCTCGCTGGGCATCCAGACCGAGTCGTGGAGCCCGATCGGCAAGCGCAACGCGCCGTTCGGCGAGCCGGCCGTGGTGGAGGCCGCGCAGGCCCACGACGTGACACCCGCGCAGGTCGTCCTGCGGTGGCACGTGCAGCTGGGGGCGATCCCGCTGCCCAAGTCGTCGAGCCCGGAGCGTCAGCGAGAAAACCTCGACGTGTTCGGCTTCGAGCTGAACGACGCCGAGATGGCGGCCATCACGGGACTCGGTCGTCCCGACGGCCGGCTTTTCGACGGTGACCCGGACACGCACGAGGAGATGTGACGACAGCCCCGCTTGGCGGTCCTGTCGGGCTCAGTCGGGCCGACGCTTCTGCGGATGGGGCGTCTCGTGCCGGGCCAGCATCTCCACGAACCCGGCGATCTTGCGTGCGCGTGTCTCGGCTCGCTTGACGGAGTTGACCCGGTGGATCAACGCGAAGCGATTGGTGGCGGTCAGCACGTCGAACATCGCCTGGGCCTGCGGATCTGCCGCGATCGCCGCGGCGAGATCGGCGGGGACCTGCGCGTCTGCCGGCCCGGCGTAGGCACGCTCCCAGCGCCCGTCGGCCTTCGCCGCCTCCACCGCGGCCCGGCCGGCCGGTTGCATCCGACCCTCCTGTTCGAGCCGGTCGATGTGGCGGACGTTGCGTGCAGACCACATGCTCCTCGGCCCTCGACGAGTCATCCGTTGGAGGTGGCTCTCCTCGTCCCGTCTCGCAACCTGGCCGTCGATCCAGCCGTAGCACAGCGCCTCGTCGAGCGCCTCGGCGTACGTCAGGCTCGTCACCCGGCCGCCCTTCTTGTGCAGGACCAGCCACACACCTGGCGAGGTGGCGTGGTGCTCGTCCAGCCAGGACCGCCACGCGGCGGCGTCGGCGACGAGCAACTCGGGCAGGCCGTCCATGGCACCACCCGACCAGATCCGGGTCTCCCCGGGCAAGCGACTTTGCGCGGGTATGCCGTCCGCTCAGTCGGAGACTGCGCCAAACGCCTGCGGGACGGCGGTGCCGGGCCTACCGTGAGAAGATTCCGGGTCGCCGGACCCGGGTCGTTTCTCGGGAGCACGCCATGGCTGAACAGCAGACCTCCGACCGCAAGGGCCTTCGGCTCCGCCCAGCTCCCCCGAAGGAGTTCGACCCGTTCGCGGCAAGCACGGCGGACCTGCACCGGCACGGGCTGCCGCTGCGCCCCGACCCGCAGACCCAGCCGGGGATGGCTGCCCTCTGGGACCGGCAGGCACGCCGCTACCGCGGTTTCGAGCACGTCGAGCCCCGTGCGGATACCGCCACTGCCGGGCAGGGGCACACTGAGCCTCGCGCGGACACGGCCATCGACGAGCGCCCCACCGAGGCCGGTTCTCGGCCGGCGCCGGTGCCCGCGCTGGGACCGGCGCCGATCGAGTCCTGCGGCTACAGCCTGACCAGCCTCTCGGCACCCTTCACCGCATTGTTCGTGACCTGGACCGTGCCGGACCTGCACTTCAGCGCCAGTGCGTTGGGTCTCAACCGCTTCCACACCTTCGTGGGGCTGGGCTTCCTGGACGTCCACGTCGAGATGACGGTGGACTCCGCGCAGAACGTCACCAGCCAGCTGTGGGCACAAGGAGTCGGGCAGGTGGGTCTCTCGGTCCGGCCCGGCGACGTCCTCAGTGGCTCGCTGTGCCTCGACACCAAGCCACCGGGCACGGCCCATTACTTCCTCGCCAACGAGACCACGGCACAGACGATGAACTTCACCGTGGACACGGGATATCCCCCGGCGGTCACCGTCGACATGGGTGTGACACGCGACGACCTCAACCAGCCGGCGCACCCCCTGGCCGGATTCGGGGTGGTCTACTTCGACGAGATCAGCATCTACACCACGGGCGGCGGCAGGCTGCTTCCGTCGGGGCAGGCCATCACCATGGTCGACGAGCGCGGCCGGACCTTGGCCCGTCCCTACCTGCTGAACGACTTCGCCTGCAAGGTCGTCTTCGTCGCCGCCTGACCGTTCGGCCCCTGGGCACTACGGTGACCGCGTGACTGATGCGCGCGTGGTCCTCTTCACCCTCGGCGGCACCATCTCGATGTCCGGCGGCGCCGGGGGAGCGGTGGCCCGGCTGGGCGGGCAGGAGCTGGTCTCGGGACTGAACGGCTTCGGCGACGACGTGCAGGTGCAGGTGCGCGACCTGCGCCGGGTGCCAAGCGCCGACCTCACGTTCGACGACGTCCTCGACGTGGTGGCCGCGGCAGACGAGGCGGTCACGGCGGGGGCGACCGGGATCGTGCTGACCCAAGGGACCGACACGCTCGAGGAGAGCTCCTTCCTCATCGATGCCGTCTGGAGTCACGAGCTTCCCCTCGTCGTCACCGGCGCCATGCGCAACCCGACCCTGCCCGGAGCGGACGGATCGGCCAACCTCCTGGCGGCGGTGCGGGTCGCTGCTTCCCCGGCAGCCAGGGGCCGCGGTGCGCTGGTCGCCTTCAACGACGAGATCCACGCGGCCGTCCGGGTCCGCAAGACGCACAGCACGAGCACGGCGACCTTCGCCTCCCCCGACACCGGTCCGGTCGGGCACGTGGTCGAGGGGGAGGCACGGTTCCTCGTTCCCGCGACTGCGAGCCGGCCGGTCATCGGTTGGTCCCGGGAGTCCCTGCGGGCGACGAGGATCGGGTTGCACACTGCGGTGTTCGACGACGATGGCTCGGCGCTCGCCGGCGCCGAGGATCGGTATGACGGGCTGGTCGTCGCCGGGTTCGGCGTCGGCCACGTCCCAGGTGCCATGGCCCCGTTGCTCGGTGACCTGGCTGCCCAGATGCCGGTCGTGCTGAGTTCGCGCACCGGCGCAGGACCGGTGCTGGCACACACCTACGGCGCCCCGGGCTCGGAGCGCGACCTGCTCTCCCGTGGCCTGGTCAGTGGCGGGTTCCTGCACCCCTACAAGGCGCGGGTCCTCCTGCACCTTCTGGTTGCCGCGAAGAAGAGCAGGGCCGAGATCACCACGGCCGTGGCCCAATTCGGCGACGAACACTGAAGACCCCTCTGACGAACACGGACACCCTTCTACGGAAGGCGCTGGGGGGCCGCCCCCACTCTCGCGCCGCAACCGGCGGCGGTCACGGGAGGGCGGAGGCCAGGGCGCGGACGAAGTCGCGGGCCCGGCTCTCGGGCAACATGGCGTAGCCGATCACCAGACCTGGCGGCTGTGGGCGAACGGCGTAGTCGGAGAGCGGCGCGACCAGATAGCCCGAGGCGCCCAGCGCGGCCGCGACCTCCGCGTCGTCGACAAACGCGGGCAGACGCGCCAGCACGTGCAATCCGGCGCTGACGCCGGTCACCTCCACCAAGGGCGCCAGCTCGCGAAGGTGCCGGATCAGCATCGCCCGGCGGGCGGCATACGTGCGCATGGCCCGAGCGTGGTGGCGACCGACCTCGCCGTGCACGAGCAGGTGGGTGAGGGCGCGGACGGCGAATCCGGACACCAGCGGGCGGACCCGCTCGACGGACGGTGCCGGGCTCGCCAGGTGCGGGGGCAGGACAGTCCAGGCGATGCGCAGCTCCGGGGTGAGGATCTTGGACGAGGTGCCGATGTAGGCCACGCGCTCGCCGCCGCCGTGCAACGACGCGAGCGCTGGCACCGGGTCTGCGTCGTAGCGGAACTCGCCGTCGTAGTCGTCCTCGATGACCAGTCCGTCGTGGTCGAGCGCCCACTGCACCAGCGCCACCCGACGGGGCAGGCTCATCGCGGAGCCGGTCGGGTACTGGTGCGCCGGCGTGACGTAGACCGCGGCATCGGTGTCGCGCACCCGGGCCACCAGTAGCCCTTGATCGTCAACGGGTACGGGCCGGACGTCGGCGCCGCTTCGCCGCAAGCCTTCCCGGGCCGCGGGATAGCCCGGGTCCTCCATCACGACGCTGGCGCCCACCAGGCCGCCACGGTGCGCCAGGTCGGTGACGGCGGAGCGCACGGTCGGATGCAGCCCGATGCGGTCGGGAGTCGTGGAGATCCCGCGGAACCGGCGGATATGGTCCACCAGCGCGAGCCGCAGCGCCTCACCGGACTCCTGCTCCTCCGGGGCGCTCGTGCCGCTCGGGACGATCGCGGCGCGCCAGGCCCGGTTCCAGCCGGCGGCCCGGATCAGGCTGGTGTCGGGCGTGCCCGGCCGCAGGTCGAGCGTTGGGCTGGCACCGGACCCCGTGGCGGCGCGCCGCTCCTGCCGCGGGGACGGCGGTCGCACCCCGCTGCGTGCTCCGTGGCGCACGAGGTGGGTCGCGCCCGCCGAGACCACCGTGCCGCTGCCGTGCCGCGACGCGAGGATCGTGGCGCCCACGAGCTCGTCGTAGGCCTCCACCACGGCGGAGCGAGGGAGCCCGTGCGTCCGGGCGACGGTGCGGGTCGAGGGCAGTGCGTCGCCGTCGTGCAGCCGACCCGCGGCGATGGCGGCGAGGACCCCCTCGGCCACCCGGCGCCGGATCGGGCGCACCTCCGGGTCGAGGTCGAGTCGGAGGTGGACACCGATGGCGGGGCGAGGCACCCCGCCCATTGGATAGTGGTCTGCTGAATCTGTCAATACTGGTTCGTGAACGAGGCCACTATGGGCGCGCACGCTGGTGCCCATGACCGCCATCCGACGCCATCCCGAACGAGCCAGCGCCGAGCGCCGGGCCCTCGACGCGATCCTCGACGACTCCTTCGCCGCCACCCTCTCCACCGTGCAGGACGGCGCGCCCCTGGTGGTCCCCGTGATGGCCGGACGCGACGGTGACCGCATCATCGTGCACGGGTCCACCGGTGCCGGGGCCCTGCGCGCCGCCGCTGCGGGCAGCCCGGTCGCACTGAGCGTGATCCACCTTGACGGGCTGGTCTACGCCGACAGCCTCTTCGACTCCAGCGCCAACTACCGCTCCGCCGTCGTCAACGGTGTGGCGACGGTGCTGAAGGGGGACGAGGCGATCGCTGCGCTGGACGCTCTCAGCGACCGGCTGCTGCCCGGCCGCCGCGAGGAGGTGCGCCGCCACCTGCCCAAGGAGCTCGCGGCGACGTTGGTGCTGTCGCTGCAGATCGGTGACGACAACTGGACCGCCAAGGCGCGCAGCGGGCCACCGGCCACCGAGCCCACGGCCGGCGTCTGGCAGGGCGAGCTGCCGATCGAGTCCCGGTTCGGCAGTCCCCGCGCGCACCCGGGGAATCCCGAGTCCGTGCCGGTGGCGCCGTCGGTGGCCAAGCGGGTTGGTGGTCCGCTGACCTGAGCGCCCTCCTGAGCGGGTCTACGCTGTGCACGCCCCGGCCTGCGCAGGCACGGGCAGTCGAGGAACAGCCCCGTCCGGACGGAGACCGGCGATGAGGACCAACCGGATCGAGGCCTTCAGCGACGGGGTGCTCGCCATCCTCATCACGATCATGGTGCTCGAGCTCAAGGCGCCGGAGGCGGCCACCTTCCACGGCCTCGGCGCGGTGGCGACGAGCCTGCTCACCTACCTGTTGAGCTTCGTCTACATCGGCATCTACTGGAACAACCACCACCACTTCTTCCATCTGGTCCGGCGGATCGACGGAGTCGTGCTGTGGGCCAACCTGCACCTGCTCTTCTGGCTCTCGCTCATCCCGTTCACGACCGCGTGGATGGACAGCACCGAATTCGCGACCGTGCCCGTGGTGGTCTACGGCATCGACCTGCTGCTGTGCGCGGTCGCGTGGTACGTCATGCAGACGACCGTCCTGCGGGCCGAGGGAAGCGAGTCGGCGGTGCGCGGGATGCTCGGCCGGGACCTCAAGGGCAAGCTCTCGCCCGCCCTCTACCTCGCTGGCATCGGCCTGTCGTGGGTGACCCCGTGGCTCGGTCTGGCCATCTACACGGCCGTCGCCGTCCTGTGGCTGGTGCCCGACCGCCGGGTCGAGCGCGCGATCGTCCTTTCGGACGAGGGCTGACACCTGACTGTGACGACCATGCCCGCACACGGGCACACGGGCACACGGGCACCGGCGACGAAGCTGGCTTGGCCGGACCCCGCCCCTTCGTGGTTGGCGGCGACTGCCAGGTGGCCGCCGATGAGGAAGGCCAACCCACCGAACATCCGTTTCTCCGCCAGGTCCGGCTCGCGACCGATCACCTCTCGGATGCGGTCGGCCAAGTCCTCGTCGTAGACCACCAGCCAGAGCCTACTCGCGTCGAAGCCGTCTGACCGGCGAGCGCCAGCGCCGTCCAGTTTCGCAACCCACGCTGGCACTGCTCCGGCTCGCGAGGTGGGCATGGCGGCGTGTCCGGCCGAACACCCCGTGTGTGCCAGCGCGAGTTGCGATTCAAACCTGCTCGTTCCCTTCCCCCGGGCCCCGATCGCGGCGTAGCGTTACTGGTGGGTAGTCCTTCGGCTCCGATGCGCCAGAGTCCGCAGGAAGGAGCGCCGAGATGGCCTTCACCGACGAGCTGCGTGACCCGGTCTCCTACGCGGTCCCGTTCTTCCTGCTGTTCATCGCGATCGAGCTGGTGGCGCTGCGCTTCCTCGACAACGGCGAGGGCCCGCAGCGGCGGGGCTACGAGCGGCGCGACACGTGGACCAACCTGGTCATGGGCGTCGGCTCCATGGTGGTCAACCTCGGCGCCAGGTTCGCCGCGCTGCTCCTCTACGCCGTCCTGTTTGTCCTGACGCCGATGCGGCTGGACCCGCACCACTGGAGCACCTGGGTCGGCACGATCCTTGCCGTCGACCTGCTCTGGTACAGCTATCACCGCAGCTCGCACCGGATCCGGATCCTGTGGGCGGCTCACCAGGCGCACCACAGCTCGGAGTACTTCAACTACTCCGTGGCCCTGCGCCAGAAGTGGAACCCCTGGGGGGAGCTGATCTTCTGGATCCCGTTGCCCCTGTTGGGGGTCTCGCCATGGATGATCTTCTTCTGCTTCTCGGTCAACCTGATCTACCAGTTCTGGGTCCACACCGAGACGATCCCGAAGCTGTGGCAGCCGATCGAGCTCGTGTTCAACACCCCGTCCCACCACCGCGTGCACCACGCGGTCAACCCGGGCTACCTGGACCGCAACTACGGCGGCATCCTGATCATCTGGGACCGGCTGTTCGGCAGCTACGCCGAGGAGGTGGAGGCACCACGCTATGGCGTCACCAAGCCGGTGAACACGCACAATCCGTTGCGCCTGCAGTACGGCGAGTTCGCCGCGGCGTTCCGCGACGTGCACTACGCCGAGAACTGGCACGACCGGCTCGGCTACCTGTTCGCGCCACCTGGCTGGCGCCCCAGCCCGCCCACGGGCAAGCCGGCGGGGCTCGCGAAGGGCGAGGCGACCGGTTAGTCCCCGACCTTCATCTCGCCGAGCTCGGACCAGTCGTCCTGCTCGAGCGAGGCGTTGATGACCTTGGGCGTGGCCACGAGGTGCTGCGGCAGGGTCTGCTGGGCCTTCTTGAAGTGCTCGGACTGCACGTGGGCGGCACCGGCGTCACCGTCCCGAAACGCCTCCACCAGCACGTATTCCGTGTCGTCCCGCAGGCTGCGCGACCAGTCGAACCAGAGGCACCCCTGCTCGGCGCGGGTCGCTCGGGTGAACTCGCCGGAGATCTCGGGCCAGCGATCGGCGTCCTCGGGACGGACGCGGAACTTCGCGGTGATGAAGATCATGGGTCTCCTCGGGTCGCGCGGTGGTGGCCGGGGGCGTCCCGGTGCGCCCATCCTCTCCCCGGCAGGTCGTCAAGGCAACGCGCGATTCGTTAAGCAACGCGCGATCGTGCGATGCAAGGGCGTGGTGGCCGGACCCGTCCGCGGTGCGAGACACGGCCCCTTTCACGTGGACCTCGACAGGGCCCATGTGTTCCACTGCTGGTATGTCTTCGGGCTCGACGCAGCGAACGCCGCGCATGCATGCCATGCGCCGCTGCCTCCTGCTCCGCTGGTGTGCCTGAGACCCACGCACCCGCACGCCCGGCGCCCACACCGCGCCCCAGCACCCGAAGGCCCACCCCCATGAACGAGGTATCAGCATGACCACCCTGACCGGTCGCACCCCAGGCGTCGACCACTTCTCCGGGGCGCAGCTGCTGCGCACCCTGCACCTGTTCGGGAGCGACCCGGAGCTGCCCGAGTTGCTCGACCTGCGCGCCGACCGGCGCCAGCGCCGCGAACTCGTCGAGACGCCATACCTGCAGGTCTGGCTCGTCAGCTGGCCGGTGGGCGCGGGGAGCGGCTGGCACGACCACCGTGGGGCACACGGCGCGCACCTCGTCGTGCGTGGTGAGCTCACCGAGCACAGCTGGTTCGGGGGCGTGCACGAGGAACGGCTCGGCCACGAGGGCAGGGCCTTCGGGGGTTCGCACGTCCACGAACTCGTCAACGCCGGCCACCGAGTCGCACTCTCGCTGCACGCGAGCGCGCCCGCTCGGGGCGTGTCCCGCTATGTGCTGCGCGACGGACGCCTCGAGTCGGTCGAGTCGCTGGAGCCGCTCATTCGTCGCGGCTGACCCGCACGACGATCTTGCCCCGACCGTGGCCCACCTTGCTCCGGTTCAGGGCCGCGGCGGCCTCCTCGAGCGGGAAGGTCTCGGCCACGGTGACTTCGAGCTCCCCGGAGTCGGCCAATCTGGCCAGCTCCTGCAGGTCGGAGGCGCTCGGACGGGCCCAGAAGACGAGACCGCCGGCCTCGCCCACCGAGTGGTCGGCCACCGAGCCGTGGCGCCCGCCGGGCCGCAGCACGGCGCGGGTGACGTCGAGCACGTCGCCGACGAAGTCGACGACCACGTCGACCCCCTTCGGCGCGAGCGCCCGCACCCGGTCGGCCAGTCCGTCGCCGTAGGCCACGGGTTCGGCGCCGAGGCCGCGCAGGTAGTCGTGGTTGGAGTCGGAGGCCGTGCCGATGACCCTCGCGCCGAACGTACGAGCGATCTGGGTGGCGAGGGCGCCCACGCCGCCGGCCGCGGCGTGGATGAGGACCGTCTCGCCCTCGCCCACGCCGAGACGCGTCAACAGCTGGTATGCCGTGAGTCCCGCCAGCGGGAGCCCGGCCGCTTGGTCCCAGTCCAGCGCCGCGGGCTTGGCGGCGACCGTCCTGACCGGTGCCGTGACGTAGTCGGCGAAGGTGCCCCCGTGCACGAAGTCCTTGCGCACGTAGGCGATCACCTCGTCACCGGGCGCGAACTCCGGGGTGTCCAACCCGACCGACTCGACAACCCCAGCGACGTCCCAGCCGGGAACGACGGGGTAGAGCACCTCCATCATCGGGTCGAGGTAGCCCGCCATCAGCTTCCAGTCGACCGGGTTGACCCCGGCGCTGCGCACCCTGATCCGCACTTCACCGGGGCCGACCTTCGGCTCGGGCTGGTCGGTCAGCTGCAGGACGTCGGGGTCGCCGTAATGGTCATAGGTGATAGCTCGCATACGCCAGACAACAGCGCGGTGACCCGGAGAATTTCGCCCTTGTCAGAGAGTGTCTTCGAGGCGGCGCCGAGATCCGGTGGGCATGTGATGCCTGTTTGGGGGTAATCGGTGCATACGGTGAGGACCGAACGCTCGGGACCAAGCTAGGGAGGACCGATGAGCACCAACACCGGCGCCAATCGTCCGGAGGGCGAAGGATCGACCGACCTGCCCACGGGGCGCCCTCTGAACGAGCAGGACCACCGCACGCTCGGCGAGCGGCTCACGGGGCGGGGAAACGTGCCCGGCACGGCTCCGGCCGAGCGCACGGCATACGGCGAGGGAGATCGCGCGACGGCCACCGCACCGGCGGGAAGAGGACGGCACGAGGCCTACGACCAGGCCGCGGACGCGCCGGTGGAGGAGACCGGGGCTTCCGGCAGCCGTTCGGCCGACACCCAGGCCGTGCCTGCCCCAGGAGCACGTGACACGGACCGTCGAGGTGAGGAAGCCCGACGCGCCGAGCTCTCGCGCGACGACGTCCGGCGGGACGACACCCGGCCCGTGGACACCCGAGCCGCCGCCGACGAGCGTGACGTCGGCTACTCCGGCCGCACCGCCGCGGGATACACCGAACGTCCGGCGGTGCCGGACCGGCACAGCGTCATCGCGCGGCAGAAGGAGGACTTCGGCGGGGTCAAGATCGGTGCCGGCTTCTTCGGCTGGCTCGCCGCCACCGGGCTCGCGGTGCTGCTGACCGCCCTCGTGGCGGCCGTCGGCGCACAGATCGGGGTCACGGACGCCAACCTCGACGAAGTGACCCGCCAGGCCTCGGACAACCTGGGCTCGATCGGGCTCGCCGGTGGCATCGCGCTGCTGGTCATCATCGTCGTGTCCTACTACGTCGGCGGCTACGTGGCCGGCAGGATGGCCCGGTTCAACGGGATCCGGCAGGGCCTGGTGGTCTGGCTCTGGGCGATCGTGATCGCTGCGATCGTCGCGGGGGCGGCCGCCCTCTGGGGACCGAAGTACGACATCCTCAGCACGCTCAACAGCTTCCCGCGCTGGCCGGTCGACCAGGGCACGCTGACCACGGGCGGCATCATCGTGCTGATCATCCTCGCGCTGGCGAGCCTCATCGGCGCCCTGCTCGGTGGCCTGGCCGGGATGTACTACCACCGCAGGGTCGACAAGGTGGGCCTACCGGACTGACCCACCCGGGGTGGGAGCGCGCCAGACCGGCGTTGCTCCCGCCCGGGCCCCGCCGGATCACCGCCCCGCGCCGTGCCCGTTGGGTCCGCCCGGACCCCCGATGAGCGGCGCCATCGTCAGGCCCAGGTGGAGCACGAGCCGGTCCTGCCCCCGGGACAGCGTCAGGCCGGTCACCTGCTCGATCCGCTGCAACCGGTGATAGACGGTCTGCCGGTGGATCCGCAGCGCCTCCGCCACCGCGTGCACGTTGCCGCCGGTGTCCAGGTAGGTCGCTGCCGTGTGGACCAGGTCGTCGTCCCCGCAGTCGAGCAGGCGATGCACGGAGTGGTCGAGGACGGCGCTGGACAGGGCTGCCTGGGGACCGCACGCGAGCAACCGGTAGACGCCGAGCTCCGGCCACACCGCCACCGGGCGCAGCGCCGAGACGGACTGGGCGGCCTGGCTGGCCAGCCGGGCCTCCTGCCAGCTGCCGCGCGCCTCGCTGAGGTCCGGCCGCGGCGCGCCGATGCCGGCGACGACGTCGACCTGGGCACCCGGCGGCAGGCGCTCGGCATACAGCTCCCTCGCCCGTTCGGCGACGGCGCGCGCGGGTCCGAGGTCCTGGCCGTGCAGCGGCACCACGAGCGTGGTGTGCTCGTCGCCGGCCCAGGCCAGCACCGATCGGGGCAGGCTCCACAGGTTCATCGGGACGGGCTGGGCGGCCCCCTGCGTGGCCAGCCGGAGCTCGACCGCCGCCACCGGCACGCCGCGGGCGATGATGCCCCGGTCGTCGATGTCCGCCGCCGCGATCTCGGCGATCTCCGGTTCGGGCGACAACACGTCCTGGAGCTTGAAGTCGAGCTCCTCCCGGACCCGCACCTGCTGCGCCAGCAGGGCGCCGGCCCGCTCGGCCAGGGCGAGGGCGCTCTGCTCCTGCGCCGCGTCGTGGTCCGGGTTCTCGTCGAGCAGCCACACGTAGCCGTAGGTGACGCCGTTCCACCGGGCCGGCAGGCACAGCCGGGGCAGCACGCCCGACTCGGGCATCGCCGGCACCCGCACCGGCTGCTCGCTGGTGGCGATCCCGAACTGCTCGAACAGCGCTCGCACCGCGTCAGTCGAGTGCCGCTCCAGGATGGACTGCTGTCGGATCTGGTCGATCTGGGCGGCATGCTGCGAGCAGAAGGCGATGAGGTTGAAGTCGCGGTCCTCGAGCGTGGCCGGGCCGCCGAGGATGCGGGAGACGTCGTCCACGATGTCCTGGAACTCGGGCCTCATACCGTCCTTCGCCGCCCATCCGGAGAGCAACCTCCGTGCAGCAGTGTCGCAGGTCGTTGTGCACTTGTCTGAAACTCGCCGTGAAAATCTGTGACGCGTGTCCGCTGCAGCGGAGTGTGACGAGGAGCACTCTGGGGGGATGGCAGATGTAGAAGAAGATGCAGGTCTGGGTCAGTTCGAGTCAGCCGACCTGGGGCTGAAGCGCACGATGTCGTTCACGCAGCTGTTGCTGCTCGGCGTGAGCGCCCAGATCGGGTCGGGCTGGTTGTTCGCCGTGCTCTCGGCCGCCGGTGTGGCGGGGCCGGCCGCGATCCTCGCCTGGATCATCGCCTCCTTCCTGGTCGGTCTGATCGCCCTCGCCTACGCCGAGATCGGCTCGATGCTGCCCCGCTCGGGCGCCATCGTGCGCTACACCTACCTGACCCACGGCTCCTTCGCCGGGTGGATCATCGGATGGGCCTACTGGCTGTCGGCCGTGACGATCCCGCCGATCGAGGCCATCGCGGTCATCACCTACCTGGGTGGCAAGTGGCCGTCGATGAACTTCCTGACCAAACAGAACGGCGTCGACATCCTCGCCTGGCCCAACGGGATCGTGTTCGGGATCCTGTTGATGATCCTGTTCTTCATCCTCAACTACTTCGGTGCCAAGTTCCTGTCCGAGTCGAACCGGTGGGTGACCATCTGGAAGCTCGTCCTGCCGACCCTGACCTTCCTCGGCCTGTTCTACATCCTCGACAGCAGCAACTTCCATGCGTTCGGTGGCTTCGCGCCGATGGGGGTGGCGCCCATCTTCCACGCCATCGCCTCCAGCGGAATCATCTTCTCCCTGCTGGGATTCCGCCAGGCCCTCGACTACGGCGGCGAGGTGCGCAACCCGCAACGCAACGTGCCGCTCGCCACCTTCGGGTCGATCGTCATACCCATGGTGATCTACACCCTCCTGCAGGTCGCCTTCATCGGCGCGATCCGCTGGGCCAGCATGGGGCTGTCTCCCGGCGACTGGAACCTGCTCGAGACCGGGTCGTGGGCCGACGGACCGTTCTTCCACGCGCTCGACTCCGCGAACCTGGCCGCCCTGACCGCGCTCGGCACGCTGCTGTTGATCGACGCCGCGGTGTCACCGCTGGCGACCGGGTGGGTCTATCTCGGCACCGCCACCCGCACGGGATACGGGCTGGCCGTCCACCGCAACATCCCCCCGATGTTCCAGAACAACAACAAGTTCGGCATCCCGTGGATCGCGCTCATCGTGTCGACCGTGGTCGGTTGTGTCTTCTTCGTGCCGGCGCCCAGCTGGTACCAGCTGGTCGGATTCATCAGCGCCGCAGCAGTGCTCACCTACGTCATGGGTGGCGTCGGCCTCCCCGTGATGCGCAAGACGGCACCCGAGCTGCCGCGTCCGTTCTTCCTCAAGGCGGCCGGTTTCTGGTCGCCGGTCGGCTACCTCGCCGCAGTCCTCATCCTCTACTGGGCCGGCTTCTCCACCCTCGCCAACGTGTTCACCGCGACGTTCATCGGGCTGCCGCTGTTCGCGTGGTACTACGCGTGGAAGCACGGTTGGATGGCGCCGACTCCCGCGGCCGTGCTGGGCGCGGTCTTCATGGCGGCCTGGATCTGGATCGCCCGGGAGGGCGGCTGGGTCCTGACGGCTTCGGGTGGCCAGAGCAAGGGCGGCTGGTCCTTCTGGACCTACTTCATCGCCTTCACCGTCGCGTTGGTGGCGTTCTGCGTCATCATGTGGGCCCTCTCCAACGCCGAGGGACGCCTGCACATCGAGCGTTCGGCCTGGCTGCTGTGGCTGTTGCTCGGGACCGTCCCGATCTCCTACTACGGCTTCTACGGTCCCCTCGACAACCCTCCGCTGGCGTTCCCGTGGGGCACCCTCCTCGAGATGGCCCTCGGCCTGACGGCCTACTACTGGGGCGTGCGCAGCGGCTTCGCCACCGACGAGATCCGTGACATCGTCGACTCCCGCGGCAGGGGCCGGCCCAAGGAGTTCGCCGAGTCGGGGCCCGTATGACGTGACTCAGGTCGGCGCGTCGCCCAACCGCCCGCCCGGCTCCGGGGGGCTCCTGCGCCCGAGGAATCCCAGCAGCCGGTCGCTCGGTGACCCGGAGGGCGTCACCGGCGGGGCGAACCGAGCCGGACGGTCCGCGTCGGTGACCAGTCGGGGAGCCAGGTCGAGCAGTTCCTCGGCGAGCGCGGAGGGCAGGGGGGCGTCGTGGCCGCAGGCGGTGGCGACGTCCCAACCGTGCACCGCGACCTCCAGCGCCCCGGCGGTCGCCGTCAGTGCTGCCGACAGGGGAGAACCGGCGATGGACACCAGGGCCGCGCCGTCTTGGTGGGTCCATCCTCCGAGCACCGAGCAGGCCCGCGTCCGGATCCGTTCCAGCAGCAGGCCGACCGGCTCGCCGTCTCCCGGTGGTGACAGGGCGACATACCCCCGGTCCGTGGCCTCGAGCAGGGCCTGCAACGAGTCGTCCATGTGACGCAGCAGGGCCAGCAGGTCCCAGTCGGAGCAGGGTGTGGGCCGGTCCAGCAGCCGCGGTGTCACGAGCGCCAAGGAGCCGCGCGTGTAGCCGATGGACCGCTCGAGCAGGGCGAGGGCCGCCTCCAGCGAGGCGGTCCGACCGGTGGGCACGTGGCTCAGGCGCCCGGACGCGTCCCCGCCGGCAGACGGTCCGGGAGGCCGAACGTGGCGAAGAGCGACGTGTCGAAGAACGCAGCCACGTGACTGACCCCGTCCTTGGTGAGGGTCAGGACCTGCAGGTGGAACGGCGCGAACGTGCCGTCCTGCGTCCGCATGTAGAGGCCGAAGGCGGGCTGGCCGTTCGCGGTCGTCGCGACCATCGGCATGTCCTCGCGCTGGCCGGGGCACTGGCCGCCGATCAGCCGGCCGATGTTTTCGGCGCCCTGGTACCAGCCGGTGAACGGCGGCATCTCCCACACGGCGTCGTCGGTGAACATCGCGACGATGGCGTCGACGTCCTTCTCCCAGAACGCGGTGACGTAGCGGTCGAGCAGCTCCCGCTGCTCCGGTGAGGTGGGTTCGGCGAGGGCCTCCTCGCGCGGCGAGGCATCGGCCAGCTGCTTGCGGGCCCGCTGCAGGGTGCTGTTGACCGCGACCGTCGTGGTGCCGATGGCCTCGGCCACCTCGGCGGCCCGCCACCTGAGGACATCGCGCAGGACCAGCACGGCGCGCTGCCGGGGCGGGAGGTACTGCAGGGCCGCGATGAAGGCCAGCCGGATCGTCTCGCGGGAGGCGGCCACCTCGGCCGGGTCGGCCGAGATGCTCCCGACCACGGACTCCGGTGCCGGCTCCAGCCACGGCACCTCGGCACGCTCGACGAGCGGGTCCGCGGCATCGCTGCCGGGCGCACCCAGCCCGGTGGGCAGGGGCCGCTTCGCGCGGCCCTCGAGCGCGGTCAGGCAGACGTTGGTGGCGATCCGGTAGAGCCAGGTGCGCATCGAGGAGCGTCCCTCGAACTTGTGGTAGGACCGCCACGCCCGCAGATAGGTCTCCTGCACCAGGTCCTCGGCGTCGTGGACCGAGCCCAGCATCCGGTAGCAGTGCGCGGTCAGCTCGCGGCGGTAGGGGTCGGCCAGCCGAGGGAACTCGTCAAGATCCACCGGTGGCGTGTCCGTGCTCTGGGGTGGCGTGCTCGTGGTCTGGCTCACGTGGGCCTCCTGGGTCCTCGTCCACTCTACGGCTCGTGCTCTGGTTGGTGGACTCCTCCGGCCACCAGAACTCATCGCTTCCGACCGGGGGTTCTCGCGGATGACCAGGGGGACGATGACTTCCCGTGCCGGAGCGGTCTGTATGGGCACCGGACCCCATCGAACGTGGTGGGGTGACGCCACTACACCGAGAGGGTGCCCCAGCCATGGCTCGCACAATCTTCGTCAACCTCCCCGTGTCGAACCTGACGAGGTCCATCGACTTCTTCTCCCGCCTGGGTTTCGAGTTCAACACCGCGTTCACCGACGACCGGGCTGCCTGCATGGTCGTCAGCGACGAGGCCTACGTCATGCTGCTGGCCCGCGACTTCTTCGCGACGTTCACCCCTGCGCCGGTGGCCCAGCCCGACTCACGGGGTGAGGTCATCCTCTGCATCTCGGCACAGAGCCGCGACGAGGTCGATCGGCTCGTCGCCACCGCGCTCGAGGCCGGAGGGCGCTCCTCCCAGGACCCGATGGAGGACGGCACGATGTACGGGTGGAGCTTCCAGGACCCCGACGGTCACCTCTGGGAGGTCATGCACATGGCCGCGTAGGTTGGGTGCCATGGCAGCCAGGACAGGGTCGTCTCCGGCGATCGAGCTCGAGGTCGGGGAGCGCACCGTGCGGATCTCCAACCCGGAGCGGGTCTACTTCCCCGCCCTCGGCGCCACGAAGCTCGACCTCGCGCGCTACTACCTCGCCGTGGGCGACGGCATCGTGCGCGCGCTGCGTGATCGCCCCTGCATGATGCACCGCTTCCCCGAGGGCATCGAGGGGGAGAAGGTCCACCAGAAGCGGCTGCCTCGTGGTGCCCCGGACTGGGTGGAGACCGTCCGCCTCCACTTCCCCCGCTACGACCGGTATGCCGACGAGCTGTGCGTCACGGAGCTCGCCAGCGTCATCTGGGCCGTGCAGATGTCCACGGTCGAGTTCCATCCGTGGAACTCCCGGCGGGACGACACCGAGCGCCCCGACGAGTGGCGGATCGACCTCGACCCGATGCCCGACTGCGAGTTCGACACGGTCCGACGGGTCGCGCACGTCGTGCACGAGGTGCTCGACGAACTCGGGATCGTGGGGTGGCCGAAGACCTCCGGAGGGTCGGGGATGCACGTCTACGTGCGCATCGAGCCGCGGTGGGGATTCGACGACGTGCGTCGCGCCGCGCTCGCCTTCGCCAGGGAGGTGGAGCGCCGGGCGCCCGACGACGTCACGACGACCTGGTGGCGCAAGGACAGGGACCCGCGCAAGCTGTTCGTCGACTACAACCAGAACGCCCGGGACCACACGATCGCCGCCGCCTACTCGGTGCGTGGGTTTCCCGACGCCACGGTCTCGACGCCGATCACCTGGGACGAGGTGGACGACGTGCAGCCGCGTGAACTCACCATCGCGACGGTGCCGGAGCGGTTCGCGCGGCGCGGCGACCTGCACGCCGACATCGACGACACGGCATACGCGCTGGACAGCCTGCTGGAGTGGGCCGACCGGGACGAACGGGACGAGGCGGGAGACGTCGACGAGGGCTGAGCGAGTGTGACCCGGCCGCCCCTGCTCAGCAGGTGCGGATGTCTGGTGGCCAGTCGGCCGGCCCCGGATCCGCCGTCTCCACCAGGTCCGCCGCGTCGTCAGTGTCGTCAGTGTCGTCGGTGGCAGCCGGAACTGCCTCGAGGCTCGGCCGCGGCGTCTCCTGGCCGCCGTCCATGACCGCTGCCAGTGCCTGGATGCTGGTGCGCAGCTGGCTGGTCTGCCGCTGTCCGAGGGCGAGGACGACGGCCTCGAGCACCCGCACTTGGATGCCCTCGGCCTGTTGCAGCGCGGCGCCGCCGAGGTCGGTGACGTGGAGCAGCTGCGGGGCGGCGCCCGCCGGGGCACTCGGGTGGCGGTGCCGCGCCACGAGACCGCGTCCCACGAGGGACTCGATGGTGGCGGTCGCGGCCTCGTCGACCTGCCCGGTCGCCGCCGCGACGGCTCGGACGTGCTCGGCACCCTGGGAGACCGACAGCAGGCTCTGCAGCTCACCCAGGCGCAGTCCGGTCAGGGACTGCACCTGCTGCAGCAGTCCCTCGCTGGCGCGGTTGATCACGGACAGGTCGTCAAGGAGCTCGAGGATGTCCCCGAGGCGCTCGCCGGGGACCAGGTCGACCCCCTGTCTGCGCTGCAGGCTCGTGCCCGGCTGTTCCATGGTGGTCGCTCCTTCGCGGACGGGGGGCGGGAGTGGGGTGCGCGCCGGGGTGGTCCGTCAGGGCCGGCTGGTGAGGCAACGTGTGCCGCCCGGCGAAGGTGCCCCGCCCGCTCGGGCCCGAGCCTGCTCGACACGGCTGAAGCCGCGCTGGGGCGAAGGAGCGCCGAGGAGGACAATGGCGGTACCCTCACGCGGGACCGCAGAGGGAACCGTCATGGTCACTGCCGTGCTCCACCGTGCTCGAGAGGGCTCGACAGGGTTCAACAGGGCTCGACAGGGCTCGACAGGGCTCGACACCATGATGATCGACACCGTGATCGCCAGGAGAGAATCGGATGACGTGGGTCTACGTGCTTGGAGGATGGATCCTCCTCGCCGTGATCGTGACCTTCGCCCTCACGCTCGTGTTGAGAGGGCGCCGGCAGTTCAACCCTGAACCGGTCCCGGGGCGCCGCGAGGAGACACCGGCCTACCGGCGCTCCGAGGACGCACTGGTGGCCCTCATCGTCGACGACCACGAGCCCCTGCGACGGGTGCTATGGAGCCTGCTCGAAGGAGATTCCCGGTTCGGGCACACCCTCGTGGCCAGCGACGGTGAGCAGGCGCTGGCGGCGGCGCGGGACCATGTGCTGGACGTGGTCCTGCTCGATGTGGACCTTCCGGTGATGGACGGGCTGGAGGTGCTGCCGCACCTGATCGCGCTGAAGCCGTCACCGGCGGTACTGCTCTTCACCGCCGAGCAGTCGAGCGATGTGCAGCACGCCGCCGACGGCCAGCAGGTCAGGCTGCTGGCGAAGACGACCCCGATCGACGTGGTCATCGACACGATGGCCGCCGCCGGATCCGGTCAGCGCGCCCTCGGCAGCTGAGGGCCTCCCCGCGCGAAACGCCCTCGCCTTCCCCGCGCCGGGGTGGGACGATGGAGGTGCCGTGCGGACCGTGGAGGAATCATGCCGGTGCTGGTGCTCTACGCGTTGTGCTGTGTCGCGCCTGCCCTGACCTTCTGGCTGGCCGACCGCCTGCTGCGTCATCCTCCCCGCCCGTCTGGTCGTGCGCTCCGCCTGCTGCGCCGGGAGCCGGACCCCCCGGTGGTGGGCCCCAGTCTGGAGCGGCTGGTGGACGACCTGCGGCGACTGGAGCGCGACTACCGGCGCATCGAGCGCTCGAACCTCCCCGCGAAGGCGCACCGACTCCAGGCCGTGGGTCTCGCCTACGACGACACGCTGCGGTGCTGCTGCACCGCCTTGGAGCTGCCGATGCCCCAGGCTTCGCCGTTGCGCTCGATCGACCGCCTGCAGGTGGAGGCGGACCTGGCCCAGCACGGACTGCTCTGGTGACCGACGCACGAACGCCCCGGCCGTGGTGGCCGGGGCGTTCGATGCTGAGTCAGTGCCCGTGGCGGGCGCCGAGGATCAGAGCGGGCGGATGTTCTCCGCCTGCGGGCCCTTCGGGCCCTGGGTGATGTCGAACTCCACCTTCTGGTTCTCGTCGAGCGAGCGGTAGCCGCTGGACTGGATCGCGGAGTAGTGCGCGAAGACGTCAGCCGACCCGTCCTCGGGAGCGATGAAGCCGAAGCCCTTCTCGGCGTTGAACCACTTGACCGTGCCTGTTGCCATGAATCTGTTTCCTTCGTGAAGCGTTCGGACGGACCCCCGGAGTGGGGCCCGCGCGTCGCGGTGATCGTGCGCCGCCTCCCGAGGGAACGCCGTCTGGGCAGGACTGGCCTGACTCAGCCGGACGGGACGTGCAAGCACTGCAACTACGCAGGGAGCCTATAGCACGAATCAGGTCGTGGTGACCGTCGCGGGCGGAGCACTTGGGGCGGCCAGGCTGTTGACCGCCCAGGCGAAGGCCCCGGGGCGGGCCTGCGCCCAGGGCACGAGGCGACGGCGCACCGGCCCCACCCGGGAGGCGGCGAGCAAGGAGTGGGTCAGGGCGGCGTGACGCCAGGTCACACTGCGCCAGCGGCGTTCGTAGGAGTGCGGATCGTCCACGACCATCGCCCTCACCGCGGCCCGGGCCTGCGCCAGCGCGAGCGCGATCCCCTCACCGGTGAGCGCGTCGACGTAGCCACTCGCGTCGCCCACCAGCAGCACGCGCCCGGCCACCCGGTGACGCGACCGTTGACGCAGCGGGCCGGCACCGCGCACCGGGCTTCGTGCCCCGCCCTGCTCGTCGGATCCGTATGCCGTGCCCCCGAGCCGCTCGACCAGTGCGGGAAAGGCGCGCAGCTGCTGGTCGAAGCCCTCCCGCCGGGAGGTGAGCAGGGCCACCCCGACGCTTTCCGCCGCCACGGGCGTCACGTAGGCCTCGGTGTCGCCCGACCAGTGCACCTCGACCCGGTCGGTCCAGGGCTCGAGCCGGAAGTGCCGGCGCAAACCGAAGCGGCGGGGGATCAGAGCCTGTGCCTCGAGGCCGAGCTGTCGCCGCAGGGGGGAATGCAGGCCGTCGGCCGCGACCAGGTATCGCGACCGCACCGACCGTGACGTGCTCCTGCCGACCGCTCCGCGCGAGGCCATGGCCGCCTCGACATCGACGCCCGCGTGGTCCTGGCTGACGCTGCGCGCAGGGGAGTGGAGGATCTCGATCCCCGCCCCGGCCACCGCCTCCAGCAGGGCGGCGTGCAGCACGGTGCGGCGGACCCCTCGGCCGGGGCCGGATCGAAAGACCGCCTCGACGCAGTGCCCCGCGTCGAGGTAGCGAATGCCCCGCAGCGGAGCGCCCTTCGGATCGATGCCGAGGTCCGCCAGCGCGGTCACCGCGGCCGGCATCAGCCCCTCGCCACAGGCCTTGTCGACCGGGCCGGTCCTGGGCTCGTGGACCACCACCGACAGTCCCGCCCGGACGGCATACAGCGCCGTCGCCAGACCGGCCGGCCCTCCGCCGACCACCTGCAGGTCGATCATGCGGCGCCCTCGGCCTCGGCGAGGGCCGCGTCCTCGACCCGGATGCGGACGGCGAGCAGCGCGGCGTTGAGCGCGGTGAAGACCAGGGCGGTCACCCACGCCGAGTGGACCAGCGGCAACGCGAACCCCTCGGTGACCACGGCGACGTAGTTGGGGTGGCGCATCAGCCGGTAGGGGCCGCCACGGACCAGGGGCAACCCCGGCACGACGATGACCCGGGTGGTCCACCGGTCACCGAGGGTGGCGATGCACCACCAGCGCAGGCCCTGGGCCAGCACCACGAGAACGAGCACGGTCCAGCCCAGGGCGGGGACGAAGTCGGGCCGTCGCCACCACACCTCGGCCAGCGCGCCGGCCAGCAGTCCGGTGTGCAGCACCACCATGAACGGGTAGTGGCTGCGCCCGCGTTCGATCCCCCCACGCTCGAGGCTGCGACGAGAGTGGGCCCGCGCCACGACCAGCTCGGCCAGCCGCTCGACCCCGACCAGGGCCACGAGCACGGTGAACAGGACCTCGCTCGTGTTGCCCACGGTGGCGACCTCAGCCGCGCAGCAGGACGAGCTCGAGGCAGAAACCCGGACCCATCGCCAGCATGAGCCCGTAGCTGCCCGGCCGTGGCGGCCGTCCCGCGAGCGTGTCCGCGAGGACGTGGAGCACGGAGGCCGACGACAGGTTGCCGATGCGGGCGAGCGAGTCCCAGGTCACCGCGAGGGCCTCTCGATCCACCCCGAGCGCCTTCTGCATCGACTCGAGCACCTTGGGGCCTCCGGGGTGGCAGACCCACCAGTCGACCTGGTCGCGCCGCACGCCGACGTCGGCGAGGAACTTCTCCACGTCATCGCCCACGAACTGCTCCACGAGGTCGGGCACCTCGGCGCCCAGCACGATCCGCAGACCGGTGGCGCCGACGTCCCAGCCCATGGCCCGCTCGGTGTCGGGGTAGAGCCGGCTCCGGCTGGCCAGCACCGACGGCCGTGCCGGGCCGGCCTCGCCACGCGGGGCCCCTCCGGCACCGGGATGGGTGTCACCGACCGCGACCACGGCGGCGGCCCCGTCGCCGAACAGGCCGCTGGCCACCAGATTGGCCGTGGAGGTGTCGTCGCGCTGGATCGTGAGCGAGCAGAGCTCGACGCACAGCAGAACCGCCACGTCGTCGGGGTGGCCGACCAGGTAGTCGTGCACCCGTGCGACGCCCGCAGCACCGGCCACGCAGCCGAGCCCGACCAGGGGCATCCGCTTCACGTCCTCGCGCAAGCCGAGTCGGGCGGCGATGCGGGCCTCGAGCGACGGCACCGCAAGGCCGGTGATCGTCGTGCAGGTCACCAGGTCGACGTCGCCCGGACGCAGGCCCGCCCCCTCCAACGCGTCCGTGATCGCGCGGCTGCCGAGCTCCACCGCCTCGCGCAGGAACGCGTCGTTGGCCTCGCCGAAGTCGGCGAGCCGGGCATACTCCGGGAGCGGCAGCGCCAGGTGCCGTGAGTCGACCCCTGCATTGCGGTGGAACCGTTGGAGCAGGGCGCCGTCCGCTCCGTGCGCGGCGACCACGCCGGCGAACGCGGCGGTGATCTCGGCCTGCGCGTAGCGGTGCTGCGGCAGGACACCGCGCACGGCCATGATCCGCGTCATGCATCGAGCCTACGTGTCCGCCCGGCCGACTGCCTCCCGGGCGCGTGCGGGACAATGGGGGTATGCGGGTGATCGGTGCCGTGCGCCGGCGGCTGGCGCAAGACGTGTTCGCACTCGTGGCCGGCGAGGACGGCGAGGGGACCCGGCAGCGCATCCACGGCACTCCCGGGCCCAGATGGTTTCCCCCGGACGCCCCGATCCGCCGGGTCCACGGCGACACCTCGATGTATGTCGGTGGGCTCCGTGCGCTGCTGCTGCAGTCGCTGCACCCGCTCGCCATGGCCGCGGTCGCGGACCACTCCGGCTACCAGAGTGATCCATGGGGACGGCTGGCGCGTACCAGCACCTTCATCGCCCAGACGACCTTCGGCACCGAGGAGGAGTCCGAACGGGCCATCGCGCGGGTGCGCACCGTGCACGACCACATCACGGGCACCGCTCCCGACGGCCGGTCCTACCGGGCCGACGACCCGCACCTGCTCAGTTGGGTGCACGTTGCCGAGGTCGACAGCTTCCTGCGGGCCCACCAGCGCTACGGCCGGCAGCCGCTCACCGCGGCCGAGGCGGACACCTACGTGGCCCAGACCGCCACGGTGGCGCGCAAGCTCGGCGCCGTCGACGTGCCGGGGACGCGGGCCGAGCTGGACGCCGACCTCGAGCGCTTCCGTCCCGAGCTCGAGGGCACGGCAGAGGCCCGGGAGGTCGCACGCTTCCTGCTCCGCGACACCCCGCTGTCCCGGCGCGCCCGGCTGCCCTACGCCCTGGTGTCGGCGGCAGCGGTGGGCCTGCTCCCGGCCTGGGCCCGCGTGCCGCTGGGGCTTCCGCACCAGCCGGTGGCCGAACGCACGGTCGTGCCGCTCGGCGGTCGGTGCGCGGTCGGGGGCCTGCGCTGGTTGGTGGCGGCCGAGCCGGTCCCGACCGCGGACGACGTCGCGACCTCGTGATGCGGATGTTCGTCGCGGTGCGTCCTGCGCAGGAGGTGCTGGACGACCTGGACCAGTTCCTCGAGCCCAGGCGGGCTGCCGATCATGACCTGCGCTGGACCGACCCGGATCAGTGGCACCTCACCCTGGCCTTCCTGCCCCAGGTCCACGAGGACCGGCTCGACGAGCTCGTGGAGAGGCTCGGTGACGCGGCTCGGAAGCAGCCGCCTTTCCAGCTGCGGGTGCGTGGGGGAGGGGCCTTCCCGCACGCGGCGCGGGCGAAGGTGCTGTGGATGGGGGTGCCGGACGACGCCGGGGCCGTGCTGGGGCGACTCGCCACGCGGTCACGCCACGCCGCCGTGGCCTCGGGATCAGTCGTCGACGGCTCACGGTTCCACCCGCACCTCACGGTGGCCAGGGTCCCCCGAGGGACCGAGGCGACCCGCTGGCTGCGGATCCTGGAGTCCTACGACGGCCCCACCTGGACCGCGCTGCAGCTGAAGCTGGTCGAGTCGCACCTCGGCGAAGGGCGACACCGGCGCGCTCGTCATGAGGTCCGGGCCACGCTCCCCCTCGGCCGGGCTGCGGAGTGCTCGTAGCCGGGCCGAGGCCCGTCCTTCGCCGCGCCGCGCCGCATCGCACGGCGGGGGACGTCAGGGTGACGGCACCGGCGAGATCGGGCTCACCGGCACGGTCGGGGTGATCGGGGGAACCGGGGTGGTCGAGGGCGTCTCCTGCGGCGGTTCGTCGGCGTCGACCTCCTGCTTGCTCACGCCCATCGAGGGACTGCAGGTGCGTCCCTCCGCCGGCGCGTTCGCGATCGTCTTGCCGTTGACGACACTGACGTCGTCGTAGACCGGGCGGCCCTGGATGAGGTTGCGGTAGGTGTAGGTGGTGAGGGACTGCAGGCTGCAGTTCTCGCCGAACACCGCGATGTCGAAGGAGTAGGGCTGGCCGGTCAGCTCTCCCTCGTCGTGGCCGCCGTTCTGGTCGTTCGTCGTGGCGCCGGTCAGGAAGTGGCTCACCGTGCCACCTCCGGTGAAGGTGCCGATCTGGATCCGGTTGCCCTGGACCTCCGCCACGTGCATGTGCCCGTTGATCCGCAACTGCCCGGCCTTGACCGCCTCCACCGCGGAGGGCTCGTGGGACATCAGGATGTCGGGACGAGGGTGGCGGTCCTGGAAGACCCGCTTGAAGGCGGCGATCGCGGGCTTCTGCTTCTGGTCGTTGTTCTTGTTGTCGTCGCCGAAGTACCGCGGGTCGTTGAACCCGGCGATGGTGATCCCGTGGACGTCGACCTCGGTGTAGTGCTCCGGGCTCGGCTCCAGCAGGATGACGTTGGGGATGCGCGCCATCCGCTGCAGCAGTGACTGGTCGTGCGGGCTGCTCGCATCGTGGTTGCCACGGACGAAGACGTAGGGCACCGGCAGGCTCTGGATGGACTGGAACAGTCCGGCGACCTCGGCCTCCTTGACGTTGCCGAAGTTGAGCAGGTCGCCGGTATCGATCACGGCGGTGATGTGCTCGTCCTCGATGATCTTCTTCATGATCGGGTACTGGTTGGCGCCGTGGATGTCCGACACGAGCAGAAAGCGGGCCGCGGCCGGCTTGTCGAGCTCCTGCGGCACGAACTTCTCCTGCAGCGCCTGCGAGAGGGCCAGCAGGTTCTGCACGTAGGGAGTGGCCTGCTCGGCGCGGACCCGCACGTCGGCGAGCAGCCCGGCGTTGCTGCGCACCGTGCCCAGCAGGCTGGTGGTCTTGAAGGCCGCCAGGTTGTCGGGACGGTAGGCATACCAGGCGCTACCCGCCGGAACCAGCACCGCGCCGGTGGTCGCGATCACCGCGATCACGGCCTGGACCCGGGTCGGTTTCGCCCGGCGTCCCACGGCCAACAGCCCGAGCAGCACCACCTGGGTCAGCAGCGCCCCCCCGACGAACTTGGCGCCCAGCTGGATGATCGCCGAGCGCAGGGCGTCGTCCACCTCGTGCGGTGCGGGCTCGAGCAGGTCGAGCGAGACCGGGCGCTGGTTGAACAACTCGGTGACGCTGGCCTTGAGCTGGACCGGCGCGTCGATCCCGGGCGCCGGTGCCCATCCACCGAACTCGAGGTCGATGTCCCCGAACGTCGTGGGGCTGTGCAGCGTCGACGCCTGGGTCGGGAGCGGGGAGAGCCGCACGTCAGCCTCGTAGTGCTGGGTCTGCACGGTCGTGGGCAGGATGCTGGTGGTGCCGACCCCACCGAGGAAACCCGCGACCCCCAGGACCAGCACGGCGGCGACGCGGGACGCGCGACGCCGCAGGGCCGGGCGCCCGGGGCGTTTCTGCTCGGGCTCGCTCATCTCGATGGTCGCGCTCCTCCGCCCTGCGGGCCTCGCTGCGCTCGTGTCCTCGGGCTGTCGTCACTGCTCATGACGCCCGCCATGCTAAAGCGGGGCATCCGAGCCGGTAGCCTCCGGGGACGACCCGTCACGACGATCGGAGCACCCAGTGGACGCGGACGTCATCGTCGTCGGCGCCGGTCTGGCCGGCTTGGTGGCCGCCGCCGAGGTGGTCGCCTCCGGTCGCTCGGTCGTGCTGGTCGACCAGGAGTCGTGGCGCAACCTGGGCGGCCAGGCCTACTGGTCGTTCGGGGGCCTGTTCCTCGTGGACTCGCCGGAGCAGCGTCGGATGGGCATCCACGACAGCCACGAGCTCGCTTGGCAGGACTGGCAGGGCACCGCCGGCTTCGACCGCGAAGACGAGGACTCCTGGGGACGCCGTTGGGCACAGGCCTACGTGGACTTCGCTGTCGGAGAGAAGCGCAGCTGGCTGCGCGAGCGCGGCGTGCGTTTCTTCCCGGTGGTCGGGTGGGCCGAACGCGGTGACGGCAGCGCCAGCGGCCACGGCAACTCCGTCCCGCGCTTCCACATCGTCTGGGGCACCGGGCCGGGGCTGCTCGAACCCTTCGTCCGCGCTGCGCGGCACGCCTCGGACCGCGGCCTGCTCAGGACGCGGTTTCGCCACCAGGTCGATGAGCTGGTGGTCACCGACGGTGTCGTCACCGGCGTGCGAGGCACGGTGCTCGCCGAGGCGGATGAGCCGCGAGGTGTGCGCAGCAACCGCGACAAGGTCGGCGACTTCGAGCTGACCGGCCAGGCGGTGGTGGTGACGTCGGGTGGCATCGGCGCCAACCACGACCTGGTCCGGGCGAGCTGGCCACGGCGGCTGGGCACTGCGCCGACGGACCTGCTCACCGGGGTGCCGGCATACGTCGACGGGCGGATGCTCGCCATCAGCGAGACTGCTGGCGCCCGCGTGGTCAACCGCGACCGGATGTGGCACTACGTGGAGGGGATCCAGAACTGGGACCCCGTCTGGCCCGACCACGGGATCCGGATCCTGCCCGGCCCGTCGTCGCTGTGGTTCGACGCGTTGGGGCGACGGCTGCCCGCGCCCCTCTACCCGGGGTTCGACACCCTCGGCACGCTCGCCCACCTGCGAAGCACCGGGCACGACCACTCGTGGTTCGTGCTGACCCAGCGGATCATCGAGAAGGAGTTCGCGCTGTCCGGTTCGGAGCAGAACCCGGACCTGACCGGCAGGGACCTGCGACTGCTGTTGAAGCGTGTCGGGCCGGGCGCACCCGGCCCGGTGGAGGCGTTCAAGAGCCGCGGCACCGACTTCATCGTGGCCGACACCCTGCCCGAGCTGGTCCGGGGGATGAACCGGCTGACGCCGGAGCCGCTGCTCGACCCGGCCGAGCTCGAGCGGCAGGTCGTCGCACGCGACCGCGAGCTGGACAACCCGTTCGGCAAGGACTTCCAGGTGGCCGCGCTGCGCGGGGCTCGGCACTACCGGGGCGACCGGTTGATCCGCACCGCGGCACCCCACCGCATCCTCGACCCGGCTGCCGGCCCGCTGATCGCGGTCCGGCTGCGGGTGCTCACCCGCAAGACCCTCGGCGGGATCCAGACCGACCTGTCCTCGCGGGTGCTCAGCCCCGACGGCGCACCGGTGCCAGGGCTCTACGCGGCCGGCGAGGTGGCCGGCTTCGGCGGCGGGGGGGTACACGGCTACCGCTCCCTGGAGGGCACCTTCCTCGGGGGCTGCCTGTTCTCTGGTCGCACCGCAGGCCGCGCTGCTGCCACAGTGGTGGCATGAGAACGCGCCCCACGAAGAGCACCCCGGCCTCCGATACTGTGCGGGGACCCCGGCCTCCGATATCTCGCGGGGACTCCCGCCTTCGATCCTTTGTGGAGGCCCCTGCGTGAGGAACCACCGGTTCGAGGGGCTGGAGGAGCCGGCGCGGGAGCGCGGCGATCACCCGGCATACCAACGCCGCCCCTCCGACAGCGTCAGCTGGGGCCTGCGAGTGGCCTCGGCGTGGGCAGTGCGCTTCCTCGCGGTGGCGGCGGCCGTCCTCGTCGTCGTCTGGCTGCTGGACCGGGTCGCCCTCGTCACCGTCGCCGTCACCATCGCGATCATGTTCTGCTCGCTGCTGCAGCCCGCGGTCGCGTGGCTGAACGGGCACCGCGTGCCGCGGCCGCTGGCGGCGCTCGTCGTCTTCGTTCTCGGCTGCGCGGTCCTGGGACTGGCCGGGTGGTTCGTGGTCACGCAGATCACCAGCAGCTACGGGACGATCGACGAGCAGATCGCACAGGCCGGCGACTCGATCCGGACCTGGCTGGTGACCGGGCCGCTCGACCTGTCCCAGCGGCAGGTCGACCAGTACACGACCCAGCTCGGCGACACCCTCCGGGGCAACCGGGGCTCGCTGGTCTCCGGCTTCTTCGCCACGGCCACCAGCGCGCTCGGTGTCCTGTCCGGTGCCCTCTTCTGCCTGTTCGCCCTGCTGTTCCTGCTCCTGGACAACGGTTCCATCTGGAACTGGTTCGTGCGCATCGTCCCCGCCGGTGCCCGCCGGCCCACCGAGGCCGCCGGCGCCGTCGCATGGCGGACCCTGACCCGCTACATGCTGAGCCTCATCCTGCTGGCGGTGATCAACGCCGGGACGATGGTGGTGATCATGCTGGTCGCCGGCATGCCGCTGGTGGTCCCGCTCGGCGTGCTGCTCTTCCTCGGCTCCCTGATCCCGCTCATCGGCATCATCGTGGCCGGGGCCGTGGTCGCGCTGATCGCTCTCGTGACCGCCGGGCCCACGCTCGCCCTCATCATGGTCATCGCCCTGATCCTCACGGTCCAGCTCGAGGGCAACCTGCTCAATCCGTGGATCCTGGGCAAGGCCGTGCAGATCCACCCGCTGGCCATCCTGGTGACGGTTACCGCGGGCACCCTGCTCGGTGGCATCTTCGGGGCGTTCGTCGCGGTGCCCCTCGTAGCGGTGGTCAACAATGTGGTGTCCGTGGTGCGTCGGACCGGTGCCGGGCCGGTCCCGCCCGCCGTGACCGGACCGCAGGGTGTGGCCAGCTCGGAAGGTGACTGACGCCACGTCCCAGGGCCACCGGGCCGGGACGATGGTCCCTTCTGGGGCCGGCTCGTCTCTCCTAGATTCGACAGCATCGACAAGGAGGGGTCTGTGCCCAGAACGCAGCAACGTGATGTCCCGAACGCCGCAACCCGCGGGAGGCAACGTGACTTCGTGACTTTGCCCGAGCCGGATGGCATGGTGTCCCGAACGGCGGGGCCCACCACCCTCGCCGGGGCCGCGAGGGCCCGCGCCGGGAGAAGTTCAGCAGGAGGCGAGATGACGAGCACTGCGCCCGGATCGCGGCGCCCGTGGGAGATGCTGGCGCTCGCGACCGTGGGCTTCGCCGTGACCTTCTGGGCGTGGAACCTGATCAGTCCTCTGGGCAGCCACTTCGCCGACAAGCTTTCGCTCAGCCCGTTGCAGACCTCGCTGCTCGTCGCGGTGCCGGTCCTGGTCGGCTCGCTCGGCCGGATCCCGGCGGGCGTGCTGACCGACCGCTTCGGCGCTCGAGTGATGTTCCCGCTGCTGGCCGCGATCACGATCCTGCCGGTGCTGTTCACCGGACTCTTCGGCACGTCCTACGCGGCACTGCTGGTCGGCGGCTTCTTCCTCGGCATCGGCGGCACGACGTTCGCGGTCGGCGTCCCGTTCGTCAACGCCTGGTTCCCGCCCGAGCGGCGCGGCACGGCCATCGGCATCTTCGGCGCCGGAACGGTGGGGACGGCCGTCTCCGCCTTCACCACGGTGCACATCAGCGACGCGCTGGGCAGCGCGGCCCCGTTCCTCATCGTGGCCGTCGTGCTGGCCGTCTTCGCCGTGGCGTCGTGGTTCCTCCTGGAGAACCCTCCGGGCCGTCCCACCTCGCGCCGAGGCTCAGCACTGGCCGGGGTGTGGGCCACCCTGCGCCGCCCGGTGACCTGGCAGCTGGCCCTGCTCTATGCGTTGGGCTTCGGCGGTTTCGTGGCGTTCAGCGTCTACCTGCCCACCAACCTGATCAACGCCTACGGCCTCACCGCTGGTGACGCAGCACTGCGGACCGCCGGGTTCGTCGTGTTGGCGGTCGTGGCCCGCCCGGTCGGCGGGTGGCTGTCGGACCGGTTCCACCCCGTCCCCGTGCTGCTGGTGTGTTTCGTCGGCTCGGGCCTGTTCGCGCTCCTCGCCGGGTTCGAGCTGCAGCTGCTGCCCGCGGGCACGGTGGCCTACCTCGGGTTGGCGATGCTGCTCGGCGCTGCCGCCGGCGCCGTCTTCGCGCTGGTGTCCCGCCTGGTGGAACCGGCCGCTGTCGGCTCGGTCACCGGCGTGGTCGGGGCGGCTGGCGGACTCGGCGGATTCGTGCCCCCGCTCGTGATGGGCAGCATCTACGGAGCAACGGGGAGCTACCAATGGGGCCTGTTCCTGCTGGCCCTGGCCTGCGCCACGGTGGCGCTGTTCACCTGGCGCGTCTTCGGGCACGGAGGTGACGCCCTGCCCGCCACGGACGAGTCTGCATCTGGCACCCTGACCGATACGAACAGCGATCTCTGACATCTTGACTGGTAAACCGCTAGGTAGGGCCAACGAAGGGACGTGCCGGTGACCACCACCTCCGCCAAGAACCCCGGCCCGGGCAGCCCCGGCCTCGACGACGGTGTCACCGACGCCATCCTGCGCACGAGTCGCTTCTTCCGGCGCGACCTGGTCTCGGACGACCTGCGCACGCTGCACAAGACGGGTGGGCGTGAGGCCGACAGCTTCTACCGCGACCGGTGGAGCCACGACAAGGTGGTGCGCTCGACTCACGGGGTCAACTGCACGGGGTCCTGCTCGTGGAAGGTCTACGTCAAGGACGGGATCATCACCTGGGAGGCGCAGCAGACCGACTACCCGTCGATCGGCACCGACCGCCCCGAGTACGAGCCGCGCGGCTGTCCCCGCGGCGCCGCATTCTCCTGGTACACCTACTCACCCACCCGGGTGCGTTACCCCTACGCGCGCGGCCTCCTGCTCGAGATGTACCGCGAGGCCAAGGCCCGCACCGGCGACCCGGTGCTCGCCTGGGCGGACATCGTCGAGGACCCGGAGCGGTCGCGCCGCTACAAGGCGGCCCGTGGCAAGGGCGGCCTGGTGCGGTGCACCTGGGAGGAAGCCGTCGAGATGGCCGCGGCCGCCCATGTGCACACGGTCAAGACCGCCGGGCCGGACCGGGTGGCCGGGTTCTCCCCGATCCCCGCGATGTCGATGATCTCGCACGCCGTCGGGTCGCGCTTCGTCAACCTCATCGGCGGGACCATGCTGTCCTTCTACGACTGGTACGCCGACCTCCCCGTCGCCTCGCCACAGGTCTTCGGCGACCAGACCGACGTGCCCGAGTCGGCCGACTGGTGGGACGCGGGCTATCTGGTGATGTGGGGCTCCAACGTCCCGGTGACCCGCACCCCGGACGCCCACTTCATGACCGAGGCGCGCTACCGCGGGCAGAAGGTCGTCGTCGTGTCGCCCGACTACGCCGACAACACCAAGTTCGCCGACGAGTGGATGCGACCGCACCCGGGCACCGACGGAGCCCTCGCCATGGCGATGGGCCATGTCGTGCTCAAGGAGTTCTTCGTCGACCGCACGACCGACGAGTTCACGTCATACTGCAAGAAATACACCGACCTGCCCTTTCTGGTCACCCTTGAGGAGCGTGCCGACGGCACCCGGGTCCCCGGTCGCTTCCTGACGGCGGCAGAGCTCGGCGGCGAGGAGGCGCAGGCCGAGAACGCCGGATCCAAGACGGTGCTGCTGGACGCAGCGGGAGCACCCACCGTGGTCAACGGCTCGCTCGGGTTCCGCTACGGCGAGCAGGGTGCCGGGCGCTGGAACCTCGACCTCGGCGACGTCGACCCGACCCTGAGCCTGTATGACGACCAGGCCGGTCAGGGGGAGGCATCCCGGTCCGAGTCGGTGCCGGTGCTGCTGCCCCGGTTCGACGAGCCGGACGGTTCGGCGGAGTCGTTGGTCCGCGGAGTGCCCGTGCGCGAGGTGGGCGGCAAGCTGGTGACGACGGTCTACGACCTGCTGCTCGCGCAGTACGGCGTGGGCCGGGTCGGCCTTCCCGGCGAGTGGCCCGAGGGGTATGACGACCCTGCCCCCTACACCCCCGCCTGGCAGGAGCAGATCACCTCGGTGCCGGCGGCCCAGGCCACGCGGATCGCCCGCGAGTTCGCGCAGAACGCCATCGATTCCGGCGGCCGCTCGATGATCCTGATGGGAGCCGGCACCAACCACTGGTTCCACTCCGACCTGATCTACCGGGCCTTCCTGACGCTGACCACGCTCACCGGCTGCCAAGGGGTCAACGGCGGGGGCTGGGCCCATTACGTGGGACAGGAGAAGGTCCGACCGCTCACCGGCTACACGCAGATGGCGACCGCGAACGACTGGTCACGGCCACCACGACTGATGATCGGCACCGGCTTCTTCTACCTGCACACGGGTCAGTGGCGCTACGACGCCTTCGAGGCGTCTGCCCTCGCCTCGCCCCTCGGCTCGGGCCGCTTTGCCGGCAAGTCGACGGCGGACCTGCTCGCCATGTCGGCGCGGCTCGGCTGGATGCCGTCCTACCCCACGTTCGACCGCAACTCGCTCGACCTCGTGGACGAGGCCGAGGCGGCCGGGGCTGATCCGCGCGAGCACGTGGTCTCGGAGCTCAAGGAGGGCCGACTGCGCTTTGCCGCAGAGGATCCCGATGGGCCGGGCAACGCCCCCAAGGTGATGACTGTCTGGCGCTCCAACCTGCTCGGCTCCTCCGCGAAGGGCAACGAATACTTCCTCAAGCACCTGCTCGGCACCGACGCCTCGGTGCGCGCCACGGAGGCGCCGGAGGGCCAGCGCGGCGAGGACATGGTCTGGCGGGACAACGAGGACGGGTCGCTCGACGGCAAGCTGGACCTGCTGCTCACCCTCGACTTCCGGATGACCAGCACCACGCTGTTCTCCGACATCGTGCTGCCGGCGGCCACGTGGTACGAGAAGTTCGACCTGTCGAGCACCGACATGCACCCCTTCGTCCACGCGTTCAGCCCGGCGATCCCACCGCCGTGGCAGACCCGCACCGACTTCGACGCGTTCCATGCACTGGCGCGGTCGTTCAGTCAGCTGGCGGCCACCCACCTCGGCACCCGCCGCGACATCGTGGCGATGCCGCTGGCCCACGACACCATCGACGAGATCGCCAACCCCACCGGGGAGGTCCGTGACTGGCGTGCCGGCGAGTGCGAACCGGTCCCCGGCGTCTCGATGCCCAAGCTGGTGATCGTCGAGCGGGACTACGCCGCCATCGCGGACAAGATGGCCAGCGTGGGCCCGCTCGTCGAGGAACTGGGCATGACCACCAAGGGAGTGACCTTCCACCCCGAGCAGGAGGTGGAGTGGCTGCGGCAACGGTCCGGCACGGTGCACCGCGGCGCCGGCGCCGGCCGACCCTCGCTGGCCACCGACAAGGACATGTGCGAGGCCGTCCTCGCGCTGTCCGGCACGACCAACGGACGCCTGGCGACGGAGGGCTTCCGGCAGCTCGAGGCGCGCACCGGGACCGAGCTCGCCGACCTGTCGTCGGACCATGCCGGCAGCAGGATCACGTTTGCCGACACACAGAACCGACCGTCGCCGGTCATCACGTCGCCGGAGTGGTCGGGCAGTGAGCACGGTGGCCGCCGCTACTCGCCGTTCGTGATCAACACCGAGCGGCTCAAGCCGTGGCACACGCTGACCGGACGGCAGCACTTCTTCCTCGACCACGACTGGATGCACGAGATGGGGGAGGCGCTGCCGACCTTCCGACCGCCACTCAACATGCACCAGCTGTTCGGTGAGCCGCAGCTCGGCGAGGGCGGCGCGACCGAGCTGACGGTGCGCTACCTCACGCCCCACTCCAAGTGGTCCATCCACAGTGAGTACCAGGACAACCTGCTGATGCTCAGCCTTTCCCGGGGCGGGCCCAACATCTGGATGAGCGCCCTGGACGCCGAGTCCATCGGTGTCAAGGACAACGACTGGATCGAGGCCGTCAACCGCAACGGGGTCGTCGTGGCCCGCGCGGTGGTCACGAGCCGGATGCCCCGCGGCACGGTGTACATGTACCACGCGCAGGACCGGGTCATCGACGTGCCGCTCGCCGAGGCGAGCGGCAAACGGGGCGGCATCCACAACTCTGCCACGCGGGTCCTCGTCAAACCGAGCCACCTGATCGGCGGATACGCCCAGTTCTGCTACGCGTTCAACTACATCGGCCCCACCGGCAACCAGCGTGACGAGGTCACGGTCATCCGCCGGCGCAGCCAGGAGGTGCAGTACCGGTGAAGGTCATGGCGCAGATGGCGATGGTGATGAACCTCGACAAGTGCATCGGGTGTCACACCTGCAGCGTCACGTGCAAGCAGGCGTGGACCAACCGCAGCGGGGTGGAATACGTCTGGTGGAACAACGTGGAGACGCGGCCCGGGCAGGGATACCCGCGCACCTACGAGGACCAGGAACGGTGGCAGGGCGGTTGGCGGCTGACCAGGACGGGCCGGTTGCGGCTGCGCGCCGGCAGCCGGCTGAAGAACCTGGTCACCATCTTCTCGAGTCCCACGATGCCGGCGATCCAGGACTACTACGAGCCGTGGACCTATGACTACGACACGCTGATCTCCTCGCCGCTGACGAAGCACACGCCTGTGGCGCAACCGTATTCGCTGATCAGCGGCCAGCCGATGAAGATCAGCTGGAGCGCCAACTGGGACGACGACCTCGGCGGAGCCCCGAACGTGACCCAGAACGACCCGATCCTGAAGAAGGTGTCGGACGAGATCAAGCTCGAGTACGAACGCACCTTCATGTTCCACCTGCCGCGCATCTGCGAGCACTGCCTCAACCCGAGCTGTGCCGCGTCCTGCCCGAGTGGGGCGATCTACAAGCGCAGTGAGGACGGCATCGTCCTGGTCGACCAGGACAAGTGCCGTGGCTGGCGCAAGTGCGTCACCGGCTGCCCCTACAAGAAGGTCTACTTCAACCACAAGACGGGCAAGGCGGAGAAGTGCACGTTCTGCTTTCCCCGCATCGAGGTCGGCATCCCGACGGTCTGCTCCGAGACGTGCGTCGGGCGGCTGCGCTACATCGGGCTGGTGCTGTATGACGCGGACCGCGTACTCGACGCGGCCTCCACCGAGGACGAGCACGAGCTGCTCGCCGCCCAGCGCTCGGTGTTCCTCGACCCGGATGACCCGGAGGTGCAGCGCGAGGCGGAGGCGGCCGGCATACCTCACGACTGGGTGCGAGCGGCGCAGCGCTCGCCGGTGTGGAAGTTGATCAACCGCTACGAGGTGGCGCTGCCGCTGCACCCGGAATACCGCACCATGCCGATGGTTTGGTATGTCCCTCCGCTGTCGCCCGTGGTCGACCAGGTCCAGGAGACCGGCGTGGACGCGGAGGACGTGGACACGCTCTTCGCCGCGATCGAGAGCCTGCGGATCCCGGTGGAGTACCTCGCCGAGCTCTTCACGGCCGGCGACACGGTGCCGGTGACCGGGGTGCTGCACAAGCTCGCGGCCATGCGCTCCTACATGCGTGACCTCAACCTCGGCCGTGACCCCCGGCCGGAGATCCCCGCGGGTGTCGGGATGAGCGAGGAGGACATGTACGAGATGTACCGCCTGCTGGCTCTTGCGCCCTACGACGAGCGTTACGTCATACCACCGGCTCACAGCGAACAGGCGCACCAGCTGGAGGAACTCGTCACCGAGTGCGCCGTGGCGAACGTGGACGACGGGCTGGAGCAGGACTACGCAGGCGTCTCCGGACCGTTCGGGGAGGGGTCGGGCGAGCAGTCCCAGCCGATCGCGGTCGAGACGCTGCAGGCGCTGCGCACCAGGCAGACGTCGGACGAGAGCTGGGGACCACCGGACAAGCATCGGCGGGTCAACCTGCTCAACTGGGACGGCCAGGGGATGCCGCGGGGCCTGTTCCCCCGCAAGCGGAAGGGTGACGTCGATGAGTGACGACCGGACGGCCGCGCTCTACCAGGCCGCCTCGCTGCTGCTGCAGTATCCCGACGACGCGGTGCTGGGCCGACTCCCGCTGTTGCGGGCCGTGGCGGCCGAGCAGCCCGCGGACGCTCGGGCGGGACTCGCCCTGGTGCTCGATCGGCTGGAGTCGGTGCCCGCGGTGGAGGTCCAGACCGACTACGTCGAGACCTTCGACCTGCGTCGCCGTTGCTGCCTCTACCTGACCTACTACGCCCACGGCGACACGCGCAACCGCGGCATGGCGCTGCTCAACTTCAAGTCGGCCTACCGCCGGGGCGGGGTGGTCCTCGACGAGGGCGAGCTGCCCGACCACCTCGCGGTCGTCCTCGAGTTCGCAGCCACGGTGGACCTCGCCGAGGGGCGCCGACTCCTGCTGGAGAACCGTGCCGGGTTCGAGCTGCTGCGGCTGGCCCTGCGCGATCGCGGATCGGCCTACGTCGGTGTCCTGGACGCGATCTCGACCACGCTGCCGACGATTCGCGGCGACGAGCGGGACGCGGTGGCCCAGCTGGTCGCTCAGGGACCGCCCGCCGAGGAGGTCGGCCTCGATCCCTACACGGACCTGGCCATGGCCGGACGAGGGAGCGGGTCATGAGCGGCGCGTCGACGCTCGACATCCTCCTGTGGGTGGTGTGGCCCTACGTCTGCCTCGCCGTGTTCGTCTTCGGTCACTGGTGGCGCTACCACTACGACAAGTTCGGGTGGACCACCCGCTCGTCCCAGCTCTACGAGTCGCGGCTGCTGCGTTGGGGCAGCCCGCTGTTCCACTTCGGCATCCTCTTCGTGTTCCTGGGCCACGTCATGGGACTCGGCGTACCCAAGTCCTGGACCTCGGCGGTCGGCATCTCCGACCACCTCTACCACCTGATGGCGATCACGATCGGGGCGGTCGCGGGCTTCTGCACCATCGTGGGGATGATCATCCTCATCTACCGGCGCCGCACCGTCGGCCCGGTGTTCAGTGCGACCACCCGCATGGACAAGGCGATGTACCTCGTGCTTGCAGTGGTCATCCTGCTCGGTCTGGCCAACACCGTCGGACAGGTCATCGGTGAATACGACTACCGCGAAGGCGTGTCGATCTGGTTCCGTGGGATCTTCCGGTTCAGCCTTCACCCCGACCTGATGGCCGCGGCACCGCTGACGTTCCAGCTGCACGGGTTCATCGCCATCTTCCTCTTTGCGATGTGGCCCTTCACCCGGCTGGTCCACGTCTTCAGCGCGCCGATCGGCTACCTGTGGCGACCCTACATCGTCTACCGCGCCAAGCCGGAGGGACGACTGGGCTCGGCTCCGACCCGACGTGGCTGGGACCGCAGCGACCTCAAGCGCTGATCACCCCGTACGGGAGCCACGGCACCAATCTCCTGGAATCGACCTACGTCCACAGGCTTTTGCCTCTACGGTGGCGTCACTACACGATTCGTCGAGGTGGCTCGCCCGGCGGGATGGTGCCGACCGGGGACTCGGGAGCTGGCCGTCGCCGACCACTTTGCCCGAGGGCCTGTTGGCCGCTCGGAGCAGCCGACTCCCATATCGCCCGAGCCTCTCCGCGAGGGAGGCAGAGACGGACCGTCATGAGCGTTGTCACACGCCCTTCCCGCTTCCTGAGTTTCCTGGCCGGCGCCTTCCTCATGATCGCCGGCGGCCTGATGTTCGGGATCTCCACCGCATCGGCCGCCCCGCCGAGTCACAGCCCCGCCAACGTCTCGCTGGCCGCCGCGGACTCCATGCAGATCAGCGCCAAGGCGTTGACCGACCACGAGTGCAACGACAGTGAGTGGCACTTCGTCATCACCCAGGTGAACGCGGAGTCCAACGCCCCGGCGTCGATCACCGTGACCTTCGCCGACGGTGCGTCCGTGGCCGTCCCCCTCACCAAGTTCACCGGGAAGGTCGCGCACTACACCTACGTCGGCCACCTCGACAGCACCATCGTGTCCGCGGCCACCAGCAACTACTCCGGCTGGCCCGGCCAGTTCAACCTGTCGCACGGTCCTTGCGGGACCAGCCCGACGTCCACCCCCACGGGCACGGCGACCTCCACGCCGACGGCCACCGCGACGGCAACCGCCACCGCAGGGCCTTCGGGCGCAGCAGGCGGAGCCGGCCCCCAGGCTCCGGGTGGCTCGTCCGCGGGCGGCGGGTTCCCGGCGTTCAGCCTCGGACAGGTCGGCGGCGGTTTCGCCGTGGCTGCAGGTCTGCTCGTCATCATCTTCGCCCTCCCGAAGGTTCGGCACTCCAGCCGCGCCACCGCCTGAGCGACGGCGCGACCGACCCGCGCCGTCGCGTTGACGAACCACGTCAGCGCGGCGGGGCGGTGCTCTGGACAGAGCCGTCCCCCCGCACCACATAGGGTCTGGGTATGTCGCTCCTGCGCGTCGTGCGTCGAAAGGCCTACACGGCGGCCCTGCTGGCGTTCCGTGGCCTGCCGCCCGTGGTCCGCCGGTTCCTGGTGCGGATGGGTACACCCGGCTACACCGTCGGGGGCGTGTGCGCCATCTCGCACAACGGCGAGGTGCTCTTCCTCCGGCAGCCGCACCGGATCGGCTGGAGCTTGCCCGGCGGCCTGCTGGACCGCGGTGAGACCCCGGCCCAGGGCGTGGTGCGCGAGATCGCCGAGGAGACCGGGCTGGTGGTCGAGCTCGGCGAACCGGTCGCGACCGAGGTCCACCCCGACGTGCTGCGCGTGGACGTCGTCTTCCGGATGGAGTTGTCGCACCGGCCCGCCGTCGTCGTGGGGGGCGAGGCGAAGGCCTACCGGTGGATGCGACCCGACCAGGTGCCCGAGGTGGACGACTCGACAGCCCGGATCCTGGAGGTCCTCGCCCGACCGCATGACGAGGCCGACCAACGTGGCCGGCTGGTCTCCACCCCGGACCAACCGGGGCGGTGAGGCCCTCGGGCCTGGCGGGGGTGGTCCTGGCGGCAGGCCTCGGCACCCGGCTGCGACCGCTCACGCAGCTGCGGCCCAAGGCGCTGTGTCCCGTGGCCGGGGTGCCGCTCGTCGACCACGCGCTGGCGAGGCTCACGTCATACACCGGCACCGGCCCAGCCCACCTCGCGGTCAACGCGCACCACCACGCGGCCCGACTCGCTGACCACCTCGCCGACCGGGTCCACCTCTCGGTGGAGGAGCCCGAGGAGCTCGGGACCGCCGGCGCGCTGGGGGCACTGCGTCAGTGGATCGCCGGGCGGGACGTCTTCGTGACCAACGCCGATGCCTGGCTGCGCGGGGACCTGGACGTGCTGGTCGACGGTTGGGACCGCTCGTCGTGCCGACTCCTCGGGATCGACTCCGGCCGGCCGGCCGACTTCGGCACGATGCGCTATGTGGGTGCCTGCCTGCTGCCGTGGGCCATGGTCCGCCAGCTCACCGACGAGCCGAGCGGACTGTACGAGGTGCTGTGGCGGCAGGCGGAATGCGAGGGGCGGCTCGAGGTGGTGCCGTTCGCCGGGACGGCGATCGACTGCGGGACGCCGGCGGACTACCTCACCGCCAACCTCGACGCCTCCGGCGGTCGCAGCGTGGTCGGAGAGGGTGCCGTTGTCGAGGGCCGGATCGAGCGGTGCGTGGTCTGGGACGGCGCGTGGGTCGGCAGGGACGAACGGCTGGTCGAGGTCGTCCGTGCCGGTGATCGCCACCACACCGTGACCGTCGCGGCGGGGCCCTCCTGAGCTGCCGGCCAGGCGTCCTTGAGCAGGTAGCCGGCAGCGCCCGCCTCCACCGCCCCCAGGATGTCGGCTTCGGTGTCGTTGGTCGTGAGGATGAGCACCCGCTGCGGCTCTTCCAGCCGCGTCAGCTCCTGCGTCCCGGCCACTCGGTGACAGGATCACTGGCATGAGCCGTCGTCGCATCCGGATCATCGTGCTGGTCCTGCTGGTGATCCTCGTGGCGCTGCGGATCGCCTACCACCTGCACCGCTAGCTGCTGGGAGAAGGCGGCGTCACCCGTGACGCCCCCTCCCAGCAGCTAGCGGGAAGCGGGCGGATTGCGGCGGGTCAGAGGTACTGGCCGGTGGGGCCGCCGTCGGCGGCGTGGGGCCCACCCTGCGGAGCCTGGCCGGGAACCATGTGTTGACCCTGGGCCGCGGGGTGTCCGGGCGGCAGGGCACGCCGCATCCCCTGCAGCTGGGCCTGCGCTGCCATCTGCTGGGCCATGATCGCCGTCTGGATGCCGTGGAAGAGGCCCTCGAGCCAGCCGACCAGCTGGGCCTGCGCGATCCGCAGCTCCGGCTCCGACGGCGCCTCTTCCGTGAAGGGCAGGGCGATCCGGTCGAGCTCCTCGGTCAGCTCGGGCGCGAGGCCGTCCTTGAGCTCCGCGATCGAGCGGCGGTGGATCTCGGCGAGGCGGGCCCGGCCGGCCTCGTCGAGCGGCGCGTTGCGCACCTCGTCGAGCAGCTGCTTGATCATCGACCCGATCCGCATCACCTTGGCCGGCTGCTCGACCAGGTCCGTGGGATTCCCCCGGTCGTCGGACTCGCCTCGCCGCGACTCGTCGGAGTCGGACGACGTGCTGTCGGCCACGCCCATGCCGCCCTCGGTGACGATGACGACGCGCTGGGCATCGTCACCGGTTGGCTCGTCGGACGCGTGAGCTGGCCGCTTCTCGGGCTCCTGTTGCGACTGGGTCATGTCCCTATCCTGCACCCCGACTGCCTTCTCGCAAGGCGGGAGGGTTGTCGATCAGAGGCGTGACCGACTCAGCGGGACGCCATACGGGCCTTGAGCATGTCGCGCTTGTCCTCGAACCGCAGCGCCTGCTTCTCCAGGTCGTCCATGAACGCCGCGAGCTCGGTGCGCGCCTGCTCGCCCTCGGGGGAAAGGTTCTCCAGCTCGAAGACGTTCCAGAAACGCAGGACCGGGTCGAGGACGCTGTCCTTGTGCTGGCGCAGGTCGTAGATGCCGGCGACCGCCATCTCGACGGCCTTGCGCTGGAATCCGGGGATCCCGGTGCCGGGCATCTGGAACTGCTTGACCACCTCGAGGATGGCCTGCATCGTCTGGTCGGGGTCGATCTGCAGGGCCGCACCGAGCAGGTTGCGGTAGAAGACCATGTGCAGGTTCTCGTCGGCGGCGATGCGGGCGAGCAGCTTGTCGGCCATCGGGTCCGCGGTGAACTTGCCCGTGTTGCGGTGGGACACCCGCGTCGCGAGCTCCTGGAACGACACGTAGGCCAGCGAGTGCAGCAGCTCACCGGAGTGCGCCGACTCGTAGCCCTCCGACATGTGCTTCATCCGGAACCGCTCGAGCTCGACCGGGTCGCAGAGCCGCTTGACCAGCATGTAGTCGCGCATCGCGATGCCGTGCCGGCCCTCCTCCGCGGTCCACCGGTGGACCCACGCGCCCCAGGCGTCGTCGCGACCGAAGATGGTGGCGATCTCGTGGTGGTAGCTCGGGAGGTTGTCCTCGGTGAGCAGGTTGACGATCAGCGCGGAGCGGGCGACGTCGGAGATGCCGGAGTCCTCGGGACTCCACTTCTCCCCCTGCATCAGCCCGTCGTAGTTGCGGCCGTCGCTCCAGGGGATGTAGTCGTGCGGGAACCACTCCTTGGCGATGGACAGGTGGCGGTTCAGCTCACCCTCCACGACCTGGTTCATCTCGCGCAGCAGGTCGGTCTGGCTCCAGGTCTTGGTCATGGCAGGTCCTCTCCGATACGACACCTACGTCTACGTAGGTTACGGGACCGTAGGTTGTCTGGCCAACCCTGCGCCCATGCTTCCCTCTACCCCGCCCGATCTTCGTGACACGTCCATTGCGGATGGCAACCGGGCCGCAACAACGATCCGAGGCGGTCAGGGGTGTCCCGCGCGGTGCGACAGTCGCTGGTGTGCAGGGGGCGGGGCACGCGTCAGGCGGCCCGGCGGGTCACCTCGGGTGACTTCCGTATGGCGGCCGCCGCCAGAAGTGCGGCCAGCACCGGCACACCGATCACCACCGCGGCGAGCACCAGCCACGGGATGTCGATGACCGGTGCCGCCGCCCCGGCGTCCGCAAGCGTCGTGTTCCCGGTCGCCGGGTCGTAGGAGCCCATATGTTCGACCGTGAGTGGCCAGGCGAGCGCAACGCCCGGGACGAACCCGACGACCAGCCCGAGCAGACTGCCGACCAGCGCAACGACGAAGGCCTGCGAGCCCGCGACGGCGCGGCGCAGTCGCTTCGTGGCCCCGACGGCGGCGAGCGTGCCCAGGTCGGCGCGTCCCTCCGCCTGCGCCAAGGCGGTCGAGATCAGCGTGGCGACGAGCACCAGGGTGCCGAAGACGCCGAACAGCAGCGAGTAGAGCAGGGCCAGGTTGCTCTGGAAGCCACGCTCGACCTGCAGGAAGGCGTTCTGCGGCAGGTGCTGGGTGATCGCGTCCTCGTCGCCGGAGGAGACGGGCCCACCGGGGTCATGCAGCTGCAGCGCGTCGGTGAAGGTCGGCCAGTGGTGGGACGCCGCGGTGGCCGGTGTCACGAGCGCCCCCGTGTCGCCCGCCAGGCCGAACCGGTCGAGCGTCGCTGTGCTCACCGTGGCGGCCGCGATGCGGTCCACCCGGGGATCGCGGAGGCTGCCGACGGCCTGGCCGTACTCGGTGACCCGGCGCGTGCCGGCCAGGACGGTGGCGTGCTCGTCGTGGACCGCCTCACGGCCGGGGGCGACGAGGATGCCGCCGCGCGCCAGCACGTCGACCTGGGAGTCGGTCAGGTGGAGCAGGTCGCGGGCCGAGCGCAGGTCGACGACACCGATGGAGGCGCGCCGGTCATGGCGGTCGGAGCCGAGCGCCGTGCAGCGGCCGACCGAGCCGTAGCCGGGGACGACCGGTGACTTGCCGCGGGCCCCAGGCGGTGACACGGCGCAGGAGGCCTTCTGCAACCGGACGACGGTGGTGGAGGTCGGCAGGTGCGAGTCGGGGCTGGTGGACATCGGATCGAACCACTGGCTGATGCCGACCCGGCGGACCGGGGTCACGTCGAGCGCGGGGGCCTGCCGGTGCACCACCGCGGCCACCGCCGAGGGCCACCCGGGTCCACCACCGTGCACCAGGCCGTCACCCATGGGGGCCTGTGGCTGGTAGTCGCGGCGCGCCTGTGCCTGGTCGCTGGTGTTGGCGATGGCGAGGACGGTGAGCGCGGTCACCGCGACCATGACGGCGGCCACGGCGGGTGCGGCCCGCCCGCGCTGGCGGCCGACGTCACGTGTGGCCATCCGCAGCGGCAGGGGGAGTCGACGTCCGAGACGGCCGACGCACGACAGCGGCCAGGGGATGAGCATCAGCGCGCCGGCGACGAGCACGATCGCGCCGATCGCGATGCCCGCCTCGTGCCCGTCGTTCGCGATGTTCATCGCCAGCACGGCGCCACCGATCCCGGCGAGGACCAGACCGATCACGGGCAGCCCGCGGGGCACCGGGCGGGCTGTCACGCCCTGGCCTCGCAGCACGCCGATCAGGTCGAGCCGGCTCGCTCCCCTCGCCGGGAGATAGGCCGCGGCCAGCGAGGCGACGCTGGCGCAGGCGCCGACGCCGAGCACCTCCCAGACCGGTATGTCGACCGGTCCCGGTGCGTTCATCGCGTGGCTCGAGGCCGCCCACCAGCGGATGGCCAGCAGACCGGCAACGACGCCGAGGAACGCGCCCACCACGGCCGCGAACACGCCGAGCAGCACGGCCTGCGCGAGCACGTAGCGTCTGATCTGGGCCCTGGGGGCCCCGTTGGAGGCGATCAGTGCGAGGGATCTGCGCTGACGTGACGCGCTGACTGCGAAGGCCGGCCCGGCCAGCAGCACGGTCTCCAGCAGGATCCCCACGACGAGCAGCGCCACGATCCCGGCCACGACGATGTCGGATTCGCTCTCTGCCGGGGGGACGTCAGGATCGGCCTGCGCCTCCTGCGGGTGCTCGAAGACCGCACGGCTCTCCACCAGCAGGCCGTGCGCATTGAGCTGCTTCACGCCCGACCACGTGACCGGCTGCGACCGGGCGATGAGGAAGGACTGGGGGCGGTCGGCGGGCGCCTCCCACGCCTCCTCCGCCGCCGGCAGGGCGACGAGGTCGGCGTGCGCCGTGGCGGTCGCCCAGCCGGTGCCCGTGCCGACCACGGTCACCTTGGTCGGGCGTCCACGGGCCGCCAGGGTGATGGTGCCACTGGTGGGCAGGCCGGCGGCCGCTCCCTCTGGGGTGACGACGACCTCGTCGGCGGTGCGGGGCCACCGGCCCGAGGTGAGTGACGCCATACCGCGGGTCACCGGCTGGCGACCGTCGACCAGCAGGGCTGCCGCGTGGACCTGGCGGTCACCGACCTCGGCGCGGACCACGGTCGTGGTGGTGGAGAGCACGGTGCCCCCGGTGAGACGCTGCACCCGCTCGCGCGTCCACGGGGCTCTCTTGGGCACGCCGGGCTCGCGCTCGGCGGGCCCGGCAGTGCCGTAACCCCCGTCCATGGGGTAGGGGCCCTGCAGGACGCGCTGCGCGGCGACGCCGGCGTCGGACAGTGAGACCACCGCCTGGGCCTGCCCCATCACGCGGGGGAGGGACTCGACCGGGTTGACGTCGTCGGTGGCGAAGGCCGTAAGGCCGGCGCTGATCAGCAGCACCGGCAGCCCGACGAGCAGCACGACGAGCGCGCCACGGCCGCGGTGCTTGCTGGCGTCACGGCGGGCCAGCCGCAGGGCGCTGCGCCACCCGGCATACCAGTGTCCGAAGGCACCGGCGCCGCGCGATCCCCTGCGTCCCGCGGCGCCGGCGTCGGTCTCGTCCACGTCAGACCCCCGAGGGGTGGTCGAGCAGCTCCTCCGCGGCGGGAGGCGCGCCGGTCGTGTCGACCACCACGCCGTCCCGGAGGAACACCACCCGGTCGGCCCAGGCCGCGTGCCGGGCCTCGTGGGTCACCAGCAGTCCGGAGGCGCCCTCGTCGCACCGCGCTCGCAGCACCCGCAGCACCGACTCGCCGGTGTGCGAGTCGAGGGCACCGGTCGGCTCGTCGGCCAGCACCAGTCGTCGCTCGCCGACCAAGGCGCGGGCGATGGCGACCCGCTGCTGCTGCCCGCCGGACATCTCCTCGGGGAACCGGTCGGCGAGCTCGGCCACGCCGACCGACCCCAGGGACTCCAGAGCCGACGCCCTGGCCTGCCTGACGCCGACGCCGTCGAGCTCGAGCGGGAGCGCGGCGTTCTCGGCGGCGGTCAGTGACGGGATGAGGTTGAGGTCCTGGAAGACGAACCCGACCTTGCGGCGCCTCAGCTCGGCCAGCCCTCGGTGGGACAGCCCGGCGACGTCGCGGCCGTCGATGCGCACCTGCCCGGTCGTCGGTCGGTCGAGGCCGCCGGCCAGGTTGAGCAGCGTGGACTTGCCCGACCCGCTGGGCCCCATCACGGCCACGAGCTCGCCCACACCGACCTGGAGCGAGACGTCGGTCAGGGCGTGCACCTCGGTGGCGCCCTCGCCGTGCACGCGAGACACCCGGATCAGCTCGAGCAACGGCGCGCCCGCGGAGGCGCTCATCGCCGCCTCCTTCGCGAAGTGGCCGGTATGCCGTGTGCCTCCCGGCCGCCCTCACTCGTCCCGGGGTGACCCTCCGCGCTCGCGTCAGCGCCGTCGCCCCGATCAGCCTCGCGAACGTCCCGCTTTCTGGTCTCCTCGCGCCGGCCGACGGCGGCGCGGGCCAGGCTGGCCTCGACGTGGTCGAGCCAGCGCACCTCGCCCTCCGCGGCGTAGACCAGGTTCTCCAGCACCAGCTGCCACGCCAGCTCGTGCCGAGGGACCCCGGCCGGGTCGTTCCTCGACTTGAGCCGGGTCAGGTCCTGCAGGTGGCGCAGCGTCGCGGTCCGCTGGGTCTGGACCACCCGCTGCACGTCGACCCCCGGCACGGTCACCGCCAACGCCAGCTTGATGGCCAGCTCGTCGCGAGGGGTGCTGTCACGGTCCACCGGCGTGGACCACCAGCGGGTCACCTCGGCGCGGCCGGCGTCGGTCAGCCGGTAGGCGATGCGGCCCTCGGCGTCGGGCCGGCCCGACACCTCGACCAACCCGTCCCGCTCGAGCCGGGTCAGGGTCGTGTAGACCTGCCCGACGTTCAGCGGCCAGGTGCCGCCGGTGCGGTCCTCGAACTCACTGCGCAGCCGCGCGCCATACATCGGCTCCTGCGCCAGCAGGGCGAGCAGTCCTTGTCTGATCGACATGCGGCGACCTCTCCACGTCCGTGCATACCCGGTATTGTTGCTGGTGAAGAGATGTATACCGAGTATGTCGCCGGTCGTCAACAGGCGGGCCGCCCCACCTGCACGATCAGGGCAGGAGGAGGACCTTGCCGATGTGCTGGCTCTCGTCGAGGGTGCGATGGGCCGCGGGCGCCTGGGCAAGGGGGAACGTGGTGTGGACGACCGGGTGGACGAGACCGCCGGAGACCAGTGGCCAGACGTGTTCGCGGACCGCGCTCACGATCGTCGCCTTCTCGTCGCGCGGCCGCGCCCGCAGCGACGTGGCGATGACAGCGGCGCGCTTGCGCAACAGCGCACCCAGGTCGAGCTCGGCCTTGGCGCCGCCCTGCATCCCGATGACGAGCAGACGGCCGTTCGCGCCGAGGGCGACCAGGTTGCGCGCGAGGTATTTCGCCCCGATGTTGTCGAGCACCACGTCGGCTCCGTGGCCGTCCGTGGCGTCCCGCAGCACCTCGACGAAGTCCTGCTCCTTGTAGTTGATCAGGATCTCGGCCCCGAGCTCCCGGCAGGCGTCGAGCTTGGCCTGCGAGCCCGCGGTGACGGCGATCTGGGCGCCGATCTCGCGCGCCAGCTGGATCGCCATCGTGCCGATGCCACTGGATCCGCCGTGGACCAGCAGGATCTCCCCGGGCTGGAGGTTGGCCGTCATGAAGACGTTGGACCAGACCGTGCAGACGACTTCCGGCAGGGCGGCTGCGTTCTGGAGGGAGACGCCCTCAGGCACGGGCAGCACCTGGCCGACGGGTGCGGCGACCTGCTCGGCATACCCACCACCGGACAGCAGGGCACACACCTGGTCTCCGACCTGCCAGCCCGTCACCTCACTGCCGAGCGCACGGATGGTGCCGCTGACCTCGAGCCCGGGGTAGGGGGACTCACCGGGAGGTGGGTCGTAGAACCCTTGGCGCTGCAGCAGATCGGCGCGGTTGACTCCGGCGGCGGCCACGTCGATGAGCACCTCGGAATTCCCCGGCACCGGGGGCGCCACCTCATCGAGCACGAGCGCGTCGGGGTCGCCGGGGGTCGGGATGGTGATCGCCTTCATGGTCCGACCCTAGGCTGCGCTCTCCGCGCCGGCACGTCGCCGGGTGCCGGAGGGCGAACCTGCGAGGTGCTCGTCCCAGGTCGGCCTGGCTCCCCCGGGCTCAGGACCGGGCGGCCAGTTGCGTGGCACGGGCCAGGGATTCGGGAGTGTCGACGTCGAGGCACGCCCGATCGTCGAGCGGCACGAACTCGACCCCGAGGTGCTCGAGGACCCCCATCAGGCGCGCTCCGCCGGGCTCGTCCGGGACGGCTCGGCGCAGGGCCTCGGTCCGGTAGGCCCCGAGCAGCGGCTGTGCGCGACCCTCCTCATCGGTCGCCACCACCGCGCTGGTTGCTGGGAAAGGGGGCGAAATAGCTCTCCTTTTCCCAGCAACCAGCGCGAGGTGGGCGGCGGCGGGACCGGCGAACGGCAGGTCTCCGGCGAGAAGCAGCACCAGGGGAGTGGCGACGAGCGCCAGGCCGGCCGCCATACCAGCCACCGGCCCTCCGCCCGGTGGTGATTCGCGGGTCCACGTGACGGAGCGCTGCGTATGCCGTGCCTCACCGACGCAGACGACCGGCCAGTCCGCGGGCAGCGAGTCGAGGAGGTGGTCCAGCACGGTGGTGCCGGCAAACGGCAGCGCCGTCTTGTCCGCCCCGCCCATCCGGCGTGACGCGCCGCCACAGAGCACCACCGCGGTGGCCGGCGGCGGGTCGTTGCGTGGCGGGTTGACGGGCACGCGCCCAGTCTCCCAGCGATGTCACGGGTCGTGTGGCTGCGTCCGGTGATGAAGAGGCGCCTGGCCGTGGTGGAGCCTGAAGGACGAAGGCCTGGAGGGGTGGCTACGGGGCAAGGAGCCCGCTAGGGTCGGCCGGATCATCGCTCGGGGCCGAGTCAGCGGGAGATCGATCCATGACAGTCGAACGACGGACCTTCCTCAAGGCAGCGGCCGGTGGCGCGCTGCTCGCCGGACCCTTCTCCGGCCTGGTGGCCGGGCAGGCGCTGGCCGCCCCCCGGTCAGCGCAGCGGGCCCTGCGGCCGATCCCGGACCTGCGCGACGGCAAGGTGCGACTGCACCTACCGGCCGGCTTCTCCTACCGGTCGTTCCACGACACCGAGCAGCCGGTGGTCCTCGACGACGGCACCGTCCTGCCGGGCAGGCACGACGGGATGGGGGCCTTCCGCGGGCCGGGCGGCAACGTCGTGCTGATCCGCAACCACGAGGTCAACGGACCGGGCCCGGCGTTCGGCCCGACCACGCCGTATGACCCGATGGCCCAGGGCGGCACCACGACCATCGAGGTCAGCCACACGGGTGAGGTCGTCACGGCGCGCACCAGTCTCAGCGGCACGATGATGAACTGCAGCGGCGGCATCATGCCGTGGGGCAGCTGGGTGACCTGTGAGGAGACGGTCAACGGGCCGGATGTCGGCGCGGACTTCACCGGCACGCCCAACACCGCGCTGACCCAGCCGCACGGCTACCTCTTCGAGGTGCCGGCGGACGGTGTGTCGGCCGCGGAGCCCCTCACCCGGGCAGGCCGGTTCGCCCACGAGGCGGTCTCTTTCGACCCGCGTGAGGGGGTCCTCTACCTCACCGAGGACAACTTCGGCTTCCCGTCCGGTTTCTACCGTTACCGGCCGCGCCGCAACCCGATGCAGACCGGCCGTCTGGACAATGACGGCCAGCTGCAGATGCTTGCCGTGAAGGGTGAGCCCAACGCCAATCTTGCCGCCTCCCAACGCAAGCGGGCGACATACCAGGCCCATTGGGTCGACATCGACGACCCGTCGCCGACCTTCCCCTACACACCCGGTGCACCGGCGCCCACGGCCAACGACGACGCGATCTGCTACGTCGGCAACCAGGGCCGAGCTCGCGGCGCCGCGTTGTTCTCGCGGCTGGAGGGGCAGGTGCACGAGGACGGAGTCATCTACTTCTGCTCGACCCAGGGTGGTGGCGCGGAGGAGTCGGGACCCTCGGACACCGTCGGTGGCTATGGCAACGGGCACGGCCAGGTGTGGGCCTACGACACCCGGTCCGAGCGGCTTCAGCTGCTCTTCGAGTCGCCGGGGGCCGACGTGCTGGACTTCCCCGACAACATCACGAGCAGCAGGCGCGGCACGCTCGTCGTCTGCGAGGACAACGATGACGACAACTACCTGCGCGGGCTGAGCCGGGGCGGGCAGCTGTCCGACATCGCGCTCAACCGGGTGGCGAGCGCGAACGGTCGCGAGCGCTACGACGACGAGTTCGCCGGGTCCACCTTCAGCCCGGACGGCCGGACCCTGTTCGTCAACATCCAGGCCAGTGCCGGTATGACGTTCGCCATCTGGGGACCCTGGCATCGCATCGGGGTGTGACGGCGGCGGCGGGCGGGCCGGGTCGAGCTCCGGCTCGCACCGGGCCGGATCCGGGCCGGAACCAGCGTTGCTCAGGCGCGGCCCAGGCGCCGCGACACCTCGGTCGCGGCGAGGCGCGCGGCGTCGACGAGCGTGAGGCGTTGCTCGTCGTCGACCTGGTCGGTGGGATAGGTCAGCGCGATCGCGGCGACCGGGTGGTCGTTGCGGTCGAGCACCGGGACCCCGACCGAGGAGAAGTCGGGCGACACCGACCCGTCCTCCTGCGCGTAGCCCTCTTGGCGCACCCGGGCCAGGACGCTGCGCAGGGCCGGCAGGGAGGTCGGGCCGACGCCGTGGCGCTGCACGAAGGAGTCGCGTGACGGGTAGAGCGCCCGCACCTGTGCGGCCGGCAGGGCCGCGAGCATGGCCAGGCCACTGGCGGCAAGGTGGGAGGGCAGCCGGACGCCGACGTCGGTGACGAGCGGGGGGCGTCCGATGGCGCGTTCCTCGATCACGTAGAGCACGTCCCGGCCGTGCAGCACCGCGAAGTGGCCGTTGTGCTTGGTCTGGTCGACCAGCCGAGCGAGCACGGGCCGCGCCACCCGCTGCAACGGGGCCTGCCGGGTGTAGGCCGACCCGAGCTCGAACGCCGCGACGCCGAGACCGTAGCGACGCTCCTCAGGCAGGTGCACCACGAATCCGCGGTCACGCAGCACGGTGAGCAGGTGGTAGACGCTGGACCGGGGTAGCGACAGCTCGCGCGCGATGGCGGCGGCGGGGACCGGTTCGGCGCGCCGGGCCAGCAGCTGCAGGACCGCGAGCGCGTGGCCTGCCGCCGGCACATTGCTCACGCGCCCAGTCTTGCAGACCCGGTGAGGAGTCTTCGTGAGGTTCGGTGCCCTCCCAGGGGCCGAAACCCCGCGAAGATTCCTCACCGGGCTGGGCGTGGTGTCTCAGGGGTGAGACAGCATCGGGCCCTCGGGTCTGTCGGCAACCGACGGTGGCAGGTGCAATGGAGTCATGAGCATCCAGAACCTTGCCGAGCCCGACCAGGCCGTCGGCACCGACCGCATGGCGCCCGTCACGGTGGGTGTCGGCCCGCTGTCCTTCGAGGACGTCGTCGCCGTCGCCCGCCACGGCGCGTCCGTGGAGATCTCGTCCGAGTCGCTCGAGCAGATCCGCCGCAGCCGCGGGATCATCGAGGCACTGGCCGACGACGTGGTGCCGCACTACGGCGTCTCCACCGGCTTCGGCGCGCTCGCCACCCGGCACATCCCCCTCGACCTGCGGGCCCAGTTGCAGCGCAGCCTGGTCCGGTCGCACGCCGCGGGCTCCGGGCCCGAGGTCGAGCGCGAGGTCGTCCGCGCCACCATGCTGCTGCGCCTCTCGACCCTCGCGACCGGTCGCACCGGGGTGCGTGAGCAGACCGCCCAGGCGTATGCCGCGCTGCTCAACGCCGGGATCACCCCGGTCGTGCACGAGTACGGCAGCCTCGGTTGCTCGGGCGACCTGGCCCCACTGGCCCACTGCGCCCTCGCCGCGATGGGTGAGGGGACGGTCCGCACCGCTGACGGTGAGCTCGCCGATGCCGCAGACGCATTGGCCGCCGCCGGCATCACGCCCGTCGAGCTGCGCGAGAAGGAGGGCCTTGCGCTGATCAACGGCACCGACGGCATGCTCGGCCAGCTGGTCCTCGCCATCACCGACCTGCGCCAGCTGCTCACCACCGCCGACATCACCGCCGCGATGAGCGTCGAGGGCCTCCTCGGCACCGACGACGTCTTTGCTGCCGACCTGCAGGCGCTGCGCCCCCACCCCGGGCAGGCCGCCAGCGCCGAGAACCTGCGGAAGGTCTTGGCGGACAGCCCAATCCGCGAGAGCCACCGCGACCCCGAGGCGTGCACCCGTGTGCAGGACGCCTACTCGCTGCGTTGCGCCCCCCAGGTCGCCGGCGGCGCCCGTGACACCGTCGACCACGCCGCCCTGGTCGCTGGCCGTGAGCTCGCGTCCGCCATCGACAACCCCGTCGTCACCCTCGACGGCCGGGTCGAGTCCAACGGCAACTTCCACGGGGCGCCCGTGGCCTACGTCCTCGACTTCCTCGCCATCGTCGCCGCGGACGTCGCGAGCATGGCGGAGCGCCGGACCGACCGGTTCCTCGACGTCGCCCGCAGCCACGGGCTCAACGCCTTCCTGGCCGACGACCCCGGCGTCGATTCGGGACACATGATCGCGCAGTACACCCAGGCCGCGATCGTCTCGGAGATGAAGCGCCTCGCGGCTCCCGCCAGCGTCGACTCGATCCCGAGCTCGGCGATGCAGGAGGACCACGTGTCGATGGGCTGGTCCGGCGCTCGCAAGCTGCGTCGTGCGGTCGACGGGCTCACTCGGGTCCTGGCCGTCGAGCTGCTGACCGCGGCGCGCGGGATCGACCTGCGCGCACCCCTCGAGCCGTCGCCCGCCACCGGCGCGCTCATCGCCGAGCTGCGCAAGTCCGCGGCCGGCCCGGCCACGGACCGGTTCCTCGCCCCCGACATCGAGGCGGCCGTCCAGCTCGTCGCCAGCGGCCGTGCCGTCTCGGCCGTCGAGTCGGTGACCGGCCCCCTCAACTAGCCCCTCGCCATACCCGTGCTCGGCTCACCCCGCATTGCTCCGTTCAGACCGCTTCGGCACCCCCGAGAACCGGTCCCAAGCGAGCAAACCGGCCTGAAGCGAGCAAAGCAGACTGAGCACAGAACAGAAGGAGATTGACATGGAAGGCGCCCGCCCCGTGCGTGCCCCCCAGGGCACCACGCTGACCGCGAAGTCGTGGACCACCGAGGCCCCGATGCGGATGCTGATGAACAACCTCGACCCTGAGGTGGCCGAGCGGCCGGACGACCTGGTCGTCTACGGCGGCACCGGCCGGGCCGCCCGCGACTGGCGGTCGTATGACGCGATGGTGCGCACCCTGACCACGCTGGAGAAGGACGAGACCATGCTGGTCCAGTCCGGCCGGCCGGTCGGCGTGATGCGCACCCACGAGTGGGCCCCGCGGGTGATCCTCGCCAACTCCAACCTCGTCCCCGACTGGGCGACCTGGCCCGAGTTCCGCCGCCTGGAGCACCTCGGCCTGACGATGTACGGCCAGATGACCGCGGGGTCGTGGATCTACATCGGCACCCAGGGCATCCTGCAGGGGACGTTCGAGACGTTTGCCGCAGTGGCCGACAAGCGCTTCAACGGCACCCTTGCCGGCACCCTCACCCTCACCGGCGGCTGCGGCGGGATGGGCGGCGCGCAGCCGCTCGCGGTCACGCTCAACGACGGCGTGGTCCTCATCGTCGACGTCGACCACAGCCGGCTGCAGCGGCGGGTGGACCACCGCTACCTCGACGAGATCGCCGAGGACCTCGACGACGCGATCGGCAAGGTGCTGCTGGCGAAGAAGGAGAAGCGGGCGCTGTCGGTCGGCCTCGTCGGCAACTGCGCCGAGGTCTTCCCGGAGCTGCTGCGCCGCGGCGTCGAGATCGACATCGTCACCGACCAGACCAGCGCGCACGACCCGCTGTCCTACCTGCCGGAGGGCATCGACCCGGACGACTGGCAGGACTACGCCGAGAAGAAGCCGGAGGAGTTCACCGACCGGGCCCGCGCCTCGATGGCCAAGCACGTCAAGGCGATGGTCGAGTTCCAGGACAAGGGCGCCGAGGTCTTCGACTACGGCAACTCGATCCGCGACGAGGCCCGGCAGGGCGGCTACGAGCGGGCGTTCGAGTTCCCCGGCTTCGTGCCCGCCTACATCCGGCCACTCTTCTGCGAGGGCAAGGGCCCGTTCCGCTGGGCCGCGCTCTCGGGCAACCCGGAGGACATCTACAAGACCGACCAGGCCGTGCTCGACCTCTTCCCCGACAACGACCGGCTGCAGAAGTGGGTCCGCGGCGCCCGCGAGAAGATCGCCTTCCAGGGCATGCCCGCCCGCATCTGCTGGCTGGGCTACGGCGAGCGCGACAAGGCCGGCCTGAAGTTCAACGAGATGGTCGCCTCGGGTGAGCTCTCGGCGCCCATCGTCATCGGCCGCGACCACCTCGACTGCGGGTCGGTGGCCTCGCCCTACCGCGAGACCGAGTCGATGCTCGACGGGTCCGACGCGATTGCCGACTGGCCGCTGCTCAACGCCCTGATCAACACCGCGTCGGGTGCCTCGTGGGTCTCGATCCACCACGGCGGCGGTGTCGGCATCGGCCGTTCCATCCACGCCGGACAGGTCTCCCTGGCCGACGGGACGCCGATCGCGGCGGAGAAGCTCGCGCGGGTGCTCACCAACGACCCGGGCATGGGCGTCATCCGGCACGTCGACGCGGGCTACGAGCGGGCCGAGCAAGTCGCCCAGGAGCGTGGCGTGCGCGTGCCTATGCGCGAGGGCGACTGACCTCGGTCACGTCGGCGACGGCGGCGTCCAGAGCGCGTATGACGTCACTCCCGTCTGCGGTGAACGCCACCCCGTGCGCGCCACCACCGATCGAGATCGCCCGTCCCACAACGGTTTCGTCGGCGATGACGGGCCACGCGGTGGTGGCGCCGAACGGCGTGATGGTGCCGCGTTCGTACCCGGTCGCCGCCAGCGCGGTCGTCGCGTCGGGCATCGACATCCGCTTGACCCCGAGCAGGGCACGCAGCTTGGGCCAGGAGATCTCGCGGTCGCCGGGCACGAGGACGAAGAGGAAGTCGTCCTCCGCCCGGCGCACCACGAGCGTCTTGACGATGTCGCGCGGCTCGACACCACGGGCCGCGGCCGCCTCCTCCAGGGAGCGCACCGGCCCGTGGCGGGTGACGGCGAACGCGATCTCGGCGCGCTCGATGGCCTCCCGGGCCCGGGTCTCCCCGGGCGCCGCAGCCGCATCCTCGTGATCCACCCCCCAACCCTAGGCTCTCAGACATGACACACCCCACGAAGACCACCCCACGAAGTCCTCACTCGTGCCTCACTCGGTACTTCGCGGGGGCCCCGGAATGAGCATCGACACCTCCGAATTCGACGCGATGTGGTCGGCGATCGGTCGCATCGGGCGTGACAAGTCCTCCGGCGGCTACCACCGGTTCGCGTGGACCCGCGAGGACCACGACCTTCGCGAGTGGTTCGCGGGTGAGTGCGCGAAGCGCGGGCTCGACCTGACCACCGACCGGATGGGCAACCAGTGGGCCTGGTGGGGCGACCCCGACGCCGCACTCGTCGCCGGCCGGCCGGGCGTCGTCATCGGATCGCACCTCGACTCGGTGCCCGACGGCGGCGCGTTCGACGGACCGCTCGGCGTGGTCAGCTCACTCGCCGTCATCGACCTGCTGCGGGCCGAGGACTTCCAGCCGTCCCGGCCGATCGGGGTGGTGAACTTCGTCGACGAGGAGGGCGCGCGGTTCGGCATCGCCTGCGCCGGATCCCGAGTGATCACGGGGGTCCTCGACGCCGATCGGGCGCGCTCGCTGACCGACGTCGACGGGGTGACCATGGCCGAGGCGCTGCGGGCCGCCGGCCGCGATCCCGAGCAGCTCGGCCCCGACGAGGAGACGGCCCGGCGGATCGGGGCATTCGTCGAGCTGCACGTCGAGCAGGGCCGTGGCCTGGTCGACCTCGGCCAACCGGTGGCGATCGCGACGGACATCTGGCCGCACGGCCGCTGGCGGTTCGACTTCCCGGGACAGGCCAACCACGCGGGCACCACGCGACTGGCCGATCGCCAGGACGCGATGCTCGGCTACGCCGACACCGTCCTCGCGGCACGGTCGGTGGCCGAGCAACGGGGCTGCGTGGCCACCGTCGGCAAGGTGCACGTCGAGCCGGGGGGCGTGAACGCCATACCCAGCCACGTCACGGGCTGGCTCGACGCCCGCGGGCCGGTCGAGGACGAGGTGCGCCGCACCATCGACGACCTCACCACCCGTGCCCAGCAGCACGGCGCGACGGTGCGCGAGGAGTCCTGGACCCCGACGACGCGCTTCGACGAGGAGCTCGCGGGGCGGCTGACCGGCGTGCTCGGTGACGACGTGCCGCTGCTCGGCACCGGCGCCGGCCATGACGCCGGCATCCTCGCCACCCACGGTGTGCCGACCGCGATGCTCTTCGTCCGGAATCCAACCGGCATCTCCCACTCGCCGGAGGAGTTCGCCGAGCGCGACGACTGCCACGCGGGTGTCGAGGCGCTGGCCAAGGTCGTCGAGGACCTCGCCCGATGAGGTGGCACGCGGCATACGCCTGGCTCCCGGGGGGCGTAGCACGCGACGTGACCTTCGAGGTCGAGGACGGGCGCTTCGTCTCCGTCACACCAGGCACCGATCCCGGTGGCGCCGAGCCGCTGCCCGGTGTCGCCCTGCCCGGCCTGGCCAACGCGCACAGCCACGCCTTCCACCGGGCGCTGCGCGGCCGCACCCATGACGGCGGCGGCACCTTCTGGACGTGGCGCGAGCGGATGTATGCCGTGGCGCGGCAACTCGATCCGGAGTCCTACCTCGCGCTCGCCCGGGCGACGTACGCCGAGATGGCGCTGGCCGGGATCACCTGCGTGGGCGAGTTCCACTACGTGCACCACCAGCCGGACGGCGCCGACTACGACGACCCCAACGCCATGGGAGAGTCGCTGCGCAGGGCGGCCGCCGAGGCGGGGATCCGGCTCACCCTGCTGGACACCTGCTACCTCGCGGGCGGGCTCAGCCCAGACGGGCACACCCCGTTGAACGTCGACCAGCAGCGGTTCGGGGACGGGGACGCGAGGGCCTGGGCGTCCCGGGTAGCGGCTCTCGACGACGACGCGAACACCCGCATCGGCGCGGCGATCCACTCGGTGCGTGCCGTGCCACGTGACCAGCTGGCGCCGGTGGTCGAGGCCGCCCGCGGCCGACCGCTGCACGTCCACCTCTCCGAGCAGCCGGCGGAGAACGAGGCCAGCCAGGCGTTCTACGGGCTCACCCCCACCGCGCTGCTGCGGGCAGAGGGCGTGCTCGGCCCGATGACGAGCGCCGTGCACGCGACCCACCTGACCCACGCGGACATCGCGGCCCTCGGAGGCACCCGCACCACCGCGTGCTTCTGCCCCACCACAGAACGCGACCTCGCCGACGGGATCGGGCCGGCCCGTGCCCTGGCCGACGTGGGCGCTCCGCTGTCGCTGGGCTCCGACCAGCACGCCGTGATCGACCTCCTCGAGGAGGCCCGTGCGCTCGAGATGCACGAGCGGTTGAACACGTTGCAACGTGGGAGGTTCCAGCCGTCCGCGCTCCTCGCCGCCGCCACCAACCACGCCAGCCTCGGCTGGGCCGACGCGGGGCGCCTCGAGGCGGGGGCCCGCGCGGACCTTGTCGCCGTGCGGCTCGACTCGCCGCGCACCGCCGGGTCCGCGCCCGAGCAGGTGCTGCTCTCGGCCACCGCGCCCGATGTCGACACGGTCGTGGTCGACGGGCGTGTGGTCGTCACCGGGGGGCGGCACGTCCTCGGTGACGTGGGAGCGTTGCTGCAGGACTCCATCGCACCGTTGTGGCGCACCGCCACCCCGACAGACGCAGGGAGAGACTCGTGACCACCACCCTCATCACCGGCATCGCCGAGCTCGTCACCAACGACCCGACCCTCGACGGGGCGGACCACTCGGAGGGACTCGGGCTGTTGCGAGACGCCGCGGTCGTCGTCGAGGACGGCACGGTCGAGTGGGTCGGGCACGGGGCGGACGCGCCGGACGCCGACCAGCGGGTGGACGTGGAGGGCCGCTCCGTCGTGCCAGGGTTCGTCGACAGCCACTCCCACCTGGTCTTTGCCGGTGACCGCTCGGCGGAGTTCGCGGCGCGGATGACCGGCACGGCATACGACGGAGGCGGCATCGCCAACTCCGTGGACGCGACCCGGGCCGCCTCCGACGAGCAGCTGCGCGCGCTCGTGGCCAGGCGGGTCGACGAGATGCGTGCGCAGGGGACCACCACCGTCGAGATCAAGAGCGGCTACGGGCTCACGGTGGACGACGAGGCCCGGGCCCTGCGCATTGCGGGCGAGTTCACCTCCGAGACCACGTTTCTCGGCGGCCACGTGGTGCCGCAGGAGTATGCCGACCGCCGGGAGGACTACGTCGAGCTCGTCAGCGGCGAGATGCTTCGGGCGTGTGCTCCGCACGCGAAGTGGGTGGACGTCTTCTGTGAGCCGAACAGCGCGCACGCGTTCACCGGTGAGGAGTCCCGGACGATCCTCGAAGCGGGGCGCGAGGCCGGGCTCCTGCTGCGGGTGCACGGCAACCAGCTCGGCCACGGCCCGGGCGTGCAGCTCGCCGTCGAGCTCGGCGCGGCCAGCATCGACCACTGCACCTACCTGTCCGACGACGACGTCGAGGCCCTCGCAGGAGCGGCCGACACCACCGTGGCCACGCTGCTGCCCGGAGTCGAGTTCTCCACGAAGTCGCCCTACCCCGACGCGCGAGCCCTGGTGGACGCGGGCGTGACCATCGCGCTGGCGTGCGACTGCAACCCCGGCACGTGCTACTCCTCGTCGGTTCCCTTCGTCATCGCGCTGGCGGTGCGCGAGATGGGGCTGACGCCGGCGGAGGCACTTCGAGCCGTGACCTATGGCAGCGCGCAGTCGTTGGAGCGCAACGACATCGGCCGGATCATGGTCGGGGGAAGTGGGGACCTCACGCTGCTCGACGCACCCTCCTACCTCCATCTGCCCTACCGTCCCGGCGTGCCGATCGCCCGCGCCCTCGAGCTGCCGGGGCAGTGACGTGGTGCGCGTGCTGCACTTCGCCGACCTCGTCGAGTCGCCCTGGCGCAACGGCGGCGGCCTCACCCGCGAGGTCGCGACGGCACCGGTCCAGGAGGCGGGGGAGTTCGACTGGCGGGTGAGCATCGCGGACGTCGACCGATCTGGTGCGTTCTCCGCGTTCCCCGGCGTCGACCGGGTGATCACCCTGCTCGAGGGCGACGGGATGGTGCTCACCGTCGACGGCGTCGAACGCACCCTGCGCCCTCACGAACCCTTCGCGTTCGCCGGCGAGAGCGACACGTCGTGTCGGCTGCCGGGCGGACCGACCCGCGACCTCAACGTGATGACCCGCCGGGGCAGGACGACCGGCGAGCTGACGGTCCGCGAGCTGGCAGGGGAGCCCGTCGAGCTGACCGGGCACGCCGTGGCTGTCGTCCTCGACGGGTCGCTCCGCCTCCAGGAGCCCGAAGCCGTCCCGCGCCCGCTGGCCCAGTTCGACTCGGTCGTGCTCGGGGACGGCGGACAGGCGCGATTGCGGGGGCGTGGCCGGGTGGCGCTGGTCCGGATCACCGCGTCCTGACCGGGCTCGGTGCCCACGAACGACGGCCATGCGCGCCGCTGCTCGGCGTATCCTCGAGCGATGAACCGGGCACTCGAGGCCGCCTTGAAGGCGCCGGTCGTGATGTATGACGTGGGACTGGGACGCGTGGTCGGGCATCGTTTCCTCCTGCTCACCCATCGCGGTCGCAAGAGCGGACTGGTCCACCGCACCATGCTCGAGGTCCTGCGCTGGGAGCCGGGCTCGCGCACGGCATACGTCATCTCCGGTCTTGGTCGCGGCAGCCAGTGGCTGAAGAACCTCCAGGCCGGTCAGGGTCTCGAGGTGCGGTGTGGCGGCGACCGGTTCGTGCCCACGCACCGGTTGCTGACCACGGACGAGGCGGCCGTCGTGCTGGAGGACTACGAGCGTGCGCACGGCCTCGCGGCCCGGCTCATCCCGGGGGTGCTGAACCGCCTTGCCGACGTCGACTACGACGGCACCGACGCGAGCCGGCGCCGCGTCGTCGAGCAGCTCCCGATCCTCACGCTGACGCCTGCTCTCCACTGACCGGTCCGGCCGGTGAGCCGAACCGCGGCCTCCTCGACCGCGGTTCCCCGCTCCACCGGGACGCCCTACGATGACCGGCGGAACCTTTCCTCGTCGGCGTGGGTCAGAGGGGGAAACCAGCACACGCTTCGGGCAGCGACCGCCGCCTGCTTGCCTGCCCAATGGGAGGGACACATGAAGAACGTCACGCGCAAGATCTCGGCGGCCGCAGCCGCACTGCTGACCGTGGGACTCGTCGCCGGTTGTGGGGGCAAGGTGCCGAAGGACGACGTCCAGACGCAGATCTCGAGCGCGCTGTCGAAGCAGGGGGTCAAGGTGGACAAGGTCGAGTGCCCCGAGGACCTCAAGGGCGAGGTCGACGCCCAGATGACGTGCACGGCCACCGCGGACGGCAAGGAGCAGGACTACAAGGTCAGGGTGACCAAGGTCGAGGACAGCAAGGCCTATTTCAGCGTCCTGCCGGTCGAGAGCAAGTAGGCCTGCGGCTCCCTCGAGGCCGCCCGCAAGCAAACGGCCCACGCGTCGCCCCTCCCCCGGAGGAGGACGACGCGGGGGCCGTTTCGGTGTCGCCCGGTCAGGTCAGCAGAGCCGGGAGTGGAAGCCGAACTGGCGGACCTGTGCGTCCCTGATCTCGTCCCGCGAGAGGTGCTCGGGGACGTTGGTCGGGGGCAGCGGCTTCGAGAAGCCGGTCACCGGGCGGGGCTGGAACACCCGACGGAGAGCCTGGCGCAGGCGGCTGGAGCCAGAGTGGCCGCCGTGGCGGCTGGTGGTGGTCGCGATGGGGCGGACGGTGGTCTCGGGGTGGCGGCGGGTGGCGGTGGTGCTCATGGCGGCGGTTCCTCACTGGTGCGCTATATCGCGTTATATCGCGTGTGCAGAGGACACGTTATAACGCGATATAGCGTGTGGCAACCTTTTTTGCGAACGCGTTCGCGCCACACGCGGCTGCGCCCGTGGCCGCGTGGGCCAGGGCGCTCGGCTCGCTGTGCGGGACTACCGCCTGAGCTCAGAGCTCGGCGAGCAGCGTGGTCGGCGCCTCGACACAGTCGGCGACGAAACGCAGGAAGCCGCCGGCGACGCCACCGTCACACACCCGGTGGTCGAAGGTGAACGACAGCTGGGTCACCTTGCGCAGGGCCAGCGTGCCCTCGTGCGCCCACGGCTTGTCCGTGATGCGGCCGATGCCGAGCATGGCCGCCTCGGGGTGGTTGATGATCGGTGTCGAGCCGTCCACCCCGAAGACGCCGTAGTTGTTGAGCGTGAAGGTGCCACCGCTGAGCTCCGCGGGGGAGAGCGTGCCCTCCCGGGCGCGCTCGGTGAGGTCCCGCAGAGCCGCGGCCAACTCAGAGGTCGAGCGCTCGTGCGCATCGTGGATCACGGGCACGACCAGGCCTCGAGGGGACTGCGCCGCAAAGCCCAGGTGGATTCGCCCGTGCCGGACGATCTCCGCGCGGTCGACGTCGACCGACGCGTTGAGGTCGGGGTAGCGGCTCAGCCCGGCAATCGTGATGCGGGCCACCAGTGCGAGCACGCCGATCCCCGCCTCCGGGCGCAGCGCCCGCAGCGCGTCCTTGGCATCCATCAGCCCGGTGGCGTCCACGTCGACCCACGTGGTCGCGTCGGGGATCTCCCGCCGGCTCGTGGTCAGCTTGTCGGCGATGGTCTTGCGTATGCCGCGCAACGGGATCCGCAGATCGTCTCCGGTCGCGCGGGGCGCGCCTGCCCTGGTGTTGGCGCGCACTGCGTCCTCGACCTGGGAGCGTCGGACGATCCCCCCGGGCGCGGCGTCGGCGAGTGCGGCGAGCTCGACACCGTGCTCGCGAGCCAGCCTGCGGACGATCGGCGAGATGACGCGCACCGCACCGGGCTGTGCGGGGACCCGACCACCGTTCGGTGCGCCCGGCGCCTCGGACACGGTTGCGGCAGAGCCGGACCCGGCCGCTGCCGGAGTGCGCCTGCCGCGTCGCCTTCGGCGCGGCCCCTCGGCCGTGCCGTAGCCGACGAGCACCGCACCGGAGCCGGCCTGCTCCTCCTCGCGGTACTGCCCGGCGCCGGCGAGCTCGTCTGCAACCGGCTCGTCGGCCGTGGGCGGCTGCGGGCTGGCGGTGGCGTCGCCGGCCACGCTGATCAGCGGCTTGCCGACCTCGACCACGTCGCCCACCGCGCCGTGCAGCGTGTGGACGGTCCCGGCATACGGGCAAGGCACCTCGACCGTCGCCTTCGCCGTCTCGACGACCACGACGTGTTGGTCGACCACGACCTCGTCGCCCTCGGCGACCTGCCACTCGATGATCTCCGCTTCGGTCAGCCCCTCGCCGAGGTCCGGTAGCCGGAAGACCTGCTCGCTCACGCCGGGGCCCTCTTCCTGGGGTGGGTCATGCAGCTCCTCCTCGTGCGCTGTCGAGCCAGCGGGTGTCCGGCTCGTCGTCCCACTGCAGCCGGGCGACGGTGTCCAGGACCCGATCGACCCCGGGTAGGTAGGTGTGCTCGAGTTTCGGTGCGGGGTAAGGGATGTCCAGTCCGCTCACTCGGAGCACCGGCGCGGCGAGCGAGTGGAAGCAGCGCTCCTGCACCCGGGCCGTGACCTCGGCTCCCACGCCCGCGAACCCGTGCGACTCGGTGACCACGACACAGCGCCCGGTGCGCCGCACCGAACGCGTGACCGTGTCGTCGTCGAACGGCGTGATCGTCCGCAGGTCAACCACCTCGACGTCCCAGCCCTCCTCGCGAGCTGCCTCGGCGGCCTTGAGCGCGACCGGCACCGAGGGTCCGTAGGCGATCAGCGTCACGTCGGTGCCTTCCCGCCGCACGGCTGCGCGGCCGAACGGGAGGGGCCGGCCCGGCGTCTGCACCTCGCCCTTGGCCCAGTAGAGCGCCTTGGGTTCCATGAAGACCACCGGATCGGGGTCCTCGATCGCCTGTCGCAGCAAGCCGTAGGCGTCGGCGGGGGTGGACGGGCTGACCACCTTCAGGCCCGGGGTGTGCGCGTAGTAGGCCTCGCTCGAGTCGCTGTGGTGCTCCACGCCACCGATGCCTCCGGCGTAGGGGAAGCGGATGACCATCGGGAGCTGCACGGCACCAGCGGTGCGGTTGCGCATCTTCGCGACGTGGGACACGACCTGCTCGAACGCGGGGTAGCCGAACGCGTCGAACTGCATCTCCACGACCGGACGGAAGCCGGCCATGCACATGCCGACGGCGAACCCGACGATGCCCGATTCCGCCAGGGGGGTGTCGAAGCAGCGCTCCTCGCCGAAGTCGCGGGTCAACCCGTCGGTGATGCGGAAGACGCCGCCGAGGGTGCCGACGTCCTCCCCGAAGACGACGACGTCGTCGTCCTGCGTGATGGCGTCCCGCAGTGCGGTGTTGAGCGCCTGCGCCATCGTCAGGGTGGTCATTCCTGCTCCTCCTGCTCGGCGGCGATCTCCTGCGCGACCATGTCGCGCTGCTCGACCAACTCGGGGGTCGGCTCGGCGAAGACGTTGTCGAACAACGACATCGGGTCGACCTGGGGGTCGGCGTTCATCCGGTCGCGCAAGGCCGTGGCAAACGCCTCGGCCTCGGCGGTGACCTCCTCGACCCGGGCGTCGTCGACCAGGCCCTCCGAGCGCAACCAGGCCTCGAGCCGTGCGATCGGGTCGCGGGTCAACCAGTCGGTGACCTCGTCGGCCTCGCGATAGCGGGTCGCGTCGTCGGCGTTGGTGTGCGCGTCGAGCCGGTAGGTGTGCGCCTCGATGAGGAAGGGACCTCCGCCGTCGCGTGCGCGCTGCACGGCGTGATTCACCACGGCGAGCACCGCCATCGCGTCGTTGCCGTCGACCTGCTCGGACGGCACACCGTAGCCGATTCCCTTGTAGGCCAGCGACGGTGCCTTGGTCTGTTTCGAGAGCGGCACGCTGATGGCGTACTTGTTGTTCTGCACGAAGAACACGACCGGCGCATTGAAGACGGCGGCGAAGTTGAGTGCCTCGTGGAAGTCGCCCTCGCTGGTCGCGCCGTCGCCGATGAACCCGAGGGCCACCGTGTCCCGTCCCCGTCGGGCCTCGCCGTGCGCGACGCCGGCCGCGTGGATCAACTGGGTGGCGAGCGGGGTGCACTGCGCCGCGGTGTGGCGGGCGATGGGGTCGTAGCCGCAGTGGGCGTCGCCGCGCAGCAGGGTCAGGGTCTCGACGGGGTCGATGTCGCGCGTGATCAGCGCGACCGAGTCGCGGTAGGTGGGGAACACCCAGTCGTCGGGACGCAGCGCCATGACGGCTCCGACCTGGCAGGCCTCCTGTCCGCGGGAGGAGGGGTAGACCGCCAGCCGCCCCTGCTTGGTCAGCGCCGTCGACTGCACGTCGAAGCGTCGACCGACCACCATCCGCCGCCACGTCTCGACCAGCTGCTCGGCGGTGGGTTGCGCATAACCGCGCCCACCCTCACCACCGGGCACCCGGCGCCCGGTCGCGTCCACGAACTGCACCGGCTCCGGGCACGGGAGCAGGCTGGCCACCAGCCCGGCAGCGTGAGGATCGGTGGTGTGGGTCGATTCCTTCTGGGCCGTCATCGAGGACCAACCTCCGGGACGTGGGCACGGTTCAGCGCGCGCGGCAGGACGCCGCCCGAGCTGCCATCGTCCCTCCCGCGAGATGGTTGACACAAGAACAGCCAAGAAGCCAAGACGTTTGGTTGAATGGAAGCGTGATGGACGACAAGACGTCTCAGCCAACTCCCCGCCCGGCCCCCACGTCCGGACATCCGGCCCGGCCCCTGGACGAGGCGGATCGACAGATGGTGGCCGAGCTGGCGAGGGACGGGCGCCTCTCGGTGCGCGCCCTGGCGGAGCGCCTGCACATCTCGCGTGCCAACACCTACGCCCGCCTCGAGCGACTGCGCACCGACGGCGTGATCACCGGCTTCACGGCCCGGATCAGCGCCGAACGCGCCGGCCTGGCCACCTCGGCCTACGTCAGCGTCTCCATCGAGCAGAACGCCTGGCGCGACGTGTCAGCGCGGCTGCGCGAACTGCCCTTCGTCGACCACATCGCCTTGGTCGGCGCGGAGTTCGACGCCCTGGTGCAGGTGCGCGCACCCGACAACGCCGCCCTGCGGGACGTGGTGCTCGAGCAGATCCAAGGAGTCCCGGGGGTCAAGGCGACCCGCACATGGCTGGTCTTCGAGGAGTTCGACGGGCGGGGCGCCGACTGGTCCTGAGTCCCGTTGCCGCAGCTCCTTCGCGGAGGAGCCGCGGCGGTGTCGGCGCCGCCCGGTGCTCCCTCAGACCGTCGGCTGGGCGTTGGACTTGTCGATCTTCTTCTGCAGGTCCTTGGGCAGGTGGCCGGCGGACCTGTTGTAGAAGTCGGCGGCCTTCTTGGTCGTCAGCAGGCGCGCGAGTCCGACCACGGCGCCGGAGAACATGGCGAAGGCCAGCGCTTCCTTCCACTCCACCTCAGGGTCCTCCGGGTTGGCCGGTGGCTCGTTGCCGGTGGCCACCTTCCAACCGGTCACGGTGACCTTTCTCGCGAGGATCCCGGCGAGGATCGCGCCCCCCGTGCCCAGCACCTTCCAGACCAGTGAACCCACGGCATACCTCCCAGAGTCGGATGTGCTTCTCGCACCTGAGCCTGCCACGGCGAAGGCCGGGGAGCCAGTTGATGGGAACGGTCTACACTGTTCAGCAGAACGACAGGGGAGCGCCATGAAGCGCTGAGAGTGCGGACCGACCGCAGACCCTCGAACCTGATCCGGTTAGTACCGGTGGAGGAAGTCGAGTCTCGAACCCCACGAAGGACCGGAGCCCCGGCCTGCGTGGGGAACCCCTCCTTGAAGCACAGGAGGATGCATGAACCCCATCAACCACCGGGTGTCGCTGGCGCTGGCCGGCACACTCACGCTCGCGCTGTCCGCCTGCTCGCTCTCGAGCGGCGAACCGTCGTCGTCACCGGCCTCGACCGCGGCGGGCTCCACCCAGGGCACGCCGTCCTCGGGGCACGCCAAGGGCACCGTGGTGCTCGTGACCCACGACTCCTTCGTGGCGCCGAAGAAGACACTCGAAGCGTTCACCAAGCAGACTGGCTACCAGGTCGAGGTGCGCAAGAACGGTGACGCCGGCGAGCTGACCAACAAGCTGGTGCTGACCAAGGACTCGCCGCTCGGTGACGCCGTCTTCGGCATCGACAACACGTTCGCGTCGCGCGCGGTGGACGCGGGTGTCCTCTCCGACCACACGCCGACGAACCCGCCGGCCGGGATGGCCCCGTTCGCACTGCCCGACCCGAAGGCGGCGAGGCAGCTGACGCCGGTCGACTACGGCGACGTGTGCGTCAACATCGACGACCGGTGGTTTGCCAAGAAGGGCATCAACCCGCCGAAGACGCTGGACGACCTGACCAAGCCGGCTTACAAGAACCTCTTCGTCACGCCGGGTGCCGCCACGTCCTCACCGGGCCTGGCGTTCCTGCTCGCCACGATCGGCAAGTACGGCGAGCAGGGGTGGCAGGACTACTGGAAGAAGCTGATGGCCAACGGGACCAGGATCACCCAGGGCTGGTCCGACGCCTACTCGGTCGACTTCTCCGGCGGCGAGGGCAAGGGCAGTCGCCCCATCGTGCTGTCGTATGCGTCGTCGCCGCCGTTCACGATCCCGAAGGGCGGTGACAAGCCGACCACCAGTGCCCTGCTCGACACCTGCTTCCGCCAGATCGAGTATGCCGGGGTCCTCAAGGGCGCGAAGAACCCCGCCGGCGCGGCCGCGCTGGTCGACTTCCTCGTGAGCCCGACATTCCAGAAGACGGTCCCCGACAACATGTACGTCTACCCCGTCAACGACTCGGTGAGCCTCCCGCCGCTGTGGGCCAAGTGGGCCAAGGTCGCGAAGCACCCCTTCACGGTCGCACCGAAGAAGATCGCCAAGGACCGTCGGGCCTGGCTCGAGCAGTGGTCAGAGATCGCCACCGGCTGACCTTGAGCCGTTCTGGATGGGGCGCCAAGGCCGGCCTGGTGGGGCTGGCGCTGGTGCCGGTCGTCTTCCTCGCCATCTTCTTCGTCCTGCCGGTCGCGGGCATGGTCGGGCGCGGCCTCCAGAGCGATGGCGCCTGGGACCTGGGCGGCATCGGTGAGGTGCTCGGCCGTGGCCGCACGCTGCGCATCCTGTGGTTCACCCTGTGGATGGCATTGGCCGGCACCGCCTTCACCACCGTGCTGGGCCTGCCGGTCGCCTACACGCTCTACCGGCTGTCGCTCCCCGGCCGCCGCCTGCTGCGGGCACTGGTGGTCATGCCGTTCGTGCTGCCGACCGTGGTGGTCGGGGTCGCCTTCCGCACCCTGCTGGCGGCCGGGGGACCGCTCGGTTTCCTCGGCCTGGACGGCAGCTGGGCCGCGATCCTCGCCGCGCTCGTCTTCTTCAACCTGGCGGTGGTGGTCCGCACGGTGGGCGGAGTCTGGGAGGGTTTGGACCCGCGGGCCGAGGAGTCGGCGGCGGCCCTCGGCGCCTCGCCCTGGCGGGTGTTCCGCACGGTCACGCTGCCGGCGTTGACCCCGGCCATCACCTCGGCTGCCACCATCGTGTTCCTCTTCTGCTCCACCGCCTTCGGGGTGGTGTTGACGCTCGGGGGGCTGCGCTACGGCACGATCGAGACCGAGATCTACATCCTCACCACGCAGTTCCTTGACCTGAGGGCTGCGGCGGTGCTGTCCATCGTGCAACTCCTCGCCGTGGTCGCCATCCTCTTCGTGGCAGGGGCGGCTCGCACCCACCGCGAACGAGCGATGCCGCGGACCTCCCTGCTCAGTGGGCTGCGCCGTCCACACCGGGGCGACCTGACGGCACTGGCGCTGACCGGCTTGGTGCTGGTGTTCGTCGCGTTGCCCCTCGTGACCCTCGTCGCCCGTTCGCTCCAGGTGGGCGACGGCTGGGGCCTGGCGAACTACCGCAACCTCGGCACCACGGGGTCGGGAGACGCACTGGTGGTGCCGGTCTGGACCGCGCTGGACAACTCGTGGCGCACCGCCGTGGACGCCACCCTCATCGCCGTCGTCCTCGGGCTCATCGTGTCGATCATCGTGTCGCGCCGGGCGCGCTCCGCATGGGGCAGGCGCGTGATCGCGACGATGGACGGTGTCTTCATGGTGCCGCTCGGGATCTCCGCAGTGACAGTCGGTTTCGGCTTCCTCATCACCTTGAACCGGCCGCCTCTCGACCTGCGTACCTCCGCGGTGCTGGTCCCCATCGCGCAGGCCATGGTGGCGCTGCCGCTGGTGGTCCGCACCCTGGTGCCGGTGCTCCGCTCGATCGACGACCGGCTGCGTCAGGCCGCGGCGGCGCTGGGCGCGTCGCCGCTGCGTGCGGTGCTCACCGTGGACGTCCCGATCGTATGGCGGCCGCTGCTGGCCGCGACCGGGTTCGCCTTCGCCGTGTCCCTGGGGGAGTTCGGCGCGACCAGCTTCCTGGCGCGGCCGGACCGGCCGACTCTGCCGGTCGTCATCTACGGCCTCATCTCCCGCCCGGGCGCGGAGAACTTCGGGATGGCGCTCGCCGCCTCGGTCATCCTCAGCGCCGTGACGGTCGCGCTGATGGGCCTGGTCGAGAGGCTGCGCGTCGGATCGATGGGATCCTTCTGATGATGGCCACCTCGGAGACGGAGCGAGACGGACTCGTGGTCCGTGACGCGAGCGTGCGCTTCGGCACGACCAGCGCGGTCGACCACGTCCACCTCGCACTGCGGTCCGGGGACGTCCTCGCAGTCCTCGGACCGTCGGGCTGCGGCAAGTCCACCCTGTTGCGGGCCATCGCCGGCCTCGAGGTCCTCGACTCCGGCAGCGTCGTCTTCGACGGGCAGGACCTGGCGGGAGTGCCGACGTACAGGCGTGGCTTCGCCCTGATGTTCCAGGACGGGCAGCTCTTCACCCACCAGTCGGTGGCCGGCAACGTCGGCTACGCCTTGCGGTTGCAGGGGATCGGCCGGTCCCGGCTGCGCAGGCGCGTGCGCGAGCTACTCGAGCTGGTCGGGCTGCCCGGATACGAAGATCGCAGGCCCGCGACGCTGTCCGGTGGCGAGCAGCAACGGGTCGCCCTCGCGCGCTCCCTGGCGGCCGAACCCCGGCTGTTGCTCCTCGACGAACCGTTGTCGGCGCTGGACCGGTCGCTGCGGGAGCGCCTCGCGAACGACCTGCGCCGGATCCTCACCGAGACCAAGACGACGACCCTGCTCGTGACCCACGACCACGACGAGGCCTTCACCGTGGCCGACCGGATGGCCGTGATGCGCGCCGGCCAGCTGGTGCAGGACGGGCCGACGGTCGAGGTCTGGCGCAACCCGGCGGACGCGGACGTGGCGCGGTTCCTCGGCTACGCGACAGTGCTGACCGGACCGGCCGCCATACGCCTGCTGTCACTGTCCGGCGGACGCCGCAGCGCTGGGCCGGATCCCGCCCAACCACAGGTGAACACGCCGGATGCCGGGACGTCTGAGGGCCTGCAGGTTGCCGTCCGGAGGTCCGCGGTGAGGGTCGACCCGGCAGGTGAGCTCGGGGGCGTCGTGGAGTCGGTCTCGGCGGCCCGCGACACCATGCGGATCACCGTCGAGGTGGAGGGGCTCGGGGCCCTGGCGGGAGTGGCCGGCCTCGACGAACGGTTCGAGACCGGCCAGCGGGTCCGCCTGACCGTCGACCCGGCCGGGCTGGCCGTCCTCCCGCCCCGCTGACCCGCCTTCCCGGCTGCCTTTGCTCCCTTCAAACCGGTTTCGAGCGCGGCCGGAGCGGTCTCAACTGAGCAAAGCGCGTCGGGCCAACCCGGCATGCGGGCAGTCAGTGCTCGAACAGGCCCTTGATGTCGTCGGCCGACAGGGGCGCGGCGAGCAGCGGGTCGCCGTCCATGACCTGGGTGAACAGGCCCATCTTGCGCGCCTTGAGGTCCATGACCTTCTCCTCGATCGTCTCGGTGGAGACGAGGCGATAGACCATGACCGTGCGCTCCTGGCCGATCCGGTGCGCACGGTCGACGGCCTGCGCCTCGGCGGCGGGGTTCCACCACGGGTCCATGACGAAGCAGTAGTCGGCCTCGGTGAGGTTGAGCCCGAAGCCGCCCGCCTTGAGGCTGATCAGGAACACCGGCGCCTCACCCGACTTGAAGCCCTCGATCACCTCGCCGCGGTGCCGGGTGGAGCCGTCGAGGTAGGCGTAGGCGATCCCCTCCGCTTCGAGCCGTCGCCGCACGAGCCCGAGGAAGCCGGTGAACTGGCTGAAGACCAGGGCGCGGTGCCCCTCGCTGACGACCTCCTCGAGCTGTTCGAGCAGCGCATCCACCTTGCTCGAGCGCACACCGACGTAGTCCTGGTCGATCAGCTCGGGAGCCAGGGCGAGCTGTCGCAACAGGGTGAGCGACCGGAAGATCGCGAAGCGGTTCCCCGCCATGTCGTCGATCAGGCCGAGGATCTTGGCCCGCTCGCGCTGCAGGTGGGTCTGGTAGATCCGCCGGTGGTGCGCGTTGAGCGGGACCTCGAGGACCTGCTCCTGCTTGGGCGGCAGCTCGGCGACGACCTGCTCCTTGCGCCGTCGCCGCATCAGGGGGCGGATCCGCCGGCGCAGGGTGTCCAGCCGGTCAGGGTCGGTGCCACGCTCGATCGGCCGGGCGAACAGGTCGGTGAAACGTTGCGGGTTGGGGAAGAGCCCCGGCGCCGTGACCGACAACAGCGACCACAGCTCCATCAGGTTGTTCTCGAGCGGCGTGCCCGTGATCGCCAGCTTGAACGGCGCCGGCAACCGGCGCGCGCACTGGTGGACCTTGGACTGGTGGTTCTTGACGAACTGCGCCTCGTCGAGGATCAGGGCGCCCCACGGCAGCTCGGCGTAGGCGTCGTAGTCGAGCCGCAACAGCGCGTATGACGTGACGACCACCTGCGCGTCGCCGACGTGCTCCGCCAGGCTGGTGCGGCGCTTGCGCGACGTCTCGGTCACCGTCGCCACCCGCAGGGTCGGTGCGAACCGGGCGGCCTCGTGGGCCCAGCCCGAGACCACGCTCGTCGGTGCCACCACGAGGAAGGGCGACGGCGGCTTCTCCGACTCGAAGGCGCGCAGCGCCATCGCCAGCGTCTGCACCGTCTTGCCCAGGCCCATGTCGTCGGCGAGGATGCCGCCGAGCTCGTGGTCGTGCAGGAAGCTCAGCCAGTGGTAGCCCTCGCGCTGGTAGGGACGCAGCTCCGCCTCCAGACCTGCTGGGTCCGGTGGTGGGGCGACCTGGTCGATCTCGAGCAGCCCCTGCACGGTGCCGTCCCACCGACGACTCTGCGAGTCGACCACCCCGAGGGCGACCAGCTCCTCCCAGAACCCGGCCTGGTAGCTGCTGATCCGCAGCCCGTCGGACTCGCGGTCCTGCAGCTCGCGGGCTTCCTCGATCAGCTCGCGCAGCTGCTGCAGCTCGGGCCGGTCGATCCGCAACCAGGTGCCGCTGTCCAGCAGCAGGTGGCTCTCGCCGCGGGCCAGCGCGGTGAACAGGGGCACCAACGGCATCTGCTCACCGTCGACCGTGACCATCACGCCGAGGTCGAACCAGTCGGCGTCGTCCCGGGAGTCGGTGGTCGACACCGAGATCAGTGGCGCCGAGTCGGTGAAGCGGTAGTCCTGCGGTGTGCCGACGACCTCCACCAGCAGGTCGTCTCGCTCCTGCAGAGCCGGGAGCACGTCCTCGGTGAAGACCGCGGTGTTGAGCCCGCTGAGTCGGACCCGTGGCACGAGGGTCGGCTGGCCGGTCACGTTGGTGACCAGCTGCGGCAGCCGGTCGGAGGGCAGGTCCAGTCCGTCGAGCAGGGCCTGTTCGGTCTTCCGGTCACGGGCAGCGATCGCCTTGGCCGGACCGTGCAGCGGGACCCGCGCGACGTCCTCGCCCACGGTGTAGGCGAACTCCCAGTCGAGGCTGACGTGGTGGTCCTCCGCGTAGGTGGCGGTCAGGGCGAGCCGAGGCGGCCGGATCTCGGGCAGCTGCACGGTCTCGTCCGACGACGCCACCCGCAGCGCCTGCCGCAGTGCCGGGTAGTACTTCTGCAGGAACCGCCCCAGGTCGGAGGCGGGGATGTCGATGCGGCGCCCGTCATAGAGCAACCGGGAGACCTCGCCGGTGGCCGGACGGTCGAGCCGGCAGAGCAGCAGGGCGCCCGGGCTGACCAGCCGTCCGGCGCCCAGCTCGTCCGAGCCCTCCACGAAGAACCCGTGGGCGGGACGCCCCATGAACTGCACCGCGCCGGCGGCCAGGACCGCACCCTCCAGCGTGACGACCGGCTCGACGACGGTGTCGCCGTCGGGCCGACGCCGCAGGTCGAGCGACGCTTGGGCGGGGCCGGCAGCGACCGCGACGCCACCGCGGGCCGACTTGGCGCCCACGAGGGTGATCCCCGCCTCGCGCAGCTGGTCGAGCATGGGCCACAGCGACGGTCCGAGCTCGTCGAGGTAGATCGCCTGCCCGCCCGCGGCGTACTGGTGCCGCTGGGTGCGGGCCTGGTGGGCGAAGAAGAACTCGCTCAGCGCGTCGACGTGGGCGGGGTTGGTGGACTGGCGGGTGTAGCCGTAGCCGAGGTCGCGCCACGAGACCCCCGTCCGGATCCAGGTGCCGCGGGCGCCCTGCATCACGGGGTCGAGCTTGAGCCGGCGCGGCATCCGCGCGGCGTCTGCGGCGCTGAAGCGGTGTGAAGCCGGTCGTCGGGGCGAGACCACTTCGAACTGCAGCCCGAGGGGCACCCCCTGACGCTCCGGCTCGGCCTGCGCCTCGACGATGCCCGCGAACGGCAGCTCCCAGGACCCGGCGCCGTCCGCACCGCCCGCGCGGGTGGCCGACTCCCGCGCGGTCAGCAGCACCGCCACGACGTGCTTGCAGTTGACGCTCATCGGGCACGTGCACCGACCCTGGAAGCTGGCCGGACCGACGGTGTCCTGACCCGTGACGAGCACGGAGTAGGCCTCGCGGGCACTCCCCCGGACCGTGGCGAACAGGGTCCCTCCACCGCCCTTGGTGAGCTGCTCGACGCGTCCCTCTCGCGAGTAGGCGGTGCCCCGCTGGAAGGCCCCGGAGCCCGCGACGGCGGTGATCGCCTCGTCGCTCAGCCCGTCCAGCCATCCGTGGTCCACTCTCACGAGCCTAAGGCCGGTCACGGACAGCCCGCGCACCCTGTCCACAGACCTCCCGACGCGTCCTGGCCGGATGGATCTCGTCGATGGCGCCGACTCCGTCAGGAATCGAGAAGCCTCCGGGAGGCGGCAGACCTAGTCTGCTTCGTGACGGCCGGCAACCGCCGGGCCAGACCACCGAGGAGGAACGCGACCATGCCAGCGAAGAAGACTCAGACCGAGTCCGGCGGCTTCAGCGCCGCAGAACGCTCAGCGATGAAGGAGCGCGCGGCCGAGCTGCGTGCCGAGGGCAGGGCGGGCGCCAAGAAGGCCGATGGGCTGCAGGCGGTGCTCGACGCCATCGAGAAGATGACGCCTGAGGACCGCGTGGTCGCCGAGCGCGTGCATGTGGTGGTGACCTCCAACGCTGCCGAGCTGTCGCCGAAGACGTGGTACGGGATGCCCGCCTACGCGAACGCGGACGGGAAGGTGGTCTTCTGTTTCAAGAACTCCGGCAAGTTCGGCCTTCGCTACTCGACGCTGGAGTTCCAGGAGGCTGCGCACCTCGATGACGGAGAGATCTGGCCGGTCTCGTTCGCGCTCCACCGGTGGAGCCCCGTGGTGGAGAAGAAGGTCGTCGAGCTCGTGCGGGCCGCCGTCTCCTGACGGATGTCAGGCCTGACCGCCGGCGACGGCGGCCCAGGCCTCCTCCGCGCTGGTGAACTCGGCATCCGCGGACCGTAGCAGGTGACGCGCCAGAGCGTCGGTGACGAAGACGGTCACGCCGCTGGCCCGCAGTCCGGCGAGCCGGGCGTCGAGCAGCTGGGCCGAGACACCGTTGACCCTGGTCACGTGACTGAGGTCGAGCAGGAGCCAGGTGCCGACCTCCCGGATGCCGGTCTCGATGGTGAGGTCGTCGAGCGCGGTCTCGGCCGCAGCGAACTCGATCTCGCCCTGCAGCCGGCGCAGGTGCACCACGGGTTCGCGGCTGCCCGGTGTGACCGGGGTGAACGGATCGGTCGCGGACAGGTCCTCGGACCGGAACACCACGGGTGCGGACAGGCCGGTGTCATGCACGAAGTGCAGCTCGAAGCGCTCGGACAGGTCCTGCAGGGCGGCGCCACCGCGCACCGAGTTGCCGCGCACGTCGAGGCGGGGGCTGAAGGCGCCGATCCCGAACTGCGCGGGACTGGCCGCCGCCAGGCACCCTGAAACACCGCTCTTGGCGGGTAGTCCCACACGCAGCAACCACTCGCCCGCGTAGTCGTACATGCCGCACGTCGCCATGACGGTGAGGACGTGCTCGGCCACGCGGGGTTCGACCACGCGCTCGCCGGTGCGCGGGTTGGTGCCGCCCGCGGCGAGGGTCGCGGCCATCACCGCCAGGTCACACGCGGTCACCACGAGCGAGCACTGGCGGAAGTAGACCTCGACCGCCGCCTCGGCACTCGAGCGCAGTGATCCCGCCCCTCGCATGAGGTAGGCGAGCGCCCGGTTGCGGTCGCCCGTCTCCAGTTCGGAGGCGAAGGCCTCCTCGTCCATCTCCAGTGCTCTCCCGGCGAAGGCGGACAGGCAGCGGCGGATCCGGTCGAACTTCTCCGCGGGGTCACCCGGGACCAGTGACGAGGTGACGATGGCCCCCGCGTTGACCATCGGGTTGTCGGGCCGGCCGGTGCCCTCCTCGAGGCTGATCGCGTTGAATGCCTCTCCGCTCGGCTCGGCGCCGACGTTGTGCAGCACCTCGTCGAGCCCGAGCTCGGAGAGCGCCAGAGCGAAGACGAAGGGCTTGGAGACCGATTGGATCGAGAAGGGTGCCTCGGCGTCACCGGACCGGTAGAGGTTGCCGTTCATGCTGGCCAGGGCGAGCCCGAACTGGTCGGGGTCGACCAACGACAGCGTGGGGATGTAGGTCGGGATCTCGCCACCGCGCGCACCGACGTGACGGGCGTGGACCTCGTCGAGGGCCGCCGTCACCGGATCGGTGCTCGGCGCGGAGACCATGCTCGCCTCGGACGTCACGCGCTCGCTCCCTTCCCGGGCGGGATGCCGCTCGTGCCGCTCAGCGCTGCAGCGGCCGGACGGTCAGGATCTGCTCGGACCTGCCCACCGGGCCGAGTCGGTCGTGCAACACCGCCGAGGTGACACCGACACCACTGTCACCGAAGACGACGGTCGTGTCGAAGCCCACCCACCCCGGCTCGGGCGTGCGGAACAGGTGGATGGACAGGTCGGTGTTGGGAAACATCCACTCGGACGGGTGGACGCGGGTGCTCACGCCGTTGGCCGTGTCCACCAGGCCGACGAAGGCTGCAAGGGGTGTGGACCGGACGCCCTCCACGAGCGGGTGCTGTGTGCGCAGCCAGGTCTGTGCCCGGCCCGGCTGGGCACCTGGCACCTGGCGGCCCTCGAGGGATCCGATGAAGCCACCGCTCCAGCGAGATGTCCCGTCCCACGGCGGTAACGAGTCCGCTCCCGGCAATGGCTCGCCCACGCCACCCGCGACCGCGCTGGTGTCCTGCCGCGACAGCCGCCACGCGTTCGCCCGCACGACCTGGCGCTCGCCGATGGTCATCGTGGCCTCGAGCAGCTCGATGGTGCGCCCCGGGCGGATGGTCCGCACCTCGATCTGCAGCGGCTCCGCGGCGATGAACCCATAGATCTCGAAGGTGATCCGGGCGAGCTGGAGGTCGTCCCGCGGCGCGTGCCGCTCGAGCTCGTGGGCGATCAGGCCGGAGACCGGCCCCATGTGCTGCTCCTTCTCGGACCAGACGCCCTGCACCAGCCGGGTCGGCTGGTAGCGGCCCTCGCCGAGGGGGAGGTAGTAGCTGTCGCCGTCGGGCGGAACGGAGGTCGTCACGTCGACAGCCTAGACAGCACGGCCCGGGCCCCGCGCTCGTGGAGGGCCGTCACGCAGGTATGCCGTCCGCTCGGGTGAGCGGACGGCATACCTGCGCTGTGGCTGGGACGGGCTGGAGTCAGCCCTCGCCCATGCCCTCGGCCGGCTCGGAGGCCGCGTCGGCGCGGACCTTCTCCTCGATCCGCTTGCCGATGCCCTCGTCGACGTTCTTCCAGTACTGGAGCGCCCGCTCGAGCACCTCGCCGTGGACGCCACCGAGCAGGCTCCCACTGACCTGGTCGACCAGGCGGTCGCGCTGCGCCTCGTCGAAGACCTCACGCACCATGGTGCCCGGCTGGCCGAAGTCGTCGTCCTCGGCGTGCAGCTCGTAGGCGCTGCGTACCATCTCGCCGTCGGTCTCCCAGCCCTCCTCGACCGGGCCGGTCTGGTCGGCCCAGCTGCGCCCCTGGCTGTTGGGCGCGTAGACCGGTGCGGCGCCGCTGTTCTCGTAGCTCATCTGGCCGTCGAACATGTAGGTGTTGACATCCACGCCGTGCGGCCGGTTGACCGGCAGCTGGTGGAAGTTGGTGCCGATCCGGTTGCGCTGGGCGTCGTTGTAGGCGAACGCCCGGCCCAGCAGCATCTTGTCGGGGGACAGGCCGATGCCGGGCACGGTGTTGCCCGGGGAGAAGGCCGCCTGCTCGATGTCGCCGAAGAAGTTCTCCGGGTTCTTGTTGAGCGTCATCGTGCCGACCTTGATCAGCGGGTAGTCCCTGTGGGGCCAGACCTTGGTCAGGTCGAACGGGTTGAAGCGGTAGGTCTTCGCGTCCTCGTAGGGCATCACCTGCACCGAGAGGGTCCAGCTGGGGTGCTCGCCCCGCTTGATCGCCTCAAACAGGTCCCGGCGGTGGAAGTCGGCATCCTGGCCGGCCATCGCCGCGGCCTCGGCGTTGTTGAAGAACTCCATCCCCTGGTTGGTGTGGAAGTGGTACTTGACCCAGAACTTCTCGCCGGAGGCGTTGATCCACATGTAGGTGTGCGAGCCGTAGCCGTTCATGTGCCGCCAGGTGCGCGGCAGGCCGCGGTCGCCCATGACATAGGTGACCTGGTGGGCGGACTCGGGGTTGAGGGTCCAGAAGTCCCACTGCATGTGGTTGTCGCGCAGGCCGGAGTCGGGCAGCCGCTTCTGGCTGCGGATGAAGTGCGGGAACTTCATCGGGTCGCGCAGGAAGAAGATGGGCGTGTTGTTGCCGACCAGGTCGTAGTTGCCCTCGGATGTGTAGAACTTCATCGAGAACCCGCGGACGTCGCGCCAGGTGTCGGGACTGCCCATCTCGCCGGCGACGGTGGAGAACCGGATGAGCATGTCGGTCGAGACGCCCTTCTGGAAGAGCGCCGCCTTGGTGTACTGCGACACGTCCTCGCTCACCTCGAGCACACCGAAGGCGCCCGATCCCTTGGCGTGCGGCTGGCGCTCGGGCACCTTCTCCCGGTTGAAGTGCGCCATCTGCTCGAGGAAGTGCACGTCGTGCAGGAGGATCGGACCATTGCTGCCCAGGCTCAGCGAGTTGCGGTCGCTCGGAGCCGGAGCACCCGAGCCGGTGGTGGAGCCTGCCGCGTTGTCATTGCTCATGTGACTTCTCTCCTTGTGGTGAGGTGGTGTCGGACACGGATGACACGGATGACACTGATGACATTGATGACATTGATGACATTGATGACATTGATGACACGGATCTGCCGGAGCGCTTCTGACAGCGGGGGCACAGTCCCCAGTAGGTGACCTCGGCCTCGTCGATGACGAAACCGTGGGGGTCGTCGGCCTCCAGGCACGGCGTCTCATCGACGGCGCAGTCGACGTCGGCCATGGCGCCGCACACGCGGCACACGACGTGGTGGTGGTTGTCGCCGACGCGCGTCTCGTAGCGCGCCGGTGAGCCGGCCGGTTCGATCCGGCGCAGCAGGTTGGCTTCGGTCAACGCGGCCAGGACGTTGTAGACGGCCTGGGTCGACACCGAGCCGAGCCGGGCGCGGACCTCGCGCGCGATGGTGTCGGCATCCGCGTGGGGCGTGCCGCGCACTGCGTCCAGCACCGCGAGTCGCGGTCGGGTCACGCGCAGCGAGGCGCTGCGAAGCTGGACCTCCGGGGGTGCGGACGCGTTCATCTGACTACCCCATCACTGAGAATGGAATCAGTCAAGGGAGGGCGGGCAGCCGCTCGTCCGGGGTATCGCCGGTATCGCCGATCCTGACCGAATCATGACGATCCAGGGGTTGCCGGGTCTCGTGCGGCTCTGCCACGGTGGCGATGCGGACATTTCCGCCGCAGCGACACGTCCATACAAAAATTATTGACGTACAGGAACGGTGACGCGATCGACTCGGGCGGTCGCACCGGGAAGAGGTCGGAATGAAGAACGCGTTCTACAGGGCCGGCGCCCTGGTGGCCGGGGCGGGGCTGGTCGCCGCGCTCGCACCCACGGCGATGGCCGCGTCACAGCCGGACCGGGCGGTCGTCAGCGTCGACTGCGGGTGGGCGCAGCAGGGCACGGTCCGGCTGCAGGAGGCCTTCACCCTTTCCGCCGGCGCGAGCGGCGTGCCGGTCTCCCTGCTCAAGGCGGTCTCCTACATGGAGTCGCGCTGGGACGCCCATCCCGGCGAGGCCAGTGCCGACGGCGGCTACGGACCGATGAACCTGACGGCCCAGGCGACCGAGGCGTCAAACGGCAAGGGAGTGGGACCGGCCAGGACCGCCGAGTCCACCCAGACCGCACGCGTCGCGCAGCGGCTGACCGGCCTGCCGCTCGCGGCGATCAAGGGCGAGGCCGACGCCAACATCTGCGCCGGCGCCGCCGTCCTCGCCTCCTACCAGGAGGGCTCGAGCAGCGACGTCAACGACTGGTCCGGTGCCGTGGCGCGCTACGGCACCGCCGGGTCGCCCGGCAACAGCGACTCCTTCGCCAAGCAGGTCTACACGACCCTGCGCGAGGGCCAGAGCCGGGTCACGGCGGAGGGCGCGGCCGTCACTCTCAAGGCGCGCCCGAACGTGGCAGTGCCAACCGTGGCGCCCTCGGCGTCCCCGACGGACTGCCCCCGGACGCTCAGCTGCGAGTGGCTGCCCGCGCCCTATGAGAAGGACGACCCCAACGCGCCGGACGACACCGGCAGCTACGGCAACCACGACATCGCCGACCGCACCGGCAAGGGCGGGCCGAAGCTGAAGTACATCGTCATCCACGACACCGAGGCGACCTACGACCAGTCGATCAACCTCGTGCAGGACCCGACCTACCTCGGCTGGAACTACACGATCCGCTCCTCCGACGGCCATGTCGCGCAGCACATGGACGCCAAGGACGTCGGCTGGCACGCGGGCAACTGGTACGTCAACATGCACTCGATCGGCATCGAGCACGAGGGGAAGGCCGGCAACCCCGGCTGGTTCACCGAGGCGATGTACCAGAACTCCGCCTCCTTGGTGCGCTACCTCGGACTCGAGTACCAGATCCCGCTCGACCGAGCGCACGTCATCGGGCACGGGGAGGTCCCGGGGACGGTCTACGGCGCGACCAGGAACGTGCACTGGGACCCGGGCCCCTACTGGGACTGGGAGCACTACTTCGACCTGCTCAAGGAGCCGATCGGCGACCAGCAGCCGGCCACCACCAGGCTGAGCGCCGGTGACACGGTCATCGTCCGCCCGGGCTACGAGGGCAACGGCCACACCCTGACCCAGTGCGAGGAGCAGTCACCCGGGTCTGGTGACTGCGTGGCCGATGCGCCGACCAACTTCGCGGCGCTGCGCCAGGCACCGAGCGAGTCCGCCCCGCTGGTCAGCGACCCCGCGGTCCGGCCGGGCACGACCGAGGGCAGCACCGTGGTCTCCGACGTCAGCGCCCGTGCCACCGCCGGCGACAAGCTCGTCGTCGCCGAGGTCCGGGGCGACTGGGTCAAGGTCTGGTGGGCAGGTGGACCCGCCTGGGTGCACAACCCGAGCGACGACCCCATCCTGGTCAAGCGGGACGCCGCCACCGTGTCGGTGAAGGCCGGCGCGGAGTCGGCCCCGGTCTACGGGCGCGCCTACCCCGAGCCGGAGGCCTATCCGGAAACCATCGCCTACCAGCCGATCTCGCCACTGGAGTACACGATGAAGCCGGGGCAGTCGTATGCCGTCACGGACCTCACTCCCGTGACCGACTACTACCGGGCGTGGTCCTTCGACGGCTCCATCCCGGGCGACCGGACCGACGTCGTCGGACAGGACCGCTACTACCAGATCCAGCTCGCCCACCGGATGGTCTTCGTCCGGGCCGCCGACGTGGAGCTGCACCGCTGAGATGAGTGGATGAGGGGCTGCCGAGCCGGGTGTCCTGCAGGGTGGCCCAGGGGCCGGAGATCACAGGATCTCCGGCCCCTCGGTGCGTGCGCGCTGCGGTCGACCCCGCCCGGGCGTCGGCCTGCGTCGTGGGTCCCGCGGGGCGTCGGTCAGGAGGACTCGCCGAGCAGCGTCGCCAGGACCGTGGCCTGGCTGATGTCGACCGCCTTGCTCGCGGTCAGCAACGTCAGGTCACCCTCGCGGGCCGACTCGCGGAGCCGGTCGAGGCCGCCGCGGGCGTCGCCGCTCTCGAGTTCCTTGCGGTAGCGCTTGGTGAACTCGTCGAACTTGTCCGGGTCGTGGCCGTACCACTTGCGCAGCTCGGTCGAGGGCGCGACGTCCTTGGCCCAGTCGTCGAGCTGCGCGTCCTCCTTCTTGACCCCACGGGGCCACACGCGGTCGACGAGGACGCGTGCACCGTCCTCAGGTGAGCGGTCGTCATACACCCTTTTCACCCGGATGCTCATGCGTTCCTCCTGTCGTGGCTCCTCGGCGGCAGGCCGCTGCGTCGTCGCCGCCCGTGTCTCGACCATAGGCCGCCCCGGCGGATCTCGCGCAGCGGAACCGGGAGACGTGAGGCATCCGGACCCCGTAGCGTCGGGGCGACACCCGCCGGCAGAAGGAGAGTCCGATGGACCAGCACAAGTTCATGCTCGACGAGTCGGAGATCCCCACCCACTGGTACAACATCGTCGCCGACCTGCCGACGCCGCCGCCGCCGCCGCTGCATCCGGCCACGCACGAACCGGTGGGTCCCGACGACCTGGCGCCGCTCTTCCCGCCGGAGCTGATCGCGCAGGAGGTCACGACCGAGCGATTCGTCGAGATCCCTGCGCCGGTCCGCGAGGTCTATGCGCAGTACCGCCCCTCGCCGCTGATCCGGGCACACCGGCTCGAGCGCAAGCTGGAGACTCCGGCGCGCATCTACTACAAGTACGAGGGCGTTTCGCCCGCCGGGTCGCACAAGACGAACACGTCGGTGCCGCAGGCCTACTACAACTCGATCAACGGCATCACGCGGCTGACCACGGAGACTGGCGCGGGACAGTGGGGGACGGCGCTCGCGTATGCCTGCTCGCTGTTCGGCCTGACGTGCGAGGTCTGGCAGGTCGGTGCCTCCTATGACACCAAGCCGCAACGTCGCACGATGATCGAGGTCTTCGGCGGCACGGTGCACCGGTCACCGAGCAGGCAGACCGCGTCGGGCCGCGCCTTCCCCGAGGACCACCCCGGCTCCCTCGGCATCGCGATCTCCGAGGCCGTCGAGCTGGCCGCGCAGGACCCGGAGGCGAAGTACGCCCTGGGGTCGGTGCTGAACCACGTGTTGCTGCACCAGACGGTGAGCGGCGAGGAGACCTTGCTCCAGCTGGCCAAGGCCGGCGAGGACTCCGTCGACCTGCTGGTCGGCTGCGCCGGTGGCGGGTCGAACTTCGCCGGGCTCGCCTTCCCCTTCCTGCGGGAGAAGCTGGCCGGCAAACTCGACCCGCGCATCCTCGCGGTCGAGCCCACGTCCTGCCCGACCCTGACCCGGGGCGAATACCGCTACGACTTCGGCGACACCGCCGGGCTGACTCCGCTGATGAAGATGTACACCCTCGGCCACGACTTCGTCCCCACACCGATCCACGCCGGCGGCCTTCGCTACCACGGGATGGCACCGCTGGTCTCGCACGCCGTGCACGAGGGACTGATCGAGGCGACCGCGCTGCACCAGACGGAGTGCTTCGAGGCGGCGGTGGAGTTCGCCCGCACCGAAGGCGTCATCCCCGCGCCGGAGTCGTCACACGCCCTGGCCCAGGTGCGCCGGGAGGCGCTGGCGGCCAAGGAGTCCGGGAAGGAGCAGGTCATCGTCGTGCTGCTGTCCGGCCACGGACTGCTCGAGCTCGGTGCCTACGACCAGTTCCTCGGCGGCCGGCTGCAGGACGACGAGCTCTCCGAGGAGTCCTTGCAGACGGCGCTCGCGGCGGTGCCGCAACTCTGACCTCGACCGCTCTCCGAGTTGTTGCTGGGAGAAGGCGTCACATGCGACGCCTTCTCCCAGCGACAAGTGGAGGTGGAGGTCACCAGGGGATCGGTCCGGACCTGTCGTAGAAGCCGCCGGTCGGGCCGTCCGCGCCGATGGTGGCCATCGCGACGATCGCGTCGGTGCCCTCCTCGATGTCCTGATGACCCTGGTGGTCGTTCAGGTCGGTCGCGGTGTAGCCCGGGTCGACGGCGTTGACCCGCATGCCGGGCAGCGCCTTGGCGTACTGCGCAGTGACCATGTTGAGGGCGGCCTTGGACGAGGGGTAGACGAGCGACTGGATGCGCGACTCGAGCCGGTCGACGTCGCTCGTGACACCGTGCGAGCCAACCCCGCTGGAGACCATGACGATCCGCGCTGCCCGCGAGGCGTGCAGCAGCGGCAGGAAGGCGTGCGTCACCCGGACGGGCCCGAGCACGTTCACGCCGTATGGCGCGAGGAAGTCCCCGGCGACGGTCGCCTCGACCGCGGTGCGGCCTCCGGTGATCCCCGCGTTGTTGACCAGGACGTCCAACCTCCCGCTCTCGGCGGTGACGACCTGCACCGCCTCCGCCACGGACTCATCCGAGGTGACGTCGAGCAGCAGGTGGCGGACGTCGGCGCCGTCGGTGGCGAGCTCGGCGGTCGCGGCCTTGCCCCGCTCCGGGTCGCGGGCGCCGAGGTAGACGGTCCAGCCGAGGGCCGCGATCCGGCGCACGGTCTCGCGGCCGAGGCCCTTGTTGGCGCCCGTCACCAGGGCGATGGTGGACGTGTTGTCGTGGGGTGCCGTGTCGGCGCTCTCGGGCGCCCTGTCTGTGGTGTTCATGGGCACCACGATCGACGTCATCGACGGGGCCATCCAGTGCCGGATGACCCTGGGAGCAGCGGTCCTACCCTGCGGCCGCCGCGGTGCACCATGCTGGAGGAGTGGATCGACAGGAGCTCGCTGCGGTGCTGCGCACCGCACGGCAGCGGATCAGCCCGGCCGACGTCGGCCTGCCCGCCGGGCCGCGCCGCCGCGTGGCCGGCCTGCGCCGCGAGGAGGTGGCCCAGCTCGCCGGGGTGAGCGTGGACTACGTCGTGCGGCTCGAGCAGGCTCGCGGACCGCACCCCTCGGCCCAGGTGCTGGGCTCGCTCGCCAGGGCGCTGCGCCTCGATGGGCGCGAGCGCGACCAGCTCTTCCTGCTGGCCGGGGCAGCGCCGCCGACGCCCGGCCAGATCAACTCCACGGTGCGGCCGGGCGTCCTGCGGATGCTCGACCGGTTCACCGACCTGCCTGCCCTGGTCCTCGATGCCAAGAGCGAGATCCTGGCGTGGAACCTGCTCGCTGAGGCGCTGTTGGGGGACATCTCGGCGTGGCCGTCCCGCAACATCGTCTGGCAGCGCTTCCTCGGCGAACCGGGCCGCGTGGCGATGGGCGAAGAGGAGGAGCGGCTCACCGCCGAGCAGTCGGTCGCCAGCCTGCGCGCGGCCAGCGCGCGCTACCCCGGCGACCGTGGTCTGCGCCGACTGGTGCGCGAGCTGCGCGCGGGCAGCGAGCGATTCGACCGGTTGTGGCGGGAGGGCCGCTCGAGTGCCTGGCGCAGCCACACCAAGACCGTGGTGCACCCCGAGCTGGGCCCATTGTCCCTCGACTGCGACACGATGCTGGTCCCCGACGACGATCAGTCGATGATCGTCTACTCGGCCGCACCCGGCAGCCGGGAGTCCTCGGCCCTGGCACTGCTGCGGGTCATGGGCGCACAGCAGATGAGCGAGTCGCGGTCCTGAGGATCAGCGGTACTGGGTGAACGCGGCCGTGGCGGGGTCCTCGCCGGTGCGGTTGCCAGCCTCGAGCGCGTCGATCGACGCGACCTCGTCGGCCGAGAGCTCGAAGTCGAACAGGTCGATGTTGGAGCGGATCCGCTCCGGAGTGACCGACTTCGGGATGATGATCGTGCCGTGCTCGAGGTGCCAGCGCAGCACGACCTGACCCGGCGTCTTGCCGTGCGCCTCGGCGACGTCGAGCACCGCCTGCTGGTCGAGGTCGACGCCCTGTCCCAGCGGCGAGTACGCCTCCACGGCGATGCCGGCCGCGCGCGTGGCGTCCTGGACGGCGGTCTGCTGCAAGGTCGGGTGCACCTCGATCTGGTTGACCACCGGCGTGACCTCGGTCTGCACCAGGAGCGTGTCGAGGTGCTCGGGCAGGAAGTTGGAGACGCCGATCGCGCGGACGGCCTTCTCGGCATACAGCTTCTCGAAGGCCTTCCAGGTCTCGACGTAGAGGCCGGCGCTCGGCAGCGGCCAGTGGACCAGGTAGAGGTCGATGACGTCGAGGCCGAGGGCGCGGCGACTGTCCTCGAACGCCTGCAGCGCCTTGTCGTGGCCCTGGTCGCCGTTGCGCAGCTTCGTGGTGACGAACAGCTCGTCGCGGGGGATGCCGCTGGCCTTGATGGCGGCACCAACCCCCTCCTCGTTGTAGTAGGCCGCGGCGGTGTCGATGTGCCGGTAGCCGCTCTCGAGCGCGAGCTCGACGGCCTGCTGGGTGCCGTCCTCGGGGACCTGGAACACGCCATACCCGACCTGCGGGATCTTGATGCCGTTGTTGAGCTTCACGGTGGGAACGCTGCTGGCAGTCACGAGAGTGAGACCTTTCGTCGGCGGATGTGGCAGGCGCAAGCACGCGGCAACGCGGCGCCCATGACGGACAACCCGCGTCTGCGCCCGGGGATTCCGGATCGCTCCACGGTCTCACGCCGTGGCCAGGAGCGACATCGCCGGATCCATGGACGCCGGCGATGTCGGGTGGCAACATCAGGTCATGGCAGAGGTCACGCCCTTCCCGAGGGTGGGGACGGTGTTCTTCGACACGCGAGCGGACGGCCGCACGCTGCGGTTGTCCTGGCACGAGGACTCTGGCACCTTCGTCCTCAGCATCTGGCACCACGAGACCTGCACCGCGTCGTTCCGGCTGGACTCCAGCGAGGCCCCTCGACTGCTGTATGCCGTCGGCTCCGCCCTCGCCAGCGGCGAGGTCCCACCGACCCTGCGCGCCAGCAGCTGAGCACCCGACCCGGCGCGTTCAGGCATCGACCCGCGCGGGCTCCGCGGGCACCGGCTCCTGCCGCCGCGCTGAGCCCGCCGACCGGCGACCGGCGAAAACCGGGCGACGGGCGGGCAGGGGCTTGGTAGCCTCGCCGCGCCGTGCTGACCTCCCTGCTCTGGCGGCCGAAGTGGCCCGCCGACACCGTCCGGACCTACTACGTCCTGAACGTCGTCATGACGTTGTGCTTCACCCTCTTCTCGACCCTCAGCCTCGTCTACATGGCCACCACGGTCGGCCTCAGTCCGCTGCAGATGGTGCTGGTGGGGACGGTGCTCGAGGCGGTGTGCTTCTGCTTCGAGGTCCCCACCGGGATCGTGTCGGACCTCTACAGCCGGCGGCTGTCGATCCTCATCGGGCTCCTGCTCGTGGGGGGCGGCTTCCTGCTGCAGGGGCTGGTCCCCACCTTCGCCGGGGTGTTGGCCGCGCAGGTGGTGTGGGGGATCGGCTACACGTTCACCTCGGGGTCGATCGAGGCCTGGCTCGCCGACGAGATCGGCGTCGAGGCCATCGGGCCGATCTTCACCCGGGAGGTGCAGCTCTCTCTCGGTGCGACCTTCGTGGCCGTCATCGGCGCGGGCGCCTTGGGGCTGGTTGACATCCGGGTTCCCATGGTGGCTGGCGGAGCAGGCCTGGTCCTCCTCGCCGGCTGGCTCGCCCTGACCATGCCGGAACGGCGCTTTGCCCGAACTCCGGCCGCGGAGCGGGAGACGTTCGCGCAGGTGGGCCGGTCGTTCACCGCCGGCGTGTCCATGGCGCGCCGCAGTCGGGTGGTCCGATCGTTCTTGCTCATCAGCCTCATCGGCGGCCTGTCCAGCGAGGCCTTCGACCGGTTGTGGACGGTGCGGGTCCTCGAGCTCGACCTTCCCGGCCCGTTCGACGCCGCGAGTCCCGTCATCCTGTTCGCCGGGATCACTCTGATCGGCACGGTGATCTCGTTGCTGTCCTCCATCGTCGTGGGCCGGGTGGGTCCGGACCACGTCAACGCGCTGCACCCCGGCGGCCTGCTCGCCTGCCTGGCTTTGGTCCAGGTGGCGGGGATCATCGGCCTCGCGCTGCTCGGCAACCTGTGGGTCGCCCTCGTGGCCATGTGGGTCCGCGGGGCAGCGGCGACGGTCGCCGCGCCGATCGAGTCGGCCTGGCTCAACCGCAACGTCGAGTCGAAGGTGCGCGCCACGGTGCTGTCGATGAACGGCCAGGCGAACGCCATCGGGCAGGTGGTCGGGGGTCCTCCACTCGGGGCCCTGGCGAACCGCACCTCGGTGTCGACCGCACTCACCGCGTCCGCGCTCGTCCTCTCGCCGATCGCGCTGGTCTGTGCGCGGCTGCGTCCCGGCGTTGCCGTCCCGAGAGCCGAAGGCGAGCTCGACCGACGTACGTGAATGCCGGGTCAGTGGGTCCCGGGCTCGTGCGTCGCGTGGCTGGCCGGCTCCAGCTGGAAGGTGGAGTGCTCGACGTCGAAGTGGCCCACGAGGCACGCCTGCAGGGCGTCGAGGATCTGTGGTGCGTGGCCGTCGTGGAAGCAGGAGTCGGCGAGCACGACGTGCACCGAAAGGGTCGGCAGGTCGGAGGTGACGCTCCAGACGTGCAGGTCGTGCACGTCGGCGACGTGCTCGGTGGAGAGCAGGTGCTCGCGCACATGGTCGAGGTCGATCTTCTCCGGCGCCGCCTCCAGGAGCACGCGGCCGCTGTCGCGCAGCAGGGCCCAGGCGGCGCGCAGCATCAACGCGACGACGACGAGGGAGGCGATCGGGTCCGCCCGCGCCCAGCCCGTGGCGACGATGACCACTCCGGCGACGAACGTGCCGATGAACGCGTAGAGGTCGGTGACGATGTGCTGGTAGGCGCCTTCCACGTTGAGGCTCGAGCGGTTTGCACGCGCCAGCGACCAGGCCGCGACGAGGTTCACAGCGACACCGACGAGCGCGACGACGACCACAGGGCCGCCCTCGACCGGTGGCGGCTGGATGAGTCGGCGGATCGCCTCCAGCCCGACGACACCCGAGACCACGAGCAGCGTGGCGCCGTTGGCCGCGGCCGAGAGGATCTCGGCGCGCTTCCAGCCGAACGTCCACGACCCGCCGGCGGCACGGGCCGCGAGCCGCATGGCCCACAGTGCCCCCGCGATCGCTCCCACGTCGGAGAGCATGTGCCCGGCGTCGGACAGCAGGACGAGTGAACCGGAGACGACGGCGACGACCACTTCGCCGATCATGAACGCCAGCAGCAGGATCAGGACGATGAGCAGGTAGCGGCGGTCGGCGTGCACCCCCACCGCGTGCGTGTGACCGTGGTGCTGCTCCTTGCTCACGCCCCAAGGCTATCCGGGCTGGGAGCAGGCGCCGCCACCGCTCGGGGAGGTGCAGGAACCGTTGCAGAGGCAGGCCGTCCGACCCTCAAACCCGCTGGAAATCCCTGCGACCCGTACCACTCCCGGACGCTAGCGTCGATCGCGGCGGGCGGCGTCGTTCGAGAAGCGGGCCAACGAAGGAGCACAGTGTGTACGACCTGATCGTGCGCGGGGGCCGAGGCGGCCGAACGCATCGACGCCGGCGGACGCGCGGTCTCACCCGGGTTCATCAACGTGCTCAGCCACTCCTACTTCACCATGCTGCACGACCCACGGTCGCTCGGTGAGCTGTGACCCTGCAGGTCTTCGGCGAGGGCGATGCCATGGGCCCGCTGCGACCGGAGCAGCAACCTGCCCTCGAGCAGGAGGTGCCGGAGCTCGGCCTGGAGATCAGGTTCAGCCGACTGTCGGAATACCTCTCGTATGTCGAGTCGCAGGGCTGCTCGCAGAACGTCGCCTCCTTCGTGGGCAACGGCACGCTGCGGCCCTGCGTCATGGGATACGAGGACCGCCCGCCCACGGCAGCCCGGTCGACACCGCGCTCAGCATGATCGGTGAGGACTGCTCACGGGTCGGTGTGGCGTTCTTCTCCATGTCCGAGGACAACCTCGCGGAGCAGCTGCGACACCCGTGGGTGAGCATCTGCTCCGACAGCTCCTCCGTCGCGCCGGAAGGGGTTTCGCTCCGATCGCCGAGACATCCACGGGCCTACGGGTCGTTCGCGCGGGTGCTGCGCAAGTACGTCCGTGAGGAACGGCTGCTGACCCTGGCCGAGGCCGTCGACCGGATGACCCGCCTGCCCGCCGCCAACTTCGGCATCACCGGCCGCGGCCGCCGGGAGGAGGGCGCATTTGCCGATGTCGTCGTCTTCGACCTCGCCACGGTGGCCGACATCGCCACCTTCGACCACCCGCACCGGCTCTCGGTCGGCGTGGGCGACGTCGTGGTCAACGGTCGGGCGGCGATCCGGGGCGGCGAGTTCACCGGCACGCTGGCCGGCCGGGCAGTCCGTCGAGGTTCGCGCTGACGGCTCGTGGGGGTGAGCGACTCAGTCCACTGTGGGGGAGCGGCGCTCGACCAGGACGGTGTCACGCCAGCGTCCGTGCTGTCGGGCGATGCGCTCCCGCGTGCCGACGATCCGGAAGCCGGCTCCCGCATGCAGGGCGAGACTGGCGGCGTTCGTGGGGAAGAGGGACGACTGGACGGTCCAGATCCCGCCGCGGTCGGCGGCCTCGAGCAGGGCATCGAGCAACAGGGCACCGACACCCCGGCCCCGCGAGTCGCTCCGGACGTAGACCGAGTGCTCGACAACACCCGCGTATGCCGCGCGGCCGGACACGGCGGAGCAGGCGACCCACCCCAGCATCCGACCCGAGCCGTCGAGTGCCACGAAACTCAGGTCCGGGCGCCTGCCGGCGCGAAACCCGGCCCAGCTCGGCAGTTGCGTCTCGAACGTCGCGTCGCCACCGGCGATGCCCTCCGCGTAGATGGCGAGCACCTGCTCCGCGTGTCCGTCCTCCATCGACGCGACCGACACCGAGTCATGCGTCACTCCATCGTCTCCAACGCGCACGTTGCCATTCTCACCTGTCGGCCGCTGACGCGGTCGGAGGCTGCCAGTGGGGAGCCCTCCGGACCGGTCCTGGTGCGGCTCGTCGACATCGTGGCTCAGCGTTGGGCATAGTGCGCTGGTGACCTCCGACCTCGAGCTGCAGCCCCTCTCGTCCGGTGACCTCCCGGAGTGGAAGCCCCGCGTGCGTCAGCGACTGGTCGGCCAGCGGGTCAGCGCGGGGTGGCGTCCTGCCGACGCGGAGGCGCTCGCGTCCCGGGTGTTCGACCGGGCTCTACGGGATGGCGAGCTGGACCGGGGTCAGCACGTATGCCGGGTGGTCGCGCAGGACGCGGAGGTCGGCTTCGTCTGGCTGATGGGGGTCGACGGACAGGACTCGGCGCACGTCGTGTGCGTGGACGTGGAGCTCGAAGTGGCGGGGTCGGCGTTCGAAGTGGTCGCCGAGTCCGCTCGGGAGCTCGGGGCGAGCCGGATCGTGATCAGCCGGTTCGATCGCGACGAGGCGACCGACGCCTTCCTGGCCGGGGAGGATCTCGAGCTGATGGCAACCAGGATGGAGCTCGATCTCTCCCAGGAACCGGGCCGCGAGGAGCGGGTGCGGCTCGTGCCGATGACCCGGAAGCGATTCGACGCCTTCGTGCGGCACGGCATCGAGCACTACGCCCGCTCGATGTACGACTCCGGAAGTCACACGGATCTGAGTGCGGCCAGGGAGGACTCGCGCCGGCAGCACGAGCAGCTCCTGCCCCGGGGAGTGGAGTCGCCCGGGCACTGGCTGTGGTCGGCATACGACGGGGACGACGAGGTTGGTGTGCTCTGGGTCAACGTGGACGGCGACCGGGCCTTCATCTACGACATCGAGGTGGACGAGGCCTGCCGCCGGCGGGGCTACGGCGGCGCGATCCTCCGGGCAGGCGCCCGCGCGTCGATCGAGCGAGGGGCGAAGGTGTTGGGACTCAACGTCTTCGGCCCCAATGCCGGCGCGCGGGCGCTCTACGAGAAGTTCGGGTTCCGCGCGATGGAAAGGGTCGTCATCGTCAACCTCTGAAGGCTCGGCTCCGGATCCGGGGGACAATCTGTGCGTTTCGCGCCCACGCCCGAGATGGCCGCAACTGTGCGTTTCGTGGCCGGGCGCCCGGGTGGTCAGCCCTTGCGCCACACGGAGACGTGCTTCTCGCTCTCGGACGTGAAGGGGCTGCCGTCCCAGTCGGCCAGCCGTTCCTCCAGCTGCAGCCCGGCGAGCCGGGCCATCAGGTCGAGCTCCGACGGCCACACGAAGCGGTAGTGGTGCGCGCCGTAGCGCATCCTGCCGTCGGCCTCCCGGGTGTAGTGGTGCGACACCGCCTGCTGGGTCGCCAGGTCGTAGGTGTCGAAGCCGACGTGCTGCTCGCCCACGTCGGACGGCACCGCGAGCTGGCCTGGTGGCAGCCGGCGCAGGCAGGGCACGCCCACCTCGACCACGAACCGGCCGCCGGAGCGCAGGTGCCGTGCCGCGTTCTCGAAGCACGCGACCTGCTCCTCCTGGGTGCGCACGTTGCCGATCGTGTTCCACACCAGGTAGACCAGCGCGAACTCGCCGGGCACGGTCGTGCTCGCCATGTCGCCGACGACCACCGGCAGGGTCTGCTCGTCGACCTTGCGCCGCAACTGCTCGACCATGGGTGCCGACAGCTCGATTCCGGTCACCGGCACGCCCCGGGACCGCAGCGGTATGCCGACGCGTCCGGTGCCGATCGCGAACTCCAGGGCCGGGCCGTTGCCCGCCAGCCGGGCGAGGTGCTCGACGGCCGGGCCGAGCACCTCCGGAGCGAACATCTCGGTGGCCTCGTCGTCGTATCGCTCGGCGGTCTCGGTGTCCCACAGGTCTGCGCTGCTCATGGGCGGCAGTCTGGTGATCCGGTGCTCGCCCTGTCGACCGGTTTTCGACTCCTCGGGGTCGGCTCGCGATCAGCGCCGCATCAACGCGAAGACGCCCCAGCCGGGGTATGCGCGTTGGTACCGGGTGTATCTCACGGGGCGCTGGCCCGGTCACGCGCGGCGTCGAGGAACGGTGGATGGATGTCCCCCCCGTGCCGCGGATGCCGTGCCTCTTCACGTGGAACCGGTGGAGTCTTGAAACTAGCGAGGCGCACCTGCGGCAGCAACGAGGTTTCGGTGCCGGCCGCCGAGGTGCGAGGCTGGGCGTCATGGCGCACGAGATCCCGAACCCGTTGGAGACCCTGACCCTGCCCCAGTTGCGTGAGCGCACGAGCATGAAGTGGCGAGCCTTCGAGCCGGACGTCCTTCCGCTGTGGGTGGCCGAGATGGACGTGCCCCTGGCCGACCCCGTGGCGCGCGCCCTCACCGACCTGGTCTCGCGAGGGGACACCGGCTACCCCTCCGGGACGGCGTATGCCGAGGCGCTGGCGGCGTTCGCGGCGGAGCGGTGGGACTGGGACGGGATCGCCGTCGAGCGCAGCACGATCGTGCCCGACGTGATGATGGGGATCGTCGAGGTGCTGCGGCTCATCACCAGGCCCGGTGAGCAGGTGATCGTCAACAACCCCGTCTACCCCCCGTTCTACTCGTTCATCGAGCACATGGACCGGCGCATCCTCGAAGCGCCCGCGGGCCAGGACGGCCGCCTCGACCTGGCGGTTCTGGAGGGGGCGATGGAGCAGGCGACAGCGGGAGGTGCGGGCGCGGCATACCTGCTCTGCAACCCGCACAACCCCCTCGGCACGGTGCACACCGCGCGCGAGCTCGAGGCGGTTGCCGCGCTGGCGGAGCGACACGGTGTCCGCGTCGTGGCCGACGAGATCCACGGGCCGCTGGTGCTGCCCGGGTCGCGGTTCGTGCCCTATCTCAGCGTGGCCGGCTCGGAGCGCGGCTTCGCACTGATGTCGGCCTCCAAGGGGTGGAACCTCGCTGGACTCAAGGCCGCGCTCGCCGTCGCCGGCCCGGAGGCCGCGAAGGACCTGGCCCGGATGCCCGAGGAGGTCAGCCACGGCCCCAGTCATGTCGGCGTGGTCGCCCACACCGCGGCCCTGCGCGAGGGAGGTCCGTGGCTGGACGCGCTCCTCGCGGGGCTGGACCGCAACCGGGAGCTGCTGGCGCAACTCGTGGCCGAGCACCTCCCGACGATCGGCTACCGGTCACCCGAGGCAACCTTCCTGGCCTGGCTGGACTGCCGCACCCTCGGCCTGGACGAGAGCGGCGCCGACGGTCGGGGCAACGTGATGACGAGCTCCGGTCCCGCCGCCTTCTTCCTCCAGCACGCACGAGTGGCGCTCAACGCCGGGTCGGCCTTCGGGACAGGTGGCGTGGGGCACTGCCGGCTCAACTACGCCACCTCGACGTCGATCCTGACCGAGGCCGTCGAGCGGATGGCCGACGCTGTCGCGGACGCCTGACCCGTCCGGGCAGATTTCTCCTGTCCTCCCGAGGGCAGCCGGGCCAGACTAGGAGACGAAGGGCCAAGCTGCCCGTTGGTCGAAGGAGGAACCGGATGTCGGAGAAGTTGTCGAGCGCTCTGGAGCGCGAACACCGCGAGATCGACCGTGCGATCGAGGCCTTCGTCGCCAACACCGCAGACCCCGTGCCGCTGCAGTGCGCGATCGACGCGCTGCGGCGGCACATCTACCTCGAGGAGGCGTTCCTGTTCCCGCCGCTTCGCGAGGGCGGGCTGTCCATGCCCATCTTCGTGATGGTGCGCGAGCACGGCGACCTCTGGGACGCCATGGACGGGCTGGAGGAGCTGCTGGCCCAGGGCGCCAGCGGCGACGGGACCGCGAAGGCCTGCCGGAGCCTGCTCGAGCAGCTCGACCAGCACAACTCCAAGGAGGAGCCGGTCATCTATCCACAGGCCGATCACAACCTGTCCGACGAGGCGACGACGCAGCTGCAGTCGTTCATCGAGTCCGGCCGGATGCCGGACGGCTGGGTGTGCGAGCGCGCCGCCGGTGCTCCGAGCCGCACCAGTCTCTTCGGTCACTGACCCGGGGCGGCCACCGCTCCCGCGCCGCCAGACACACGGCGAGACCGCGGAGTCACCAGCACCAGCCCGGTTTCGACGGCAAAAGTTCTCTCGGACTCCGTGTCGGTCGAGGTTCGTAGGCTGGGGGCATGACGATCTCCATCGGCGCACACGTCGAGCAGACCGACCCCGTTGCGGAGGCCCAGGCCCGCGGGGCGTCGCTCGTCCAGTTCTTCTTGGGCGACCCGCAGGGTTACAAGGGCCCCGAGGTGCGCTATGCCGGGGGCGCCGCCGCGCTCCGTTCGGCGGCGGAGGAGGCCGGCATCGACCTCTACGTCCACGCGCCCTACATCATCAACGTGGCCACCACGAACAACCGGATTCGCATCCCGAGCCGCAAGCTGCTGCAGCAGCACATGGACGCGGCCACCGAGATCGGCGCCAAGGGTCTCATCGTCCACGGCGGGCACGTGAACAAGGGCGACGACCCCGCCAAGGGCTTCGACAACTGGCGCAAGGCGGTCGAGGCGACCCACTGCACGATCCCGATGCTGCTCGAGAACACCGCGGGCGGTGACAACGCGATGGCGCGGCGCCTCGACCGGATCGAGGGCGTGTGGGAGGCGATCTCCCGCGCGGAGGGGCACGAGCAGGTCGGCTTCTGCCTCGACACGTGTCACGCGTGGGCCGGCGGCATCCCGCTCACCGAGGCGGTCGAGCGCGTCCACGCCATCACCGGCCGGATCGACCTCGTGCACGCCAACGACAGCCGTGACGCGTTCGACTCCGGGGCCGACCGGCACACCAACTTCGGGCAGGGGCAGTTGGACCCCGACGAGTTCGCCTCGGTGGTGCGGGATGCCGGCGCGCCTGTCGTCTGCGAGACCCCGGGCGGCCCGGAGGAGCACCGAGCCGACTTCGACTGGCTGCGCGGGCGCCTCTGACCTTCCGTGGACACTGGTGCCCGTCGTCCCGCCCGGCAGGACGTGGTCAGGACCTCGTCAGTATGACGAGTCGCTGGGTCGCCCGGGTCATCGCGACATAGCGGTCGACGGCTCCCTCGACGCCCGTGCCGAACGAGTCCGGGTCGATGAGCACCACCAGGTCGAACTCGAGCCCCTTGGCCAGCTCCGGAGTCAGTGAGCGGACGCGGGTCGTGGACCGGAACGTGGGGTCACCGATGACGCAGCCGATCCCTTCGGTGTGCTCGGCGAGCCAGTCCCGAAGGATCGGGGCTCGCTCCGACACGGATCCGTGCCTGACGGGGATGCCGCTGCTGCGCACCGAGGTCGGCACGTTGGCGTCAGCGAGCGCACCCCGGATGACCGGCTCGGCCTCGGCCATGACCTCCTCCGGCGTCCGGTAGTTGATGCTCAGCGACGCCAGCTCTATCCGATCGATGCCGATGCGCTCGAGCCGTTCCTGCCACGACTCGGTGAACCCGTGCCTGGCCTGGGCTCGGTCCCCGACGATGGTGAAGCTCCGGGACGGGCATCGCTGGAGCAGCATGTGCCACTCGGCGTCGGTCAGCTCCTGGGCTTCGTCGACCACGACGTGCGCGAACGGACCCGCGAGCGCGTCTGGTTCGCCTGTCGGCAGCACGTCCTCATCATCGAGGGTGTTGCGCGCGTCGTCGCCACGCAGCATCGACATCACCTGCATCTCGGAGTCGTCGTTCTCGATGAGGTGGTCGATGACCTCGGACATCTGCTTGCGCCCGGCCGCCAGGGTCGCCTGCTGTCGACGCTTGCGGTGGGAGGCCTCGGGGTCACCGAGACGCTGGCGGGCGGCGTCCAGCAACGGGAGGTCGGACACCGTCCAGGCATAGGGCTCGTCGCGCTGGAGGGCGCGGGCCTCGTCCGGCTGGAGCCAGGGCGCGCACCTGCGCAGGTAGGCCGGGACCGACCAGAGGTCGGCGACCAGGTCGGTCGGCTCGATCAGCGGCCAGGCCTGGCCCAACGTCTCGTTGAGCCCGCGGTGCCGTCGCAGGGCTGCCCGCAGCGTCTCCGCGGAGACCTCCGCGTGGTCGTGCTTGTCGACCAGGATGTCCAGCAGGGTCTCGAGCACCTGGTCGCGGGCCTCGTTGTGGGCGGCACCGGGCTCCGGCGACTCGAACGCCTCGGTCCAGTCGTCGCGGCTGAGCCACAGGTCGCCCCAAGCAGTCTCGACCTCCATGCCGTGGGCCGGCGGCTCCTCGTAGAGGCTGACCGCTGGCTCGATGGCAGTCACCATCCGCGCCGACGACTTCAGCCGGGTCACGTCCGGGTCGGTGTCCGGCCCAGCAGCGGCTCCCTCGGGGACGAGGTCGCGCAAGGTGCAGGTGCGCACGCCCTCCTCGCCGAGGCTGGGCAGCACATCGGAGACATAGGCGAGGTAGGGCTGGTGTGGACCGACGAACAGCACTCCACCGCGGTGGTGGCCAAGGCGCGGGTCCGAATAGAGGAGGTAGGCGGCGCGGTGCAGTGCGACGACGGTCTTCCCCGTGCCCGGACCGCCGTCGACCACGAGAGCACCGCGCGAGCCGGCCCGGATGATGGCGTCCTGGTCGGACTGGATGGTGCCGAGCACGTCCCGCATCCGGGGCGACCGGTTGCTGCCCAGGCTGGCGATGAACGCGGACTGGTCGTCCAGTGCCGGGTGCCGGTCCAGCGTGGCCGTCCCGTCCGTCGTGAAGACCTCGTCCCAGTAGTCACTGACGCGACCGCGCGTCCATCGATACCGGCGGCGGCTCGCCAGACCCATCGGGTCCGCGTGCGTCGCCCCGAAGAACGGCTCGGCAGCCGGGGATCGCCAGTCGATCAGCAACCGTCGTCCTTCGCTGTCCCTGAGGCCGAGTCGTCCGACATAGACCGGCTCAGAGTCATCCGACGCGACCATGTGCCCGAGGCACAGGTCCAGACCGAAGCGACCCATGAGGCGAAGCCGGGCGGTCAACCGGTGAACCTCCAGGTCCCGGTCCATGGCCTCCTGCCCCGCGCCACCCGGCGCCCTGCGTGCGGCGTCGAGGCGGTCGGTCAGGTCAGCGGTCGACTGCTCGAGACAGTCGGCGATCGCCGCGAAGTGGCGTTCATCGTCGGCGATCATCGTCGGGTCGGTCTTGGCGGTGAGGTGGTCGGGAAGGTCGAACGCGCTGACGGTCAGGGGAGTCACCTGATCGGCTCCGAATCTGAAGCTCCAGGAAGCGCGCACGAGGCCGGTTCCCCATGCTGTCGGCGAGAGCTTCGAACGGTGATTCTGCGTCACGAACGGGGCCTTGCCGCAAGCCCCCTGGTGCGCTATAAGTTGGAAACGGAGGGGGATCCATCCTGCGGTTCAGATGTTGGCGCTGACGTGAGCCCGCTGCCACGGGACCCTTCGCGGCTCGCGCCGGAACGACCGGCGGCCCTCGACGCGTTGGACGGGGCGTGGAGGAGATGAGCGACGCGGCGCCCAATCGAGAGGGACTGCTCGACGTCGGTGACGGGCAGCGGGTCTGGTGGAGCGAGTTCGGCGATCCACACGGCATACCCGTGCTGGTGGTGCACGGGGGGCCGGGCGGCGGCAGCCTGCCCTCGATGCGCCATCCCTATGACCCGTCGACCTATCGCGTGGTGTTGTTCGATCAGCGGGGCACCGGTCGCAGCACGCCGCACGCGAGCGATCCGGATGTCAGCCTGGAGACCAACACGACGTGGCACCTGGTCGCCGACATGGAGCGGCTCCGGCGCGAGCTGGGGATCGACCGATGGGTCCTGTCCGGTTCTTCCTGGGGGACCACGCTGGCGCTGGCCTACGCCCAGACTCACCCCGACCGAGTGCTGGCGATGATCCTGCGCAGCGTCACCACGTTCCGGGCCAGCGAGCTCGACTGGGTCTACCGGGACGGCGCGAACCACCTTCTGCCAGAGCGGTGGGAGGAGTTCGTCGCCCCCATCCCGCCGGAGGAGCGCGACGACCTCGTGGCCGGCTACCGGCGACGGCTGGAGTCGGGCAGTCCGGAGGCTCGGATCGCAGTGGCCCTGGCCTGGACGCGGTGGGAGACGGCAGGCATGTTGTCGGCGCCCGACCCGTTCATCGAGGACCTGTTTGCCCAGCCACGGTTCGCGTTGGCGTTCGCGCGGATCGAGAGCCACTACACGGCTCACCGGGCCTTCCTGCGCGAAGGCCAGCTGATCTCCGGTGTCTCCGCCCTGGCCGGTCTGCCGGCGATCCTGATCCAGGGCCGCCACGACCTGTGCACCCCACCGGTCACAGCGTGGGACCTGCATCGAGCGTGGCCCGGCTCCGAGCTGCACCTCATCGAAGGCGAGGGACACCGGCTCAACAGCGCCGCAGCGGTATTCGCGCGGGCCACGGAGTCGGTGGCGCGGCGGCTCGGCGGGTCGGATGTCGAGAACGTCCACACGGCTCCGTCCTCGGGGTGATGGCGGCATGATGGCCGTCACGGACGAAAGGGCGAACGATGACGAAGTACCTGTTGCTCAAGCACTACCGGGGCGGCCCGAAGCCGATGCCGAACAGCGAGGCACCGATGGAGGACTGGACACCTCAGGAGATCTCGGACCACCTTGCGTTCATGAACCACGTGGCCGACGTGCTCCGCGAGCGAGGGGAGTACGTCGAGGGCCAGGCGCTCTCGCCCGAGGGCGCGTTCGTGCGGTTCGACGGTGAGGGCAAGCCGCCGGTGACCGACGGGCCGTTTGCGGAGACCAAGGATCTCATCGCCGGCTGGATGGTCATCGACGTCGACTCCGTCGAGCGCGCCCACGAGGCGGCTGCCTTCCTGTCGTCAGCGCCGGGAAAGGGCGGGAAACCGCTGCAGGAGTGGATCGAGGTCCGACCCTTCATGACCGAACCCCCCGTCGTCACAGAGTGAGCTGGCGCCGCCGACATGGCCGACCTCGGTGACCTGCTCAAGGGCTTCGGCCCGCAGGTTCTCGGTGTCCTCGTCCGCCGCGGAGGCGACTTCGCGGCGGCCGAGGACGCTGTGCAGGAGGCGATGATCGAGGCGCTTCGACACTGGCCGCAGGCGATGCCCGACGACCCGAAGGCGTGGCTGGTCACCGTCGCCTCCCGCAAGTACGTCGACGCCCAACGCTCCGAGCTCGCCCGACGCCGGCGCGAGCTCCTCGACGGAGACCGGCCTGCTCCCGGGCCCACCGAGCAGGTGGACGACACCCTCCTGCTGCTCTTCCTGGCCTGTGCCCCGGCACTCACTCCGCCGTCGGCCGTCGCCCTCACCCTGCGCGCTGTCGGCGGTCTGACGACCCGCCAGATCGCCTCGGCATACCTCGTGCCCGAGGCCACCATGGCCCAACGGATCAGCCGTGCCAAGGCAAGCATCCGCGGCCGGCGGCTGACCGAGCCGGGTGACCTGGGAGCCGTCCTGAAGGTGCTCTACCTGATCTTCAACGAGGGCTACGGGGGCGAGGTGGACCTCGCGGCCGAGGCCATCCGGCTCACCCGGCAGCTGGCCGCCGCGAGCGACGAGCCGGAGGTGGCGGGGCTCCTGGCCCTGATGCTCCTGCACCACGCACGTCGGGCGTCCCGCCGCACCGGTGAGGGGCAGCTCGTGCCGCTGGCCGCGCAGGACCGGTCGCGGTGGGACACCGGCCTGATCGCCGAGGGAGTCGAGGTGCTGCAGTCAGCGCTCGCGAGGGACCGGCTCGGTGAATACCAGGCGCAGGCAGCGATCGCGGCACTGCACGCCGATGCGTCCTCGGCCGAGGAGACCGACTGGCCGCAGATTCTCGAGTGGTATGACGAGCTCAACAGGATCACCGACAGCCCGGTCGTGGCGCTCAACCGGGCCGTCGCGGTGGGTGAGGTCGACGGCCCGCTGGCTGGATTGCGTGCCGTTGCAGAGGTGCCCGCTGATGTTCCGCGGCAAACCGCCGTGCGCGCCTACCTGCACGAGCGTGCTGGCGACCTCGCGCGGGCACGAAGCCTGTATGCCGAGGCGGCGCGGGCGGCGAGCAGCGCCGCCGAACGTGAGCACCTCACTCGCCAAGCCGCCCGACTGCACTCGTCCTGATCCAGCTTCGGACTCGGTCGCGCTCCGGGCCGCGGTGCCAGACTGCGCGCTTGGCATGATGAACCGGTGGGTAAGGACTCGGGGTGGCGGAACACGGCCCGGGCCAGCCGAGCCCTCAGCCCAGCGCAGCGGTCACCGAGTCGAGCAGCCCCGGGTAGAGGGCGTCGACCTCGGCGCGGCGCAGGCGCTGGTGCACCTGCCCGCCGATCTTCGAGCGCTCGAGGACACCGGCCTCCCGCAGGATCTTGAAGTGGTGACTGGCGGTCGACTTCGACACCTCGTCGTAGAGCAGCGAGCAGGGCTGCGCGGCGCCGGCGGCATCGAGGCGGCGCACCATCTCGAGGCGCACGGGGTCGCTGAGCGCGGCCAGGACCGACTGGATCGACGCCACGGGGTACCCGTCCGGGTCGTGGGGGGTTTCCGTCTCGGGCATGGGACCAGCATAAAACAAGTTTGATGAGCATCAAACCCAGCGTAATCTCAACGCGGAAGGTTTGATGAGCATCGAACATGAGGGAGCGGCCGTGACCACAGCTATCGGCGCAGCGACAACGTTGCGTCACGACTCGGCATACCGCTTGCTGCTTGCCCTGATGGGGGTCGCCCTTGCCGTCTCGGGCGCACCGACGCCGCTCTACTCGACCTACGAGAAGGCTTGGCAGCTCAGCCCACTCACGATCACTGCCCTGTTCGCGACGTATGCCGTGGCGGCATTGTCCGCGATCGTCGTCGCGGGGCCGCTCACGGATGCGCTCGGCCGCAAACCTGCGCTGGTGGGGTCGGGCGTCGGGATGTTCGCTGGTCTGGTGATGTTCGTCGTGGCACACCAGACGTGGGAGCTGTTCGTGGCCCGCGCGATCCACGGCGCCTCCATCGGCACCGCGGTGGTCGCCGGCGCGGCCGCGATGCTCGACCTGCGCCCGACCGAGGGCGACCGCACGGGACGGCTCACCGGCATATTCTTCGCGGCCGGCATGGGCCTCGGCATCCTGGTGTCCGCGTTGCTCGCTGACCACGCCCCGGACGCGCTCGTCACTCCGTATGCCGTCCTCGGGCTGCTGATGGTCGGCGTGACGCTCGCGCTGACCACCATCCCCGAGACCCACCGAGTGCGCCGGACGCACATCCACGTGGCCCGCCCGCACGTGCCGGGCCCGATCGGCAACGACTTCCGTTTCGCCGTGTTGTCGGCGGGGACGTCCTGGGTCCTCATCGGTATGTATCTCTCGCTCTTCCCCGGTCTCGCGACCGGGCAGGTTGGCCTGCACGGGCACACCTTCGGTGCGGTGGTGGTCGCCGCGATGATGCTGTCGGCTGCAGCTGCGCAGGCCGTCGTGGGGCGCCATGCGGCCCGGCCCCTCGGGATCACGGGCGACGCGGTCATGGCGGTGGGCGTCCTGCTCAGCGTGCCGGCGGTCCGGAGCGGGCACGCCGGCCTCATCGTGGGCAGCGCCGTGGTGCTCGGCGTCGGGTTCGGCCTGGCCTTCAGTGGGGCCCTGCGGCACCTCGCCTCCGTGCTCCCCGCGGACGCCCGTGGTGGTGTCATGTCGGCGTTCTACATCTGCTGCTACTCCGCGATGGCGCTTCCTGCCGTCGCGGCCGGCTGGGCGGCGAGCCGCTGGGACCTCGACGGCGTCTACTCCGTCTTCGCGGCGGCCGTCGCCGTCGTCTGCCTGGCCGGTGCCGGCCTCGGCGTCCGGCTCCAGCGCTCGGGGCCGGTCGCGTCACCCCTCGCGGTAGAGGTCCCGGCGCTGGGGAAGTGCCCGGAAGCCACCTGAGCGGTAGGTGGCGACGGCGCCGACGTTGGAGCTCGGCGTGCACACCACGGCGCTCGACGCGCCCATCTCCCGGAGTGCCGCCGCGGCGGCGAGGGTGATCGCCGTGCCGTAGCCGCGACCGCGGTGGTCCCGGTGCACGCCCAGTGGCTCGAGCAGGCCGGGTCTGCCGCGCCCGGCCGACCAGACCGTGACCGCCGCGACCGGCGCGTCCTGCCCGTCGTACGCAACCAGGCACCGCGCATCGACATAGGCCACCCCGCCGGCCATCGCGTGCCAGCGCTCCGGCGTGAAGTTCGACCCGTCGAACGACGCGCGCTGGACGTCCACCCGGTCGGCGACCCGCTCGGGTGCCGACTCGGGGCCGACGGCCTCGATCCGCAGGCCCCGGGCCGGCACCGGTTCGGCGAGGCCACGGCGCAGCGGGCTCCAGGGCTCGTCGTCCTGCCAGCCCTCCTCGCGCAGCAGCTTTTGGAGCAGTGGCACCGCGGGCACCTCCACGGCCGCCCGCCCCGCGAGCAGGACGCCGCGCCGCGGTTCGGTCAGGTCCTGGGCCAGCCGGTCGGCCAGCTCCTCATCCCGGTCTGCATCCGGCGCGATCGTCAGCCGCAGGGTGCGGGGGTCGTCCACCAGCCCGACCGCGAGGAGTCGCCCGTCCCGGCTCCAGGTGCGGACGGCGGCGGCCAGGGTCCGCTCGCCGAACGACCAGTTCCAGCCCAGGTCCCCGGGGTGAAGCTGCATCGGCGACCCCTCGTACTGCCAGTCGCGCAGCGCGCCCACCGCCGCGGCGAGCCCGTTGGCGCCCGGCCGTTCCATCACGATCGTCATCCCGCGATCACACACCGTCGTCGCGGTCGGGGTCACCCGGTTTTCGAGCGCACTCCTGGAGGTGGGCACGGAGTGACCGACAACGGGTAACGGGGCATCTCATTCACGTCCCTGCGTCTGCCGCTCGATGATCTCCTCGACCCCGGAGCCGAACCGGTGCACTTCCTGCGGCCAGTCAAGGGTGACGGCCATCCGCCCCGCCCACTCGCGGGCGGCCTCGTCGTCGGGCACCTCGATGACGGTGAAGCCGCCCAGGTGCTCCTTGGTCTCGACGAACGGCCCGTCGGTGAAGACCGGCTCTCCGTCCTTGGTCTCGACGCTGAACAGCGCGGTCGAGGCGTCGATACCGCCCTCGGCGTAGACGAAGACGCCGGCCGCCTTCATCTCGTCGAGCAGGGCGTGCGAGGTCGCGCTCTTGGTGCGTAGGTCGTCGGGCGTCTGGTCGGGCACCCACTCGTCGTTGAACATGATCAGGTACTGAGCCACTGTCGTCTCCTCTCGACTCGGGCCGGGGCCGCCGCCTCGCGACCTCGGCTCCAGCGGCCGGACGGCCGCTCACCTACTCCACGAACGACTGCACCGTCATACGACACCACGGAAGGACCGCTTGGGAGGGGTTGACCGCACGTCACGCTGGCACTACCTCGCGACACGCAGCACGACACGCCGGTATGGCGTCCGTTCACCCCAGTAGTGCCAGCGCGAGTTGCGACGTCAGGCCGCAAGCGGCCGAGCGACTGGGGCCGACTGCCGCAGGGCCGGGAATGAATCCGCCACCGGTACAGTTGAGCCTGACGAACTCAAGTTTGCGGAGCCTCAGTTTGACAACTCGGGCGGGAAGTCTGCAGATTGAGTGTTGACGCATCAACCAGCTGGTGAAGTCTCCCGACAGCACGCCGGGAGCACCGAGCCAGGCACCCGACATACAGGAGAGTCACTCATGGCACGTGCGGTAGGAATCGACCTCGGCACCACCAACTCGGCGGTCGCGGTCCTCGAGGGTGGCGAGCCCACCATCATCGCCAACGCCGAGGGCGGCCGCACCACGCCGTCCGTCGTCGCGTTCTCGAAGAACGGCGAGGTCCTCGTCGGCGAGATCGCCAAGCGCCAGGCCGTCACCAATGTCGACCGGACCATCCGCTCCGTCAAGCGCCACATCGGCACCGACTGGACGTCGCCGGAGATCGACGGCAAGAAGTACACCGCGCAGGAGATCAGCGCGCGCATCCTGCAGAAGCTCAAGCGCGACGCCGAGTCCTACCTCGGTGAGGACGTCACCGACGCGGTCATCACCGTGCCGGCCTACTTCGACGACCGCGAGCGCCAGGCCACCAAGGAGGCCGGCGAGATCGCGGGCCTCAACGTCCTGCGCATCATCAACGAGCCCACCGCGGCGGCGCTCGCCTATGGGCTCGACAAGGGCAAGGAGGACGAGCTCATCCTCGTCTTCGACCTCGGCGGCGGCACCTTCGACGTGTCCCTCCTGGAGGTCGGCAAGGACCCGGAGGACGGCTTCTCGACGATCCAGGTCCGGGCCACCAACGGTGACAACAAGCTCGGTGGCGACGACTGGGACGACCGCATCGTCCAGCACCTGCTGACCACGGTGAAGAACCACACGGGCACCGACCTGTCCGGCGACAAGATCGCCATGCAGCGTCTGCGTGACGCCGCGGAGCAGGCCAAGAAGGAGCTCTCGACCGCGTCCAACACCAACATCAGCCTGCAGTACCTCTCGATGTCGGAGAGCGGCCCGATCCACCTGGACGAGTCGCTGTCGCGCGCGCAGTTCGAGCAGATGACCGCTGACCTGCTCGAGCGCACCAAGGCGCCGTTCCACAACGTCATCAAGGACGCGGGCATCAAGGTCAGCGAGATCGACCACGTGGTGCTCGTCGGTGGTTCGACCCGTATGCCGTCCGTGACCGAGGTCGTCAAGAAGCTCACCGACGGCAAGGAACCCAACAAGGGCGTCAACCCCGACGAGGTCGTGGCGGTGGGCGCGAGCCTGCAGGCTGGTGTGCTGAAGGGCGAGCGCAAGGACGTGCTGCTCATCGACGTCACCCCGCTGTCGCTCGGCATCGAGACCAAGGGCGGCCTGATGACCAAGCTCATCGAGCGCAACACGGCCATCCCGACCAAGCGCTCCGAGGTCTTCACCACGGCCGACGACAACCAGCCGTCGGTGATGATCCAGGTCTTCCAGGGTGAGCGCGAGCTGGCCCAGCACAACAAGCCGCTCGGCAACTTCGAGCTGACGGGTATCGCCCCCGCCCCCCGTGGCGTCCCGCAGATCGAGGTCACCTTCGACATCGACGCCAACGGCATCGTGCACGTGTCCGCCAAGGACCGCGGCACCGGTCAGGAGCAGTCGATGACGATCTCCGGCGGCAGCGCGCTGCCGAAGGAGGAGATCGACCGCATGGTGAAAGAGGCCGAGGCCCACGCGGAGGAGGACAAGAAGCGCCGCGAGGAGACCGAGTCCCACAACACCGCGGAGCAGCTGGTCTACTCCACCGAGAAGTTCCTGGCCGACAACGCCGACAAGATCCCGGCCGAGAGCCGCGGAGACGTCGACAGCGCCCTGGCCGACCTCAAGGAGGCCCTGAAGGACGGCTCCGGCGCGTCCGCCGAGGACATCAAGGCCAAGAGCGCCAAGCTGTCCGAGGAGTCGCAGAAGGTCGGCACGGCAATGTATGCCGCCTCCCAGTCGGAGCAGCCGGCCGACGGCGCCGCGGGTGACCCCGGAGCGACGGACCCCGGTGCGGGAGCGGCCGGTGACAGCGCGAGCTCGGCCGACGAGGACGTCGTCGACGCCGAGGTCGTCGAGGACGAAGAGGAGAAGAAGTGACCGACGAGCCAGTGCACGGGGCCGCGAGCCCGCCGGAGAACCCGGAAGCGGCCGAGGAGACCGTCGGGCCGGTGATCCGCGACAAGCGGCGGCTCGACCCCGAGACCGGCGCCGTCCGCGGCGCCGGCTCGGGGCAGCCGGCCGCCGGGGCGTCCCCGAGCGGTGACGGTTCGACCCGGGCCGCAGACACCGCAGACTCGCAGGGGAGCCAGGCCGGGTCCGGCGCCTCGGAGGCGCCGGCCAATCCCGACGCCACGCTGGCCGACGACCTCAAGCGCGACCTGCAGCGGCTCAACGCCGAATACGTCAACTACAAGCGGCGCGTGGACCGCGACCGTGAGCTGCACAAGGATCTCGCCGTGAGCGGTGTCGTGGAGGCTCTGCTGCCGGTGCTGGACGACATCAACCTGGCGCGGCAGCACGGCGACCTCGAGGGCGGGCCGTTCGCGGCCATCGCGGAGAAGTTCGAGACGACCCTCGGCCGCTACGGTGTCGTGCGCTACGGCGAGCCCGGCGAGGCGTTCGACCCCAACGTGCACGAGGCCCTGATGCACACCGAGGCCGAGCTGGCACCCGGCACGGAGGTCACCACGATCGTGCAGGTGATGCAGCCCGGCTACAAGATGGGAGAACGGGTCATCCGACCCGCCCGCGTGGCGGTCGCCGACCCGCAGTGACCCGGACCCGACACCGCTTCGGCGACACGACTCGCCGAAGCGGTGTCGGGACGAAACAGTGAGCAGAGGAGGAGGCGCCCATGGCCAGCCAGGACTGGTTCGAGAAGGACTTCTACGCGATCCTCGGCGTCTCCCCCGACGTCGACGACAAGGCACTCAAGAAGCGCTACCGCAAGCTCGCGCGCGAATGGCACCCCGACTCCAAGCCGGGCGACACCGCGGCGGAGAAGAAGTTCAAGGAGATCGGGGAGGCGTATGCCGTCCTGTCCGATCCCGAGCAGCGCAAGCAGTATGACGCGATCCGCCAGATGGCCCACGGCGGCGCCCGATTCACCGCCGGCGGCGGCCCGGGCGGCTCTGCCGGTGGCGCCGGCTTCGAGGACCTCTTCGGTGGCATGTTCGGCGGCGGGGGCAATGTGCGCTTCACCACCTCCGGCGGTGGCGGCGGGGCTGGGCAACCCAACCTCGAGGACCTGCTCGGTGGGATGTTCGGCGGTGGCGCCGGCCGTGGCGGTTACGGGGGGTTCGGCGCACCTGCCGGCCCCCGCCCCGGCGCGGACATCAACGCCCGCACGACGCTGTCCTTCCGGCAGGCGACCCAGGGTGACACGGTCACTCTCCAGGACGCCGACGGCGGCCACGTGACGACCCGGATCCCCGCGGGGGTCAAGGACGGTCAGCGGATCCGGCTGCGCGGCAAGGGCCATGCCGGCGACCACGGAGCCCCCAAGGGAGATCTGATGCTGACCGTGCACGTCGAGCCGCACCCCGTCTTCGGCCGTGACGGCAACAACCTCACCGTCGACCTGCCGGTCACCTTCGCGGAGGCCGCCCTGGGCGCGACCGTCTCGGTGCCGACCCTGTCGGGCGCGCCGGTCAAGGTCAAGATCAGACCGGGCACGCCGAGCGGCAGGGTGCTGCGGGTCAAGGGGCGGGGCATCGAGAGCAAGAAGGGCACCGGTGACCTGCTGGCCAAGGTCACCGTCGTCGTGCCGCAACGGCTGTCCGACTCCGCGCGCGACGCCCTCGAGGTCCTGCGCGCGGACGAGGACGGGGCCGATCCCCGGGCCGAACTCTTCGCCCGTGCGAAGGAGTGAGCGGACGTGACGCCACGAGGCTTCCCCCACGATGACGACGCCGCGGTGTTTGTCATCTCGGTGGCTGCCCAGCTGGCTGGCATGCATGCGCAGACGTTGCGGCAGTACGACCGGCTCGGCCTCGTCTCGCCCTCTCGCACCCGTGGAGGCGGGCGCCGCTACTCGGCCCGCGACATCGCACGGCTGCGGACGGTGCAACGTCTGTCCCAGGAGGACGGCATCAGCCTGGCCGGGATCCAGCGGATCCTCGAGCTGGAGCACGAGGTCAGCCGGCTGGAGGAACGCGTGGAGGTGCTGACCGCAGAGCTCGAGCGCGCGCGACTCGAGCGCAGCGCGGCGGCCCGCGTCTTCGCGGCCGGCCGGGCCGGCGACGTGGTCGCTGTGCGGGCAGGTGAGCGTCCCAGCCGCACCCTCAGCGACTCGCGGGCGCTGGTGGTGTGGCGGCCGCGGGCCTGAAGCCCACTCCCGGGCACGGTGCCTCGGTCGCATTTCCGCGGAGTGGACAGTCATCTCAGGGACCGGACACCGCGGGTATGGTGACCCGCGTCCCTGCCCGCCACCCCCCGAGGAGGCGCCCGTGTCGGCGCTCGAACCGAAGCTGCAGTCGATCTACGAGCTGGTGCTCCAGCGCAACCCGGGGGAGACCGAGTTCCACCAGGCGGTCCGCGAGGTGCTCGACAGCCTGGGTCCGGTCATGGCCAAGCACGCGGCATACACCGACGCGCGGGTCATCGAGCGCATCTGCGAGCCGGAGCGACAGATCATCTTCCGCGTGCCGTGGGTCGACGACAACGGACGCATCGAGATCCACCGCGGCTTCCGGGTCGAGTTCAACTCCGCGCTCGGGCCCTACAAGGGCGGGCTGCGCTTCCACCCGAGCGTCTACCTCGGCATCGTCAAGTTCCTCGGGTTCGAGCAGATCTTCAAGAACGCGCTCACCGGGCTGCCGATCGGTGGGGGCAAGGGCGGGTCCGACTTCGACCCCAAGGGCCGCTCTGACGGCGAGGTGATGCGGTTCTGCCAGTCCTTCATGACCGAGCTCTACCGCCACATCGGCGAATACACCGACGTTCCCGCCGGTGACGTCGGTGTGGGCGGCCGCGAGATCGGCTACCTTTTCGGGCAGTACAAGCGGATCACCAACCGCTACGAGTCCGGCGTGCTCACCGGCAAGGGCATCGGCTGGGGCGGGTCGCTGGTGCGCACCGAGGCGACCGGCTACGGCACAGTCTACTTCGTCGACGAGATGCTGCGAACCAGGGGCGGTTCGCTGGACGGCAAGCGCGTGCTGGTCTCCGGCTCGGGGAACGTGGCGATCTACGCGATCGAGAAGGTGCACGAGCTGGGTGGCACCGTGGTGGCCTGTTCGGACTCCGGCGGTTACGTCGTCGAGGAGAAGGGCATCGACGTCGAGCTGCTCAAGGAGGTCAAGGAGGTCCGGCGCGGGAGGATGACCGACTACGCCGAGGCACGCGGATCGGGAGCGAACCACGTTGCGGGCGGCCGGATCTGGGAGGTGCCGTGCGACGTGGCACTGCCGTCGGCGACTCAGAACGAGATCGAGGAGGCCGACGCCAGACGGCTGGTCGACCACGGCTGCGTCGCGGTCGCGGAGGGCGCCAACATGCCCACAACCCCCGCGGCGACCCAGATCTTCGCCGAGGCCGGTGTGCTCTTCGGCCCCGGCAAGGCAGCCAACGCCGGAGGGGTGGCGACGAGCGCGCTCGAGATGCAGCAGAACGCCTCGCGCGACTCGTGGACCTTCGACTACACGCAGGACCGGCTCGCCGAGATCATGAAGGGCATCCACGAGCGGTGCGCCGCCACGGCTGACGAGTACGACGTGCCGGGCAACTACGTAGTGGGCGCCAACGCCGCCGCCTTCGTCCAGGTGGCCGATGCGATGCTGGCGCTCGGAGTCGTCTGACCGGTGCGCCCGCGCTCAGCCCAGTGCGCGGGTGAAGGCGTCGTAGGTGCGGGCGCCGAACAGCACGAACCGCACCAGCTCCACCTGGCCGAGGTCGCCGTCGCCGTATGGCGTGATGACCGTCCCACTGGCGAGGGTGTCCCTCACCGTGGTGACGGCGATCTCGGCCACCTCGTCCGCGTCCCACCCGTAGATGCCGGCGCTCACCGCCGGCATCGCGATGGTGCGTGCTCCTGCGCACGCAGCGGCCGACAACGACGTGCTGAAGCAGGAGATCAGCAGAGCCGGATCGGTCTGGCCGGCATGTCTGTTCGGCCCGACGGTGTGGACGACCCAGCGGCAGGGCAGGTTGCCGGCGCCCGTGACGACCGCCGCGCCGACCGGCAGCCCGTCCGGGTAGGAGTCCTGACGCAGTGCCCGGCACTCCTCCAGCAGGGCTGGACCGGCGGCGGCGTGGATCGCGCCGTCCACCCCACCGCCACCGAGCAGCGAGCTGTTGGCAGCGTTGACGATCGCGTCGACCTGCTGGGTGGTGATGTCACCCTCGACGGCTTCGATGTGACCTGTCATGACGGCCACGCTACCGCTGTGTCGGGGGCCCGGTCCGTGCTCGTGGCAGGACCTTGGCCCCTGTCAGACGCCGACACGGCGGGATACGGTCCGAATGATCCATCCCTGACCGCACGGAGCTGACATGACCACCAGCGCCATCCCCACCTCCTCCGCGGCCAGGCGGCGGACACCGCTGGCGCAGACCTGTGGCGTGCCGCACTCCTGCGACGACGCGGTGCGCATGCGCGTGCTGTCGCGCGTGCCCTACTTCGCCGGTCTCTCCCGCGAGCAGCTGGAGGGGATCGACCGCCGGATGCACTCGCTCTCCTGGGCAGACGGGATCCGCTCTACCTCGCTGGAGACCCGGCCGAGCACCTCTTGGGACACGCTCCACGAGCCGCCGACGCACTCGCCTCGGCGGGCCGAACGCCCATGATCGTCGCCGTCGACGACACCGCCGTCGGGGTGATCGCCGTCGCGGACGAGGTGCGGGCCGACGCCGCCGACATGGTGGCGCGGCTGCACGAGGCCGGGGTGGAGCGGGTCGTCATGCTCACCGGTGACGCCCGGCAGGTCGCCGAGGCGGTCGCCCCGGCCACGGGTGTCGACGAGGTCCATGCCGTTCTCCTCCCGGAGGACAAGCTCGAGGTCGTCGCGCAGCTGCAACGCCGGGGTCACACCGTCGCCATGGTGGGTGACGGGTCAACGACGCCCCGGCCCTCGCCATCGCGGACATCGGCGTGGCGATGGGGCGGCCGGACCGGCCGTGGCGGTCGAGACGGCCGACATCGCCCTCATGGGCGACAACCTCCTTCGGCTCCCGGAGGCGGTGTCGCTGGCCCGGAGGACGGTGCGGACCATGCGACAAAACATCGCGGTCGCGTTGGCCACCGTGCTCGCGCTGCTGCTCGGCGTGGTGTTCGGTGGCGTGACGATGGCGATCGGGATGCTGGTGCACGAGGCGTCCGTGCTGGTGGTGATCGCCAACGCGATGCGTCTGTTGCGCCGAGCCCGTGGCGCGACGGACACCGGACGCGGTCCCTCGGCTCAGGCCGTTCCGGCACCGCTCTCGTCGGAGAACCCCGATTCGATGGCTGCTCGACCGGCGGCGGACCGGGTGGTGTAGCCGTAGGTGCCCTGGTCGAGCAGCTCGCGGGCCGACTCGAGCAGGGCACCCAGCGCGGCGAAGGCGAAGGCGCCGCCCACCGAGATGCGGGCGACACCGATCTCGGCGAGCTCGGCGACGGTCGGCGTCGCCGACATCGCGAGGACGTTGACCGGACGGTCGACCGAGGTCACGACCGCGCGGATGTCGTCGGCGCTGGTCAGGCCCGGTGCATAGAGCACGTCGGCCCCGGCCTCCTGGTAGGCCTGCAGCCGCGTGATCGTGTCAGCGAGGTCGGCCCGGTCGTGCAGGTGGTTCTCGGCCCGCGCGGTGAGGACCAGCCGCTGCGGCCCGGCATGCGCCGCCTCGGCGGCGGCCTGCACCCGGTCGGTGGCGAGACCGAGATCGTAGATGGGAGAGTCGGGTCGGCCGCTGAAGTCCTCGATGGATGCGCCCGCGGTGCCGGTGCCGAGCGCCAGCCGGATCGTCTCGGCCGCGCCGGCAGGTTCGTCGGCGAAACAGTTCTCCAGGTCGGCGTTGACGGGTAGCGCGGTGGCTCGCACGAGCTGTGCCGTGTGCTCGAGAGCCTCGTCGCGGCTGAGGGAACCATCGAGCCGGCCGAGCGACGCGGCATACCCGCTGCTGGTGGTGGCGAGGGCACGAAAGCCGAGGGAGGCGAGCAGGCGCGCGGATCCCGTGTCCCACGCGTTGGGCAGCAGCAGGGGACCGGAGTCGTGGTGCAGCTGGAGGAAGGTGGCGGTGGCGGTGGCGTCGGAGTCGGGCATACCCCCTGACGTTAGTCGTCCTCACCGACAGTGGTCAGGGACATGAAGTCGGAAACGTCTGTGAGGGCCAGGATCTGGCGCACCACACTCGGCATCCCGGTCCTGCTCTCGTCGTGAAAGAGCCGCGGTGCCGTGCAGTGATGTGTCCTGCCACGGGTGTGGATCCGGCACTCACCCGCGGCCAGCACGTTCTTGACCCAGTCGGAGTCCGTGCCGTAGGTCAGCGCGATGGTGAAGCCGCCCTCCACCCGGAACACGTTGACCGGGGTGTTGTACTCCTTGCCGGACCTGCGGCCGCGATGAGTGACCAGCCCGAACCCGGGCAGCTGCCCTGCCAGCGGTCTTGTGACGCGGTTGAGACCGACCTTGTTGAGCTCGGCGACCTTCCTAGGCAACGGCATGGCTCCTCCTTCGTCCGATCCATCCTGCACCAGCTGAAGGCTCGCCGCGCCGAATTCCCGAACGGACCAGAACATGCCGCCTCGCCCAAGCTCTCTGGTCCATGGCGCACGGCATGACGATTCTCGAGCTCGACCAGCGCTACCCGACCGGTGACGCACCAGAGCAGTCGTGGCAGGCCGCCGCCGAGTTGGTCACCGCGCGGCTCGGCACGGTCCCGGGCGCCGCTCACTCCCAGGGTTGAGCGGAATAGACTCAACTCTACTCCGGTTGCTGATACTGAACGTGTCCCGACCCGGCGACGTCACGGCACCGACCTGCGGCGTCGTCATCACGAGGAGATCATCTGTTTATGGACCTGCAGCTCACCACCAAGGCTCAGGAGGCGCTGTCCTCCGCCGTTCGCGACGCCGCTGCCACCGGCCACCCCCAGGTCGAGCCGGCGCACCTGCTGCTGGCGCTGACCCAGCAGACCGACACCACCACGGGACCCTTGCTGGAAGCGGTCGGTTCGTCGGCCACCGCCGCGGGGCACGCTGCGACCACGGCCTTGGCGTCGCTGCCGAAGGCCAGTGGCTCTTCGGTGAGCGCGCCCGGCCTCTCGCGCCAGGCGCTGGCCGTGCTGGAGCAGGCCAGGTCGCTGATGCAGTCGATGGGCGACACCTTCGTCTCGACCGACCACCTGCTCGTGGCGCTGGCCGGCACCGGCAGCTTCGGTCTGGACGCCGACGCGCTCACCGCCGAGATCCCCAAGATCCGCGGCGGAGCGCAGGTCACCTCCGCTGACCCTGAGGCGACGTATGACGCGCTGGGCAAGTACGGCACCGACCTCACCGAGGCTGCCCGCGAGGGCCGGCTCGACCCGGTGATCGGCCGTGACTCGGAGATCCGGCGCGTCGTGCAGGTCCTGTCCCGGCGCACCAAGAACAACCCGGTGCTGATCGGCGACCCCGGCGTCGGCAAGACCGCCGTCGTCGAGGGACTGGCGCAGCGCATGGTGGCCGGTGACGTGCCCGAGTCGCTGCGCGGCAAGCGGCTGATCAGTCTCGACCTCGGCGCGATGGTCGCGGGCGCGAAGTACCGCGGCGAGTTCGAGGAGCGGCTCAAGGCCGTCCTCGAGGAGATCAAGAACAGCCACGGCGAGATCGTCACCTTTATCGACGAGCTGCACACCGTCGTCGGTGCCGGCGCGACCGGCGAGAGTGCCATGGACGCCGGCAACATGCTCAAGCCGATGCTGGCCCGCGGTGAGCTGCGGCTGGTCGGTGCGACCACGCTTGACGAGTACCGCGAGCACATCGAGAAGGACGCGGCGCTGGAGCGGCGCTTCCAGCAGGTCTTCGTCGGTGAGCCGAGTGTCGAGGACACCATCGGCATCCTGCGCGGGCTCAAGGAGCGCTACGAGGCGCACCACAAGGTGGCCATCGCCGACTCCGCGCTCGTCGCCGCGGCGGCGCTGTCCGACCGCTACATCACCGGTCGGCAGTTGCCCGACAAGGCGATCGACCTGATCGACGAGTCCGCCTCGCGGTTACGGATGGAGATTGACTCCAGCCCCGTCGAGATCGACGAGCTGCGGCGCGGCGTCGACCGGCTCAAGATGGAGGAGCTCGCGCTCGCCCAGGAGACCGACGCGGCGAGCAAGGAGCGTCTGGCCAAGCTTCGCCAGGACCTCGCCGACCGCGAGGAGGAGCTCGCCGCCCTCAACGCGCGCTGGGAGCAGGAGAAGGCCGGCCTCAACAAGGTCGGTGAGGTCAAGGCCCAGATCGACGACCTGCGCAGCCAGGCCGACCGGCTGCAGCGCGAGGGCGACCTCGCCGGCGCGTCGGCGATCCTCTACGGCCAGCTGCCCGCGCTCGAGCAGGAGCTCGACCAGGCCCAGGCCGCCGAGTCGACCTCGTCGACCGCCGGCGGTGAGGCGCCGATGGTCAAGGAGGAGGTCGGGCCCGACGACATCGCCGACGTCATCAGCTCGTGGACCGGCATCCCTGCCGGCCGCCTGCTCGAGGGCGAGACCGAGAAGCTGCTGCGGATGGAGGACCACCTCGGCAAGCGGCTGATCGGCCAGAAGGCTGCCGTGCAGGCGGTCAGCGACGCGGTGCGCCGCTCGCGCGCCGGTATCGCCGACCCCGACCGCCCCACCGGCTCGTTCCTCTTCCTCGGACCCACCGGAGTCGGCAAGACCGAGCTCGCCAAGGCGCTCGCCGACTTCCTCTTCGACGACGAGCGCGCCATCGTGCGGCTGGACATGAGTGAGTACTCCGAGCGGCATGCCGTCGCGCGGCTCATCGGAGCTCCCCCGGGGTATGTCGGGTACGAGGAGGGCGGCCAGCTCACCGAGGCGGTGCGTCGACGTCCGTACAGCGTCGTCCTGCTGGACGAGGTGGAGAAGGCCCACCCCGAGACCTTCGACATCCTGCTGCAGGTGCTCGATGACGGACGGCTCACCGACGGTCAGGGCCGCACGGTCGACTTCCGCAACGTGATCCTGGTGATGACCTCCAACCTGGGCTCGCAGTTCCTGGTCGATCCGCTGCTGGACGACCACGCCAAGCACGAGGAGGTCATGGCCGCGGTGCGTGCCGCGTTCAAGCCGGAGTTCCTCAACCGGCTCGACGAGGTCGTCATCTTCGACGCCCTGACCACCGACGAGCTCGCGCACATCGTGGACCTGCAGGTCGCGGCGCTCGCTCGGCGGCTCACCGACCGCCGGATCACCCTCGAGGTGACCGACGCGGCGCGTGAGTGGCTGTCGCTGACCGGCTACGACCCGGCATACGGCGCCCGTCCGTTGCGCCGGCTGGTGCAGACCCAGATCGGTGACCAGCTCGCCAAGGAGCTGCTGGCGGGCCAGATCCATGACGGCGACACGGTCGTCGTGGACCGAGACCCCGAGGCGGACGGACTCACCGTGCGACCGGCCGGTGTTGCCGTCAACGGCTGACGGAGTCCGCGGGACCGCTCGGGACCGCCGGTCATCCGACCGGCGGTCCCGATGTCTGCCGGCCAGAGGTTAGGTTCAGTTCATGCGACTTCGCTCCACGTCCGTGGCTGCCGTGGCAGCCGCGCTTCTCGCCCTCACCGCCTGCAGCGGGGGAGGCGGCGCCGACTCCGGGTCGGGAACGGCCACCCCGCCCTCGGCCCGCGACCAGTTGGCGGCTGCGAAGAAGGTGCTGGATGACGCGTCGTCGGTGCACCTCAGGCTGACCTCCCAGGACGTGCCCGAGAAGGCTGACGGCGTCCTTGGCGCGGAGGGAGACGGCACCCACGCGCCGGCGTTCAAGGGCACCCTGGAGGCCCGGATCAAGGGCCTGCAGGCGACGGTGCCGGTGGTCGCGGTCGGCGGCGGATTCTGGCTCAAGCTGCCTTTCTCGAGCTCCTACCTGAAGGAGGACCCGGCGAAGTACAACGCGCCCGACCCCGCCGACCTCTTCTCGACCGACCACGGCATCACGACGCTGCTCCCGGCCACGAAGGACCCGAAGCTCGGCGACAAGTCACGCGATGGCAAGGAGGTCGTGCAGACGATCACGGGCACGCTCCCCGGCAAGGCGGTGACCGACGTCCTGGTCATCGGTGACGCGAAAGGCAGCTACGACGTGACCTACGGGATCGTCCCGGACAGCAAGCAGATCCGCACCGTGGCGGTCAGCGGGCCGTTCTACCCAGGTGCCACGTCGACCTACACCCTGCACCTGGACGCCTACGGTCAGCCGGTTGAGATCACCCAGCCCTAGGGCCCTTCTGGGCACGGCCTCGGCGGCCGTCGCGCTGGCCGCCGCCGACACGTATGTCGTGGTGCTTGCCCTCCCGGACATGATGGCCGGCGTGGGCCTCGGCATCGACGCCCTGCAACGGGCGGCGCCGATCATCTCCGGGTTCCTGCTCGGTTACGTCGCGGTCCTCCCGCTGATCGGACGGGTGGCCGACCTGGTGTCTCGGCAGCGGATCCTGCTGGTGTGCCTCGGCATCTTCGTCGCCGGGTCCGTCGTCACCGCGAGCGCGGTGGACCTGTCGGTGCTGGTATCCGGCAGGGTGCTCCAAGGAGTCGGTGGGGGAGGCCTGGTCCCCGCGACCCTGGCCCTCGTCGCCGACCTGTGGCCGGTCGAGCGGCGTGGCACCGCGCTCGGGGTCGTGGGTGGCGTGCAAGAGCTCGGCAGCGTCCTCGGGCCGCTCGTGGGCGCGCTGATCCTCGCGGTGTCCGACTGGCGAATGATCTTCTGGGTCAACGTCGCCCTGGGGATTGCCTTGGCCGGGGTCATCGTCCTCACCGGGCGCGAACGCGTCCGGGCGCGGCCGGTGCCGGTTGTCCTGGGCCTGGTCGCGGGAGTGCTCGGCGTGCTGACCCTGCTCGCGCCCCAACGGTTGGTCGTCGACATCACGCTGGGCGTCCCCTTCATCCCGTTCCATGGAGATTCGCGGGTCGCTACGCCCATCGGGGTCGCCGCCGCCGTGGCTGTGCTGCTGTTTGTCACCGCCACCGCGGGATCGTGGGGCCCGGTGCTGAGGCAGGCCGATCTCACCGGTGCCGTGTGCCTGGCCGTGGCCCTCGGGTCCCTGGTTCTCACCTTTTCGTCGGCCGACCCTGAGCGTTCCGTCATCGGACCGCTCGGCTGGTGGCTGGTCCCGGTGGGCCTCGTCGCGGTCGCGCTCTTCCTGTGGCGCCATCGTGTCGCGGCGTCTCCACTGATCGCGCGCGGACTGGTCCAGGCACGCGTCATACCGGCCTTGCTGGTGAGCGTGCTCGTGGGATGTGCTCTGGTAGCGGTCGTGGTGGACGTCCCCCTGCTCGCGCGGTTGGTGATGACCGACTCCCAGACCACCGCGGCGCTCGTGCTGGTGCGGTTTCTCGTGGCGGTGCCGATCGGAGCGGTGGCCGGCGGATGGTTGCTCCAGCGGTGCGGGGCCGGGCTCGTGGCCGGGCCGGGACTGCTTGCTGCCGCCGCCGGGATGTTGGCGATGGCCGGATGGGACGAGGGCTCGCTCCAGCACTGGACCGCGACGTTGGTGCTCGTCGTCGTGGGGCTCGGACTCGGGCTCGCGATTGCACCGGTCAACGACGCGGCGCTCGCGGACGCGCCACAGGAGGCGCACGGGATGGCGAGCGCACTCCTGGTGGTCGGGCGGATGGTCGGCATGGTCGTGGGGCTGGCGCTGCTGACCGCGATCGGACTGCATCGGTTCTACGCTGCGGTCAATGCCTTGCCCGACCCACAGGCCCCCGGTGCGATGGTCCACGCGGGGGTGGTGCAGGTGCAGACGGTGTTTCTGGGCGCGGCCGTGGCTGCGCTGTTGGCGGCGCTCGTGTCGCTGTCCCTGGGGCTGCGCAGACGCCGGCACGCGTTGAGCTCGGACGACGGGCCAGCCGTGGTCACCGGTGCACGCTGACGTGACGTGGCTCTTGGGGCGCGTCAGGCGCTGGCTTGGAGGTGGTTGGTCGGGTGAGTGGGGTAGTCCTGGCCGGCTGGTGAGGTCCAGGTGCACACGCCGTCGCGGGTCATGGTCAGGCGCCAGCCGGCTTGGTGTTTGGCGCGGTGGTGGTGTTTGCACAGGCAGTGCAGGTTGGCGACGGTGGAGCTGTCGGCGGGGATGACCCCGATGCCGGGGATGAGGCAGCCGGCGGGGTCGGCCCGCAGCCAGGCCGGGGTGTCGACGGTCAGGGGTGCGGCCGGGGTGGTGGTCTCGTCGGCGGGGTGCAGCATCCCCCCGCCCGCGGGGCCCAGCCGGGTGTACCCGGACCCGCCCGGCCCGCCGGCACAGCCACGGTCCACCCCCGCCACCACACCGCCCGCACCGTGGTCGTCGGCATCGGTATCGGCATCGGTGTCGGTGTCGGGAGGGGTCTCGGGGGGCCGGTCGGCCCAGGTGTCGTCGACGGCGAACAGCTCGATCACCTC